>CAZFNC010000048.1:9852-13301 GCA_964520485.1 uncultured Synergistaceae bacterium | reverse complement strand
GATCCGCGTGCCCCGAAAAAAGGCCGGCCGCGCGGAAGAGGCGACGCGCGGGCCGGCCAAGGCCGCATCGACTGTGATCCGCGCGCCTACTTGATGATTTTCGCCGCGTAGAACACCTTGGAAAGCGCCAGCGATCCGAACACTGCCACGAGGATGTATCCCCAGCCGGGGATCTTGATAAAGATCCGCGATGCCAGCACGAGGGGCAGAGCGTAGCAGACGATAGCGGGCTTTTTCATCGAGAACTGCATCAGCACCGCGCCGAACAGCGCGGGGAGGATCAGGTTGGAAAGGGCCGCCTTCACGCCGTCGGGCAGGAGCGCGAGAATTTTCATGCCGAAAAGCACCGTTATCGTCAGCACCGTGACGTTGGTGACGATCGAGCCGGCGATGCCGATCGTCGAGATCAACTCGCCCTTGTCCGTCCCCTCCTCGACGCCCGTCACGTCAAGAGCCGTCATGGCCGACGGAACGCGCATCTGGCCCATCGAGCCGGCCAGGATACCCATGTACGAACCCGCCGTGCCCAGCACAGTGCCGTAGGCGATCGGCTCGATGACGTAGGCGCCGCCGTACGCCGCGGCGATCTGGCCCCAGGCGCTCAGCATCTCGCCGAGAGCGGGACGCGCGCCGTAGAAGAAGTAGAGCGAAATGCTCGGAAGAAAGCTGCATGCCATCGCGACGAGTATCGTGACGCGGCCCGACGTGATGACCGATTTGTTCCATTCAGTGCGGAAATCCATGGTTTTCATCCTCCTCGCCTACATAAACTGGTATCCGGCCAAAAGACCGGCGATGATCGCAAAGCCGAGCGCGTAGTTCTTGACCCAGGCGTACTTCTTTCCCAGCTGGATGAACACGGCCATGGCGAGCGCGCCGACGATACAGGACACAAGTTCCGGATTCGTCTTCATCGCGTTCGTCGCCTTGTCCATAACCCTGTACTTGATCAGGTACGGAGCCACCATGTGGCTGTAAAGGCCGATCGAACACGTGGTTGTGATGATGCCGCGCCATTTCTCGTCGGAACCGGCGATCTTGGCACTCACCTTGTCCATCTGGTGTGTGGCGAGGAAGACCATCAGCAGCCAGCCGCAGCCGTTGACAGACATCGTGAACCACGAGACGGCCATCTGATCCAGCCCGTACCCCGCCCCGCCGAGCTCGACGCCGCAGGCGACGGCACCCGTGCGCGCGGCGACAAGCTCCGTCGCGGCCGAGCCGATCATCGACAGGCGGATCCACGAGATCGGGCCGCCGACGGCCGTGATCATCGCCAAGACGACGACGAACTGCGCGACCGAGGGGCCGAACGCCGCGAGCAGGCCGCTGCGGAACGCCTGTCCGCACAGGGAACGGTCAAGGCCGACCGAGGGCGCGAACTTGAGCGCGAGGACGACGTAACGGACGGCAAGCATTAAGACGATGCCGACGCTGATACAGGCGCAGCCCCAGAATATCGGGGCGTTGGCGACAGCTTGAAGATTCATGGACAAAGACCTCCGTTTTTTATCATAAATAAGAATAGTCTGCTTTGTTCCCGACGCGAACTCACAGCGTGATGATCGCGAAAAAGGTTTCGCGCAAAAAAAACTCCGCCTGAGGCATCGGCGCCGGACGCCTAAACAGGACGACGGTCGGGTAAACGCGGCACGGTTCGAACGACGGCTTAACGGCGCATGAACGCCGCTGTTCCCCTAGAACTCGGGCGGGAACTTGGCCGCGAAGTTCGTCACATCCTCGTACGCCTGAGCGAACCGGAGAAGTTCGTACTCCCTGTGCGGCGCGGCGGCGATCTGGATGCCGATGGGCAGTCCGGCGGCGCCGAAGCCCGCGCCCATCGTGCAGACGGCGTTGCCGCCCATCGTCCAAGGCGTGACGATCTGCATCCAGTTGTGGTAAGTCTTCATCGCCCTTCCGCCGACCTTCTCGGGCCAGTGGACGTTCTTGTCGAACGGGAAACAGACCGCCGTCGGCGAGACGATGTAATCATATTCCTCGTAGACTGCGAGCATTCTGTGCAGGAACTCCGTGCGCTTTTCAAAGGCGCGGTACACGTCGCCGGCGCTCATGCCCAGACCGTCCTCGTACTCCCAGCGGCTTTCGGGTTTGAGCAGGCTCTGTTTGCACATGTCGTAGAAGTTTTTAAGCGAGTTGGCGCAGTAGTGGCGGATGGGGAGCCAGATCTTGTCCCAGAACTCGTCCATGTTGTAGAACGACGGGACATCTTCGACCACGGCGCCGAACTCCGTCATCTTTTCGCACGCGGCGCGGCACAGCTTCATGATCTCGGGATCGACGGGGAAGTAGCCGTCCCAGTCGCCGATCCAGCCCACGCGCGCGCCCTTTTGGGAGGCGGTCAGCTTTTCGCGGGCGTTCTCGGGCGTCAGGGCGCGGAAACGCGGGTCGGGGTCGCGCGTCAGAGGAAAGCGCGGATTATATCCCGCCATCGTGTTGAACAGCAGCGCGATGTCGGCCACCGACCGTCCCATGGGGCCGTTTGTCGCCATGGAGTTGGTGAACAGTTCCGTGCCGCCGGAAGGAACAGCGCCGATCGACGGCCGTAGGCTGACGACGTTGCACCAGCCGGCGGGGTTGCGCAGGCTGCCCATGAAGTCGCTCCCGTCGGCCACCGCCTGCATCCTCAGCGCGAGACTCGCCGCGGCGCCGCCCGAGCTGCCGCCGCACGTGAGGCTGTCGTTATAGGGGTTGCCAGTAGCGCCGAAGACCTCGTTGTACGTCTGTGAGCCGTAGCCCAGTTCGGGCGTGTTCGTCTTGCCGATGATGATCGCGCCGTCCCGCTTCATTGATGTTACGACGGCACCGTCGGCGTCCGGCACCCAGTCTTTCAGCGCCAGCGAACCCTTGGCGGTGCGGATGCCTTTCGTCGGCATCAGGTCCTTCACCGCTTGAGGAAACCCGTGCATCCAGCCGTTGTCGTTTCCGGCGGCCAGTTCCGTGTCCTTCTCTTCCGCCTGTTTCAGCAGGACGTTCGGATCGACGAGCGTGACGATGGCGTTGACGCGCGGGTTCGTCCTGCCGATGTGGTCGAGGTACGAGGCCATGACCTCGCGGCAGGACACCTTCCGAGCGTGGATCGCCCGCGACAGTTCAACGGCGTTCATTTCAACGACGGGATTGCTCATGGGGAAACACTCCTTTTTTTGAAAATGACGGATTGGATGCCCAAAAACGGCGCGTTTTCTGACGTTTCTCAAAAAACGGTCCGTATAACGTTTACATTAAATAAATTCGCTCTTTTTTATTCAAGTAGGTAAAAAAATTGACGCAGGTCGAAAAATTTACCCTATAATGGGAACGGAACCGCGCTGCGTCTGCTTAAAAAAAGCGCCCCATCCGATCCGTCGCCGTCCCTTGGGCAAACGGCGCCCACGAAGGCTCGTCGAAGCCCCGCGTAAAAGCGCCGCAAACGGGCGCGTCACCCGTCG
>CAZFNC010000048.1:3594-9752 GCA_964520485.1 uncultured Synergistaceae bacterium | reverse complement strand
CTCGAGGTTTGCGACGTCTTGACGCCGTTTCGCCGCTGAGACGTTTGTTTCCATGAAAGGACCTTTCGTTATGCCCGATCACGACGAAAACGATTTTGCCCGCAGAATCCAGTTCAACCGAACATGGGATATGCTCTCGAGCCGGTGGAAGTTTTATATCGTTTATCTGCTCGCGGGGGGGCCCGTACGCTTCAGCGCGCTGCGCCGCAGGTGCGCCGCCGTGAGCCGCGTCACCCTGACGTCGTATCTGCGGCAGCTCGAGCGCGAAGGCTGCGTGCGTCGCGTGGTCGCCGGAGAACCTGTCCGCTCCGTCGAGTACGAACTTACGCCGCTCGGTCGCAGCGTCATGCCCCACGTCAGCGCTCTCATTGACTGGGGCTTTGAGGATGATCCCCGATGAGCGCGGGCATCAAGACCTTATCCGTCAAACAGAAGATTCTTGGCGCCGCGCACGGCAATGCCCTCGACCGTCCCTTTTGTGAACTGGCGCATTACCTGCTGATGCATTACGACGGACTGGACGCCCTGAGCGCCGCCGACGCGGCGCGGGAATGTCATATCTCAACTTCCACAGTGCGTCGTTTTTGTCGCGCTCTCGGCTACGAAAACTTTGCCGATCTCCGGCGGGCCAAGCTGGAAAATCCCGAGAACCAGTACGAGATTGCCCGCGCCAACGGCCGCGCAGGATACTATGCGCCGCGCCGTATGTATGATGAAGTCAATTCCACGCTTTGGAACACGGGGCGGAAACTCGACTGGAACGGCTTGGAGCGACTCGCGTCCGTAGTTCTGCGCGCCGACGCCGTTCTCGTCTACGCTCTCCGTCCGTATTCGTTCATCCTTCAGGAGTTCCAGAGCCAGTTCGCGGCCCTCGGCCGGTGTCTCTACATCTACGACGACATCTCCGGCAAAGGCGCGGAGGTTGCCGGTCTCGGCGAGCGCCTCTGCCACATCACCGTTTCCCCCGCGGGAGTGCTCTTTCCGGCCGTCGACGCCGACCTCGCGCGTCTCGACGGCTTTAAGGCCGCCGTCTACTGCGCCCGCGCGCTGAGCGACTGCGGCGGCGACGGGTGTCTTGAACGCTACGACGCGCGTTTCCCTCTGCCCATGCGCGTCACTGAATACGCTTATCTTGAAATCTACGGCAAGTACGCGGTCATGTACTTTTTCGACGTTCTCCTCGGACGCGTCGTCGAACTGCTTCCGCTCCAGTGAGCGCGCAAAAAAACGCGGCGACCAGGCGCGTCTCGCGCCGGAATGCCGCGTTTTTTCGTTAGACGGGGACGATTCTTCAGGATTCTTCCGCGCGGGGAGTCCTTCTCTCCGTCTTTTCTCTTGCCGCCTTGGGCGCACGGAAGGCGTATCGCCTACTTTTTCCCGAGTCCCCACTTGTCGCGCAGGGCGTCGAGCGAGCCGTCGGCTTCCATCGCCTCGATCGCGCCGTCGAGGCGGCTTTTGAGCGCCGTGTCGTCAAGGCGCACCGCGAGCGCCTTCCCAGCGCCCGTGAGTTTGAACGGCTTGCCGCGCGTCAGCTTGCCCTTAAAGGCGGGCAGCTCCAAAATCTTCTCCGCCACGGGGACGTCCATCAGCGTGAAGTCGCTCCGGCCGGTCACGATGTCGAGCGCGCACTCCTCGATCTTCGAGAACGTCTTGACCGTGAAGCCGCCCGCCGCCGCGCGAGGCGTGAGGAACACGTCCTGCGTCGTCCCCACGGGAACGGCGCCGCGCAGGCCGCGCAGGTCGTCCGGCGTGTCGATCTCGCGCCCGGCGGCGGAGACGAACACGGCGGACGTGGGCACGTACGGCACCGTGAACAGCACGCGTTTCGCGCGGATCGGCGTCGCGCTCATGCCCGCCGCGATCACGTCGGAGCGGCCCGTGACGAGCGAAGGGATCACCATGTCGTAATGTCCCGTGTCCTGCCACACGATCTCCTCGCCGATCCTGCGGCCGATCTCCTCCATCAGGTCGCGGTCGAAGCCGTCCAGTTTCCCCGCCTCGTTGATGAACTCATACGGCGGGTACGTGCTCGCCGTCGCCACGCGAAGCGCCGCCGAGGAAGCGGAAGCCAGCGCGGTCAGAGCCGCGAGAAGCGCCAGCGCGCGAACCGTCTTTTTCATGAAAACGCCTCCCTTGAATGAATCGCGAATAGCCGCGAAAATGGACTGATGCGCCGCCCGGCCGAGAGGACGCGCGTCCCGCGCGACAGGGCGACCAAGCTTCGCACGAGATTATAAGCCAAAAAAAATCGCCATGCAATAAGAATATTGTATGGCGAACAATTTTTTTCAGAAATTACGGACTGAGCAGCGCGGAAAGGATCTTCAGGCCGCGCACGAGTTCCTCGTCGGAGCGCGGGGTGCAGAAAGCGACGCGGACGGCTCTGCGGGGCGGCGTCTTTCCCACGGCGAAGCGCTCCGCCGCGCAGACGCCGACGCCGTGCGCCAGCGCCAGCCGCTCGAACTGCGCGCTTGAGAACGCGCGCGGCAGCGTCACCCAGCGGTAGATGTCGGCGTCGCCGCCTCGGCAGAGCGAGTCGGGGAGGAACTTCCGCACGATTCCGCTGCGCCGCGCGATCTCGCGCCTGTGAGACGCGACGATGCCTTCGAACTGTCCGGAGGCGACCACGCGCGCGCCCAGTTCCGCCATCATCGGCACCACGCCGACGTTTAGGCTGTAGAGCGCGTCCGCGACGCGCTCCCTCAGCGCCATCGGGACCGACACGCAGGCGGCGCGCAGCCCGGGCGCGATCACCTTTGAGAGCGTGGCGATGTAGACGCCGCGTTCCGGCGCGAAATCGACGGCCGCCCGCGCGCCGCCGTGCAGCAGCTGGAACGTGCCGTCTTCGATCAGAAGGGCGCCGGCGGCGCGCAGCACGCGCGCGATCTCGCGGCGGTTCTCCTCGGGCATCGTCGCCGTGGTCGGGTCGTGGCAGGCGGTGATCAGGTACGCCCCCGCGATTTTTTCTGCGCGGCAGACGCGCGCCAGGTCCGAGGCGTCCATGCCGTGTTCGCCCGTGCGCACGGGGACTGTCTTGACGCCGAACATCGCGGCCGCCGATTTCACGCCGGGGTACGTGTGGTCGTCCACGGCGATCTTTCCCCCGCGCGGGAACAGCGACGCGAGCAGGGCGGAAAGGGCGTTCTGTCCTCCGTTGGCGAACAGGATTCCGTCGCGGCGCGCCGAGTGCCCGCACTGTTCCATGAGGCGGACGGCGGCGTCCTTCTGCCATTCCACCTCGCCCTGAGCTTGGAAACTGAACAGTTCTTCCGCCCCGTTCCCTTTGAGCAGTTCTGACGCCATCTCCGCGAGGACGCTGTTGGCGGAGTTGTCCGGCAGCGCCTGCGCCATGTCGATGACGCCGTTCCGTTCACGGCGCCGCGGCAGGGCGCGCCCCGAGAGGGCGCTGTAGGCCACGAACGTGCCGCTGCCCACCGTCGCCGTCAGCAGGCCCTTGAGCTCGCAGAGCTTGAACGCCTTCGACACCGTGCTCACGTTCACCCCGAGCGAATCGGCGAGTTCGCGCTGGGGCGGCAGTTTTGCCCCCGGCCTCAGCGCGCCCGAGGCGATGTCGTTCTCAAGTTTTTCCGCCAGATCAAGGTAGAGAGCGCGCTTTGAGCGGTCAAGCGCCGGTTTCCAGGGGGGCGCGGTTCCCCTCGGTTCGTCGGACATGATGCTCACCTCACCGTACAATAATAAAAGAATCCGGCGCCGGCGTCAATAAAAGGCGCGCCGCCCGCACGGGGCCGCGCGCCGCGGAACTCTCCGGATTTGGCCGTTTCGCGGGATCACTCAGCGGGGTTGACGTGCACCATGACGTGCTTCACGCGCGGAAAGGCGCCTTCCACGGCGTCGTGAACGTTCTGCGCGATCCTGTGCGATTCCCGCAGCGTCAGGAGCGCGTCGGCGCTGATCTCGACGTCCACGTACAGCCGCGAGGCGAACGTGCGCGCGCGCAGCGTGTCAACGCGGATCACGCCTTTGACGTTTTGCGCACACTCGCGCAGCGCCGAAAACGTCTTCTCGTCGCAGGAACGGTCGACAAGCCTGCCGGCGGCGTCGGTCAGGATGCCGGCCGCCGCCTTGAGGATGAGCGCGCAGATGACGGCGCACGCCAGAGGTTCCAGCGCGGGCAGACCGTGCCGGGCGCCCCAGATGCCGACCAGAACTCCGACGGACGACAGCGCGTCGCTCCTGTGGTCCCACGCTTCGGCGCGCAGGGCGGACAGGCCCGTGCGGCGCGCGGCGCGCATGGCGGCATGGTACATCAGCTCCTTGACGGCGATCGAGACGACGGCGGCCGCGAGGGGAAGTTTTCCCGGCGCGGGAGCGGCCGCGTACGCGCCTGTGAGGAGCGACCGCGCGGCGTCAAAGCCGATGCCGGCCCCCGCGGCCAGCAGCAGGCTGCCCAGCGCGAGCGAGGCCAGACACTCGACGCGCTCGTGCCCGTAGGGATGCGACTTGTCGGCGGGACGCCGCGACGCGATCACGCCCCACGCGGCGATGACGCTGCCGGCCATGTCGCTCGCCGAATGGACGGCGTCGCCGACCATCGCGCCGCTGTGACCGATCAGCCCAGCCGCCAGCTTGAACGCCGCCAGAAGCGCGTTGCCGACGGCGCAGAACGCGGAAGTGCGCGCTTCGCCGCCGCGCCGGAAAACGTGAAGAAAGCTCATGTAAAGCGCTCCTTTCGTGGGTCCCGCGACGTTCGCGCGCGAAAAGCGTACAAAAACGCGGGACAGAGAAGATCCTGTCCCGCGAAAGATATCCGCTGCCGCCCGAGAAAGCGGCCCGGCCCGCTCCGCGACGTGCGGCGGACGGCCTGTTCAGTTGTCCGAGCGCATGATACCAGACAGCGCCCGCATTAGTCAAGACATACGCGCGGGGCGCGAAAACGGGCGCGCTTCTTTCGCGCTACTCGCCTTCGCCCTCTTCGATATGCAGCGTCACAAGGTCGTAGTCGAGGCTGCCCATGCCGATGGCCGCAGCGTGCTCGAACTGGGCGTGCGGGCGCGTGACGGGGTGCAGCAGCGCGAACTTGTCGTCGCCCCTGTGGAAGTGGTGTTCCTCCGCGGCGCTGCCAGCCGCCGCCGTCACCATGTCGTAGCAGGCCTTGTCGAGAGCCACGGCGTCGGTGCTCGCGGCAACGCCGATGTCGGGCACGACGGGCGCGTCGCTCCAGCCGCAGCAGTCGCACAGCGGCGTGATGTCCATCATCACGTTGACGTAGACCACGCGTTTCTTGTCCTTCACAGCGCCGTACGCGTACTCGGCGATGCGCTGCCCGAACTCCGCCATGTCGTCGGCGCCCGTCCACGCGATGTCGACGGCTCCGGCGGGGCACACTGTCATGCACTCGCAGCAGCCGAGGCACGGCGCGAAATCGACGTGCGACACCGTTTTGCCGCCGGCGGTCGTGACCATGGTGATCGCGTGCCCCGGGCAGTTGCGGAAGCACCTGCCGCAGCCGATGCAGCGCTCCTCGTCCACCGTGAGGCGGATCCTGTGCTGGGCTTTCTTGCCGCGCGCGGGCGCGCAGCCCATGGCCAGGTTCTTGATCGCGCCGCCGTAGCCCGCCGCCACGTGGCCTTTAAAGTGCGACACGACGACAAGCGCGTCCGCCTCGGCCACGGCGGACGACACCTCGACCGTCTTGAAGTGCGGCGCGTCGATCTCCACCTCGCGGAAGTCGTTGCCTTTAAGCCCGTCGGCGATGAGCACGGGCGCGCCGACCTGGGCGAAGCCGAAGCCGTTCTCGACGGCCGTGACCAGGTGATCGACGGCGTTCTTGCGGCTGCCGACGTAGAGCGTGTTGCTGTCGGTCAAGAACGGCCTGCCGCCGCAGCGCTTGATCTCGTCCACGACGGCGCGGATGAAGATCGGACGCATGTACGCGTCGTTGCCCTTCTCGCCGAAATGCAGCTTGACGGCCGTAAGGTCGTCCTTGCCCACGGTCTTGCCCATATCGACGGCTTCGACGGCTTTCTTCAGCACGTCGACCTTGCTCACCGCGGGCGTGAACGGCGCGAAGTAAACGACGGATTTCTTTTCCATGGCAAAGTCCCCCTTGAAAGAATGATTTCCCCTCGGGATATTATAGCAGACTGGAGCGAACTCCCGCCCATAAAGTTCCGCGTTTTCCCGCGATCTCTCCGCCC
>CAZFNC010000048.1:0-3494 GCA_964520485.1 uncultured Synergistaceae bacterium | reverse complement strand
CTTTCGCGCGTTTTGGCGCTGTCACGGCGGGGGAATGATGGTATAATGGGCAAAAGCCGCAGACAGGACGTCCCAACCGACGCGCCGCAACAGTATCGTTCAGGAGGAATATATATGGCACGCAATATCACCCCCCGTTCGCAGGATTACTCGCAGTGGTATCTCGACGTGATTAAGGCAGCCGAGCTGGCCGACTACGCGCCGGTGCGCGGCTGCATGGTCATCCGTCCCACGGGCTACGCCGTGTGGGAGATCATCCAGGCCAAGTTCGACGCCGAGTTCAAGGCGACGGGGCACGTCAACGCCTACTTTCCGCTGCTGATTCCGTCGTCGTTCCTGCGCAAGGAGGCCGAGCACGTCGAGGGTTTCGCGCCCGAGTGCGCGGTCGTCACGCACGCGGGCGGCGAGGAACTGGAGGAGCCCTTCGTCGTGCGCCCCACGTCGGAGACGGTCATCGGCTCGATGTACTCCAAGTGGGTGCAGTCGTGGCGCGACCTGCCGCTGCTGATCAACCAGTGGTGCAACGTCATGCGCTGGGAGAAGCGTCCGCGCCTGTTCCTGCGCACGTCGGAGTTTCTCTGGCAGGAGGGCCACACGGCGCACGCCACGCGCGAGGAGGCCGAGGCCGAGACGAAGAAGATGCTCGGCGTGTACGCGCGCATCATGAAGGAGGACCTGGCGCTGCCCGTCGTGGAGGGCGTCAAGTCGGCGGGCGAACGGTTCCCCGGCGCCGTGGACACGTACACGTGCGAGACGATGGTGAGCGACACGAAGGCGCTTCAGGCGGGGACGAGCCACTTCCTCGGCCAGAACTTCGCCAAGGCGTTCGAGATCCGGTTCCAGGATCAGAACGGCGAGCAGCAGTACGCGTGGACGACAAGCTGGGGCGTCTCCACGCGCATGATCGGCGCCGTGATCATGACCCACTCCGACGACGACGGTCTGATCTTGCCGCCGCGCATCGCGCCGACGAAGGTCGTGATCGTGCCCATCTCCAAGGACGAGGCGAAGTTCGCCGAGCTCGCGGCGAAGGCGCGCGAGATCGCGGACGATCTTGCCCGGGCGCTCGGCCCGCTTTCTGTGAAGGTGGACGCGCAGAACCACATGCGCCCCGCGGACAGGTTCTTCCTGCACCTGCAGAGGGGAGTGCCGCTGAGGCTGGAACTGGGCGAGAAGGACGCCGCGAAGCGGGCCGTGCGCAGCGTGCGCCGCGACACGGGGGCGAAGGAGGACATCGCGTGGGACGATCTCGCGTCGCGCGTGCCCGCCGTGCTCGACGACATCCAGAGGTCGCTCTACGAAAAGGCGTGCGCTTTCCGCGACGCGAACACGCGCGAGGTCGGCAGCTACGAGGCGCTCAAGGCTCAGATCGCGGAGGGCGGCTGGGTGAAGTGCTTCTTCGCCGGCTCCGCGGAGGACGAGAAGAAGATCAAGGAGGAGACGCAGGCCACTGTGCGCTGCTATCCTCTCGCCGAGAGCGGGCGGACGGGGCGCTGCGTCTACACGGGCAGGGAAGGCGCGCACCTGGCGATCTTCGCCAAATCGTACTGAGCCGGAGGGAAGCGCCCGCTCGCGCGGACGCTTGCGGGACGCGCGCCCGGCGCGCGACGGAGCGAACGAAACATGGAAGAGACAACGCACACCACCAATTCCTTTTACCCATGGCAGCTTGAGGCGTGGCGCGCCCTCACGGGCGAAAGCGGCGAGCCGCTGTCCGCCGTGCTCTCCGCTCCCACGGGCGCGGGCAAGACATGGGTCGCCTATCTCTGGGCGGGGCTGATCGACGGCGGCGGACGTCCGCTCACCGACCGCGCGGGACTCCCCAAGGTGATCTTCACCGCGCCGATCAAGGCCCTGAGCAACGAGCGCTACATGGACCTGCTCAAGATGGGCTTCGACGTCGGCATCGAGACGGGCGACTTTAAAAAGAACGCGGACGCGTCCGTCATCTGCTGCACGCAGGAGATTTACAACCTCAAGTACGCGGGCATGGACGGCCTGCGTCTGATCATCGACGAGTTCCACTACATCTTCAGCGAGAACGAGAGGAGCCGCGCCTACATCGACGGCCTGCGCAAAACGCACCCCTGCGTGCCGATCCTCGTGATGTCCGCCACGTTCGGCCAGCCCGAGGAGATCAGGGGCTATCTCGAGCGCGTCCTCCGCCGCCCGTTCGAGCTGTATCTTCTCAAGGAGCGCGTGACGAAACTCACGTATCTCAAGCACGCCCGGAACGCGCGCGAGATTCACGACGCCCTCGTGTTCGCCTTCTCGCAGAAGGGCGTGCACGAAGTCGCCGACCTCATCGCCGCCCAGCGCATGGACATCGACGCCGGGCGCAAGGCCAGACTGCGCGACCTGGCATGGATTCTCGAGGTCAAGACGATCCAGAAGCACCTGTTCAAGGGCGTCGGCGTCTATTACGGGCGTCTGCTGCCCAAGGAAAAGCTCCTCGTCGAACGCGCCTACCGCGAGCGCATCATCGACGTCGTCGTCGGCACGGACGCGCTCGCGCTGGGCGTCAACCTGCCCGCCGAGACAGTCGTCTTCGCGCAGACTGTCAAGTACTTCGACAGGCGGCCCATCAGCAAGACCAGCTTCAGTCAGATGGCGGGACGCGCCGGCCGCAAGGGGCTTTTCGACGAGGGCTTCGTCACGTGGCTGGAGGACAGCCCCGCCGAGTCGCGCGGCGTGGACATCGGCGCGATGTTCAAAGCGATTGAGAGCATGCCCGACGACACGGCGTCCATTCAGCTCAATCCCGACTTCGGTGCGATTCTCAAGCGCCACAGCACCGTGGAGAACGAGGCCGAGATCGTCGCGGATTATTCTCTTCCACAACTGCGCTACAAGACCGTGCTCGCGGAGATCCGCGAAGCGCTGGAGCGCATCGACCGCAGTCTCGAGCAGCTCGCGCCGGGGCAGAAGGACGCTTTCAAGGCGATTTTGGCCGACGTCTGGTACGGCGAGATGGAGATCGATCAGAACCTGGAGATGGCGGACCTGTTTTTCCGCGGCAGCGGAGAGGGCGAGGGCTACGTCCACCCCGACGGGCTCACCGCCGCCGAACTGTTCCAGAAGTACGAAAAGAACTACCTCCAGGCGCTGCTGCGCGTGAAGCGCTACAACAACTCGCTGCCGGAAGCCTACAAGTTCAGCGGCATGGACAGGGTCGAGGAGGCCGTGGAGGAGATCGATCCCACGGTGTTCGGCTTCGAGGACCGCATCCTCGAGATGGACAACACCGCGGTCGAACTGCCCGAGGCCGAGGTGCGCCTGATGCCGACCGACCGCGTGCGCCTCGAGCGTCGCCGTCACAGGGGCGGAAGAGGGCGCGGGAAGGCGGGAGCGGCCGCGGCGGTCACGGATCAGAAGGCGCAGAAGGCGGACGGGGGCGGAGCGAAGAAGAAAAAGCGCCGAGGGCACAGGGGCGGGCGGCGCAGGAGCGCCAAAAAGCGCGAGCGGGCCGAGGCGTTCAACGACGTTGAAGAGGA
>CAZFNC010000047.1:0-13627 GCA_964520485.1 uncultured Synergistaceae bacterium | reverse complement strand
CATGATCACCAAGGAACACCTGTACGCGTGGTGTGACACCCACAAGGCGGAACAGCTGGCACTGCTCAAGGAGCTTGCCGCCGTTCCCGCGCCGTCGCACCACGAAGAAAAGCGCGTCGCTTTCATCAAAGACTGGCTTGAGCGCCACGGCGCGAAGAACGTGACCGTGGACGCCGCGCTCAACGTGCTGCTGCCTTTTGGCGACTGTTCGCGGCCATGCGTCGTCTACGCCGCGCACACCGACGTCGTTTTCCCCGACACAACGCCGCTGCCCGTTTCCGAGGAGGACGGCAAGCTACGCGCCCCCGGCGTCGGCGACGACACCGCCAACGTTGTGGCGCTGATGATGATCGCCAAATATCTCCTCGAAAACGGCTGTACGCCGAGAGAGCCCGTCCTGTTTGTCTTCAACAGCTGCGAAGAGGGCCTGGGCAACCTGAAGGGCGTACGCCGCCTGTTCGCGGACCGCAAGGGTCTGATCCGCGAATTCATCTCGTTCGACGGCATGTACGAAAAGCTCGTGAACCGCGCCGTCGGCTCGGAACGCTGGAGAATCGGCGTTTCCACCTGCGGGGGCCATTCGTACGGTTCTTTCGGTAACCCCAACGCGATTGCCCACCTCGCCAGGCTCATCGGTATCCTCGACAGGCAGCCCGTGCCGCGTCTGCCGGGGCGAAAGACGACGTTCAACTTCGGCACTGTTTCCGGCGGTACGTCGGTCAACACCATCGCGCAGAACGCGGAAATGCTCTACGAATACCGCAGCGACGAGCTGACGCACCTCGCGCAGATGCGGGAACAGATGAAAAAAGCCATTGCCGAGTGCAACGGCAACAAAGCGTTGTTCACCCTCGAATGTGTGGGCGAACGGCCCTGCGGAGGCAACGTCGACGCCGAAGCCGAGGATCGCCTGCTCTCCCGCTGCCAGGACGCCGTCGAAGCCGTCACGGGCAAACGTCCCGGTCTCCGTTCGTCGTCCACCGACGCCAACATCCCGCTCTCGCTCGGCGTGCCCGCCACAACGTTCGGGCTCTATATCGGCCAGGGGGCGCACACGCGTGAGGAATGGCTCACAATCGACACGATCTATACCGGCCTGAAGATCGGCATGACGCTCGTAACGCGGCATTTTCAGTGACAGATGCGCGCACAAAAACGGGATGTCCCTCGCGGGGACATCCCGTTTTTCTTACAGGCGCATCGTGTTGAAGGTGAAAATCCCCTCGCGCCAATGGGGAGAGAGGGCGAAGTGCCAGAACAGGCGCAGACCGCCGACGAACGGGGCGTTTTCGCGACGAATCTGGTACACATACCGGTCTATCTGGAGCCGACGCACCTGCACGACGGCGATGCCGGGGTTCTTCAGCGCCGACGCCACCAGCGACCGAGCCACAAAACCGACGCCCGCGCCGAGCGCTACGGAGGACAGCACGTCGTTGTTGCCGGAGACCTGCATGACGACGTTCATCTGCTCCAGGGCCACCCCAGCGCGCCGCAGCCCTTGGACGACTAGACTCATCAGATGTTCCGACGGATCGCGCACGATCAGGGGCAGACGTTTAAGTTCGCGAAGGGAAATAACCGGCGGCAAACGCAGCGCAACGGGAGCAATCAGCACGAGAGGGTCATAAAAGAAACGGTCGAAGATCACGTCCGCGTCTGTGGGACGAGTCCCCGTAACGGCGACGTCGAACTCGCCGCGCAGGAGACTTCCCATCATCACGGCGCCTTTATAGGTCTTCACGTGGAGCGGCACCAAAGGGTTTTCCTCGCGGAACCTGTTCGCCAGCACAGGCATGACGGTACTGCTCGGGGTTGAAGTCACGCCAATGCGGACCAATGTCGGCGTCTCGTCCGACATGTTCGTGACGGCGGACAGCATCTTCCTGTAATCGGCGAGCGACTTGCGCGCGTAATCGGCGAAGATCACACCCGCTTCGGTGGCCGTGACGGGCGTGCGCTGTCCCGGGCTGCGCTCAATCAGACGCGCACCGGTCTCCTCTTCAAGCGCGTTCAAAGCGGCCGTCACGGACGGCTGGCTCATGTGCAGAAGCCTGCCCGCGGCCGCGAACGATCCGCTGCTTAAAACAGTGAGAAAAAGATGAAGCTGTTCCAGGCGCATCGCCTCTTCCTCCTCAAAACTTCCTATCAGAAAAAAACTATATCTTATCGAGGCAAGTATACACTAGAAATCAAAAAATATCCACCTCGAACAAAAAAATATATATATTTTCTTAATATGTCAACAAAAAAAGTTCCGAAACGGATACTTTACGGACCCTTGCAAACACTGAATCCTTTTGATATAGTCCGCTTACAAACAAGGAAACGTGCGTCGTCGTTTCCCAAAAAAACTAGGAGGTACACAACATGAAGAAGAGTTTTGCCCGCACGATTCTGGCCGCCGCAACCCTATTTACGGCCTGCGTCCCCGCTTTCGCCGGCAAGTACGACAGCTGGCCCGAGAAGGATATCCACATCCTCTACTATACGCGCCCTGGTTCGGGCGGCGACACGTTCCTCCGCAATCTGGCCGTCGCTGTGAAGGACAAGCTGAACGGTCACTCTATCGTCATCGAAAACCTCATCGATCCTTCGGGCGCGACGCCATGGGGCCGCGTACAGCGAGCGCCGAAGGACGGTTACACGCTGGCCTGTCTCAGTTCCACGGTCGTCACCGCCGACCTAATCAGCAACTCTCCTGTTAAGTATGAAGATTTCGATTACGTCTGCGGTCTGGGCATGGATCCTCAGTATGTCTATGCACGCAAGGACGCGCCCTACAACACGCTACCGGAACTGGTTGACTACGCCAAGGCGAATCCGGGCAAGATCAACTGGGGCAGTGCGACGCCTACAGGGGCAAGCACAATCTGCTCAGTCGAGATCATCCGCAAGGCGGGGCTTGACGTCAACCGCATCACGTTCGCGACTGGCGGCGACATCTTGGTCAACATCCTGGGAGGTTTTGCCGACGTCGGCGTGGGAGAGTACATCGACATGCGTCCGCAGGTGGAAGCGGGCAATCTCAAACTGCTTGCTCTGCTGGCCGGATCGCGCAATGCCCTCAACGTGCCCACAGCATCAGAAGCCGGCTACGATGTCATCTTCGACCGTCCCCGCGGCCTGGCCGCCCCCAAGGGCACGGATCCCGAGCTGATCGCGCGGATGGCCGAGTTCTTCAAACAGGCGTATGAGTCGAAGTACTTTATGGACTACATGAAGCAAGAATCCATCGACCCAGTGTTCCAGAACGGCGAAGAGTTTCTCAACTCATACAGGAAAATCGCCCAGGTGATCGAGGAAAACAAGGAAGCCCTCTTAGGCAAAAAGTAAAAGTCCTATCGGCACTGGACAGTCTTTCTCTCGCGTTGAGCCCTTCCCCGAGGACGTTCCTAGGAAAACGGCGCGCGCCCTGCGCGCTTGAGCAGACTTATAGCCTGTCCATTCCGGCTTCTGCGGGTGAACAGGCGTTTTCTTGGAAACAGACGCGCAGACGGCAGGCTGCCCGCGTGCCGACACGTCTGCCATTCTAATACTGCCGGCGCAATATCGCCGTCCTGTTCCGTCGTGCTTTTTTGCGGATTGCCCATTCACAATGTTTCAAATAAGGAGGAATTCCTTTGAGCGGTTTTTTCAGCAAAGACCGTCTTGTCGGTCTGTTCTGCTTCGCTTTCGCCGGTTATATCTGGTATGAGGCCGGAACGTTCCCAGTCGCTTCTTCCGACTTCGACGCGATGGGACCGTCGTTGTACCCGCGTTTTCTCGCCACGGTTATCGGACTGGCGGCGCTGGCTATCTTCCTCAGAGGACATCCCTCGGAGGACAATGGCGACGGACATAAGTTCGGCGCGCTTCTGTATGTGCTCGTCCTGTCAGCCGCCTATGCCGCGCTGCTGACACGCGTCGGTTTTATCCCCATTACGGCGCTGTTTTTAGCGGCGATGGTGCTCTACTTTGATCCGTCGGAGATCAAGACGCGAGTCCGCAACGCCGCGGTGTACGCGGTGCTATTTTCAGCGTTTCTCTACCTGTTCTTCGGCAAGCTGCTGGGAGTGCTCCTGCCCGCGGGCGTGCTTTCCGGTCTAATCGGTTGATCGTTTCAAGGAGAGGAGATCTTTCGCATGTTCTCTTTGTTCGCTCAGGGACTGCTTCAGGCAGCCACGCCCCTCAACATCATGTACATCACGTTCGGCGTCGTTTGGGGCATCATCGGCGGCGCCATTCCCGGCATCTCGGCTTCGGTCGCCATGTCGCTGCTTCTGCCGCTGACGTTCGGCATGGATCCTTCGCATTCCCTGCCGATGCTTGCGGCGGTGTACGTCGGCGCTGAATATGGCGGTTCAATCCCCGCCATCCTGATCAAGACGCCCGGCACGGGCGCGGCTGCGGCAACGGTGCTCGACGGCTATGAACTTCAGCGCAAAGGACTGGGTGGCAAGGCGCTGTGCATCTCGCTTTACGCGGGCGTAGTCGGCGGCCTTGTATCGGTCATCATACTGGTATTCTCAACGCTGCCCCTGGCGCGCCTCGCGCTCAAGTTCGGCCCCAGTCAGTACTTCTGGATGGCCATGATGGGCCTTTCAATCGTCGGCGCGGTGTCAGGCAACGATCCCATGAAGGGTATCATCTCGGCCGCGTTCGGTCTATTCCTCGCCGTCATCGGCATGGATCAGTTCACGGGAAGTCAGCGTTATACCTTCGGCGTGTTCCGTCTCTCCGAAGGACTCGACCTGATCCCCGTGCTCGTAGGGCTTTTCGCGCTCAGCGAGGTGTTCCGCCAGATATTCGCGGGCGAGATCTTCAGCGTCATCAAGGACAAAGTGAGGATGACCTACCCCACGAAGAAAGAACTGGCCAGCGTCACGCCGATCGTCCTCGCCTGCGGCGCGATGGGTTCTGTCGTCGGAGCCCTGCCCGGAGCTGGCGCGACAATTGCGTCGTGGATCGGCTATTCCGAAACGAAGATGTTCTGCAAGAACAACGAGACGTTCGGCACGGGGGACATCCGCGGCGTGGCCGCTCCGGAGTCGGCCAATAACGGCGTGCCTGCCGGAGGCCTGATTCCGCTTTTGGCACTCGGCATCCCCGGCTCGAACTCGACGGCGATCCTGATGGTCGGCTTCAGTCTGGCGGGCATCTCCTGCGGGCCGATGCTGTTTTTAACGCAGCCGCAGATTCCCTACGGCCTGATGGCCAGCATGTTCATGGCCCAGATCGTGCTGATCTTCGTCGGCTTGCTGATGCTCCGTCCCTGCGTGTACATCACGTCGATCAAGAAAATCTTCCTGACTTCCGCGATCATGATGTTCGCGTTTATCGGCGCGTTCACGACGACGAACGACGTCTATACCGTAGTCAACGTGTTGGTTTTCGGCCTGATCGGCTTTACGATGAAAGAACTGGGCTTCGCGCCGGCGGCAACGGTGCTGGGTTTCGTGCTCGGCGAGCTGGTAGAAGGCAACCTGCGCCGCACGCTGCAGATGTCGCGCGGGTCAATAGATATTTTCTTCGCGGGCGGTCTGAACAAGTTCTTCATCGCCCTGACGATCCTCGGCGTCCTTTTCCCCTATATCTCCAAGTACATCAGCAACCGCCGCAAGGCAAAAGCCGGTGTGTAAATACACCATTCTGAAAGGAGTGTTTTTCCAAATGCCACATTTTGATTTCAGCGATGAGAAGTTTTACGATAACCATACGCACCGACTGTTTACCGACAAGCCTGTCGTGTCCGTAAAGGATTTTGCCGTCAACTATTATCACGGCGTGCGTGACGGTTTTGACGAGAAAGGCGCGCAATGCCCCTCGGACACAGCGTTTGAGCACATGAGGTCACAGGGCGTGATCCTGACGCTCGTGCACGCTTTTTCACGGCGTTTCGGCTGCGACGCTTCCCTTGAGGGGCTTACCGAGTTCCGCAACGGGCACGCCAAAACGCCCGAAGCGCTGAAGGCTTACACCGCCATGCTCTACAAGGACGCGAGCGTGTGCGGCACGACGCTCGACTGCGAACTGCCGATGGGAGATCCGCTCGCCGACTGTTTTCCCTGCGCGGTGAATCGTCTCTTCCAGTACGAGAACGTCTTTGAAGCTCAGTTGAAAAGCGCCGACTCGTATAAAGAATTGGCTGACAACGTCCTTTCGGCCATCGAACGAGCTGCATCGGAAGGCTTCGCCGGACTGAAAGGCCATATCGGAGAGAAGTACGGCGGCATGGCCGTGATGGAAGTATCCGCCCAAGAGGCCGAAAAGTCGTTCGCCGCGGCGCGCTCGGGCGACAGGGAGGCAGTCAACGCCGTCTACCACGCTCTGTTCCCGCATGTTCTGACGATCTCCGCCGATTTGAACATGCCGCTGAACCTGCATTCCGGCAGTACAGAGTTTCCCGTTCACGCGCAACGCCGCGATCATGGCGTACAATTTTCCCAACGTCTACCTGGACCTCGGGCAGACGTTGCCGTGGCAGTCGCTGCTCTTCTCGCGCTGTCTGGAAGACGCTCTGTCCGTCACACCGCACGACAAGATCGTGCTCGGCACCGGCCAGCACTGGTACGCCGAGATGGCGTGGATCGCCTCGTACATCGCCAAACGTTCGCTTGAGCACGTCATGGACACTTTCGTCGAGAACGGCCTGCTGTCCGAATCACAGGCCAAACGCAGCGCGCGTCTCGTGCTCAGCGAAAACGGACAAAAGCTCTACGCAAAATGAGACTGGCCGTACGCGGAAATAGCCTTACG
Organism: uncultured Synergistaceae bacterium; assembly: GCA_964520485.1. GTDB lineage: Bacteria > Synergistota > Synergistia > Synergistales > Dethiosulfovibrionaceae > Pyramidobacter. Next base: position 6,889 of record CAZFNC010000047.1, on the reverse strand, counting down.
GACAATGCCAAACGGCGGCGTGAGGCAAGAGAAAAATAGAAATACGCAGAAAAAAATCCCGCGCTGCCGCGCGAACTAACTGTTCGCGAACAAAGGGGTGGACGATGCGCCAAACTCCGTCACGAAACCGGTGCCGACATGATTCTCATTGCCGTCTCTCCGCGCGCCGAGGACTTGAAGCGCGTCCCCGACCTGCCCCCCTCTACACAAGCGTCGTCGAAGGTGCCACCAACGAAGATTTCATCGTCGATCATCTGGCTGAAACGGAGGTCAAACCCGTCAAGTTCTCACGGACAGTCATACGTACCTCGCCAGAATCGAGACGAAATGAAGAAAATAACGCTCAAACAGTGCACGGATCGCCGTTTTCATGGTAAGATTATAAAAGCAAAAAATTTTCGATGATAAGAGGAACGACGATCATGCCTGAAAGATCAGACGAAAATATCCGGAAGATCAAGGAGCGGCTGCAAACACTCGGCCAGAAAGCCCATGAGACGATCGGCCCCGAGAAGACCGCCGCCATTCAGTCCGCGATCCCCGCAGTCAAAAGCGCCGCCCGCGGCGCGGCGATCAAGTCGCTGCGCGCTTTCCAGGCGCTGTGCGCGGCCGGCGCCGACAAGCTGGAAAAAGGTGCCGAGGCGGAGCCCTCTCTTTCACGACAGGAGCAAAAAGTCGCGCAGTCCCAGGCAAAGGAGGGAGTTTCACGGGAAGCATCCCAGCAGAAACAGTCCCGCGCGACCCAAAAAGCGTCCGCTCCGCGCGAACATGCGGAACCGCTCGACGAAAGACGTCCTCAGTCGTCCGTTTCCTCCGAGGGCGACAAACGGGAGATCATCCGCCCAAGGTCAAACACTCACGCGCGGCGCACGTTCACGTGGTTTGGCGTCGTCCTCTCGCTGCTTGCCGCCGGCGCGCTCCTGTTCTCCGGCGTGATGCTTCTGCGCATCCTCCGCCCGCTCTCAGGGCGTCCCGACGACGAAAGCGCCGAAAGACCGGTCGTCGCTCAGGCCAGACCGAGCGCTTCGGCAGGCATCGTGCGACTGACCGGCCACGGTGCGACGGAACAGAATCCCGCTCAGGACACCGGAAAGGCGTCTCAGGAGTCCTCGCCTTCGGCGGCGTCCGCACAACCGGATTATGTGAAGATCACTTTCGGCACGGAAAAGAACATCGACGGCGTGAACGTGCGCGACGGACACTTCACGCGTGGAACGCGCGTCGTCGGCAAAGTTCCCGCCGGCAGCGTGAAACTGCTCGAAGTCTGGCAGGGCAAAAACCAGTATCCGTGGTACCGCATTAAAGCGAAAGATGTCACGGGCTGGGTTTACGGCCGATACGTCGAGACGCCGCCCCAAAAACCCGCGCAAAGCGGCGTGCCTGAAATGTCCGCGGGGAACGAACGCGCCGGGCGTGTAACCCGCGACGGCGTCAACGTGCGGGACGGACATTCCACCAGGGACACGCGCGTGCTGACGCGCATGAACAGGCAGGAAGTGACAGTTCTCGAATCGTGGCAGCCCGAGGGCACTCCGTATCCATGGTACAGGATCCGCCTTGAAAACGGCGAGGGCTGGATTTACGGCAGGTACGTCGAGTTAAAATAACGTTCAGCATTCAAAATCAGAATATGAGTTTATCACGGCGGAAAGTTTCGCGGCGCGCGGCTTTCCGCCTCTTTTTTGCGCTCGGAGAAAACTTTTGCCGGCGCGCCTCCCCCGCATTATGTTTCAGCATAAAAGAGAAAAGGCAAACAATAAGTATAGACAAAAAACAACGTTTATGTTATCATTCAGTAAGTCAAACACAATCCGTAAAGAGTCTTTGAAAGGAGCGTACACAGGCATGAAGGTCCAGCTGACGCGTTCAAACCTTATCGAGCACAACATGGCCGCGGAACTTCAGAGGCGCATCGTCTCTCATCCCGATTCGACGTTCATGCTCACGTTTGACGACGGTAAATCGGACTGGATGATCCTGATCGTCGACCGCGAGGCGATCCCGCGCGAAGGTTCCGTCATGCTGGTGCACGACGGACACGGCTTCAGGCTCCGGCGCTGCCGCGACCCGCAGTCGCCGCCGGACGGTCTCTGGGGCATCGTTATCTGGGAGCTGCGCCGCCCATGAGCCGCCTCATCGGTCTGGCCGACTGCAACAACTTTTTCGTCTCCTGCGAACGAGTGTTCCGCCCCGATCTCCGGCGAAAGCCCGTTGTGGTGCTGTCGAACAACGACGGATGCATCATCGCGCGTTCCAACGAGGCCAAGGCGTTGGGCATCCCCATGGGCGCGCCGTTTTTCCGGTACGAGGCGTTCTGCGGAAAACACGGCGTCACCGTCTTTTCCGGCAACATGAGCCTCTACCGCGACATGTCGGGACGCGTTGTGCGGCACCTTCGGCGTTGGAGCGACGTAGTCGAGCAGTACTCGATCGACGAATGTTTTTTCAACCTTTCCATCGCCGAGATCGACGATCCCGAAGCCTACTGCCGCAAAATCCGCGCGGCAATCCTGAAATATACGGGCATCCCCGTCTCCATCGGCATCGCGCCGACAAAGACGCTCTGCAAGCTCGGTGCGGAGATCGCCAAAAAACGCGGACGCGCCGACCCCGATCACGACAACGGCGTGTACATGCTGCTGCCTCTGGCCGCCGCTTCGCTCTTCGACGAACTGCCCGTGGGCGAAGTCTGGGGTCTTGGGGGACACACCGTGAATAAGCTCGCGTCAAAGGGCGTGCGTACCGTCGCGCAGTTCCTCGGCGGAAACGAAAAACGGTTGCGCGCCGCGCTCGGCCTGCGCGCGCTCCAAGCCGCCCGCGAGCTGCGCGGATTCCCCTGTTTCCCGCTGGAGGAGCGCGAGGAGAAACAGAAGAGCATGATGGTCTCGGCGTCGTTCGGCACGAAACTGACCGACCGTGAAGAAATCAGGATTGCCGTCATCAAGCGCGCCGCAGAAGGGGCTTTCCGCTTGCGCCGCGCGGGCTTGCGCGCGGGTGTCTGCGGCTGTCATCTGCGCACCAGCTACTTTGTCCCCGAAGTTCAGTCTGGCGCGGTCAAGACGCCGCTCTCACCGCCGACGGCGCAGGATTACGAGATCATCGCCGCCGCTCTGTCATGTTTCGAACGACTGTTTATCTCCGGGGTTGAATACGCCAAGGCCGGCGTGTTCTTTGAAGAACTGTACGACAACGACGTCAGCCAGCTCAGCTTTGACGACCTCGATCCCGCCAGAAAAAAGATGGACCGCCTGATGCGGGCCACGGACGAGCTGAACATTCGCTTTGGATCGCACACCGTCATTCCCGCGTCGATCAAAGACACTTCAAGGAGCGATCCGCACCGCGCGCGCCTGTCGCGCGTCGACCCGTTCCTGACGGCGTTTCACAACGGCACCTGCGTGCCTTCGAACCTCGAAGGTTCCCGTTCCGGCGGTAAGAAATAAACGGCCTCCGCGTCGCGCTTCCAACGTGAAACGCGACGCGGAGACCGTCTATTTTCGAAAGCGCGGCTTCTACGGTTTGGGACCGATCGAGTGGGCCAGCAGGATGCGCTCGTTTTCGCCCAAGTTCAGGACACGCGCCAGCGCCGCTCTGTCGAAGGACGCGCGTACGACCGACGACCAGCCCTTTGACGCGGCGAAGAGGGACGCGTTCTGCGCGGCCGCTCCGGCGTGAACAAACCCCATCCCTGTCGCGGCCTCGGACGACGCCTTTTTATCCCGCCAGCGGCCAAGGTCCTGCACGTACACGAGATCAACCGACGCGCGCGCCGCGAAAGGCTGTTCGCCCGTCGCCGCGCGCAGGTCGCCCGTCGCGACGGGGACAGCTTCATGAGCGGCGGGATCATAACGGTACGCGCCATCCGCCGTCACCGCGTAGATCGCGAGGTCGCGCACGTCAAGCGCCGTCGGATAGGTCAGTTTCCCTTCGGGCGAACTGACGCCGCCTGCCGCCCAGAGCAGGTCGGAGAGATCCCGATCAGAAAGAGGTTTTCCGCTGAACTCGCGTCCCGCTCGGCGCATGCTCAGACAGTCGAGCAGGGGCGCGCCGCCGCTTTTACGCGGTTCGGGCAGCTTCACCGAGGGCGCCGCGCACGCACATCGCGCGACCAGGCACGCAACCGCGCACGCCAGAAATATTTTTTTCATATCCGCTTCTCCTTTCGCGTTCTTTCCTGAAATAATCAAAAAAACAGGATAGTTTCGCGCATCTCCGCAGGGCTTCTCTCCCGTCCGGCGGACGTCTCTCCCCTGCCTCGGCACCGTGAACGGCGGTCTTTCCGGCCGCGCGGTATCTCTTCGGCAAACCCGAAACGCCGCTCGGGACCAGACGCGTTCGTCTCTGTTCACGCGCGCCGCCGCGAAGCATCAACACCGGCAACTGACGAGGAAAAACCCGGAACATCGGGAAAGAAAGCTTCCGATGCCCGGGCTTTTCCATTTCGTCGTTCAGCGCGCTTACTTTTTGCCGCGCACGAGCAGCACGCTCACGTCGTTGACGTTCGTGCCCGTCGGGCCGGTGATGACGAGCCCTCCCGACGCCTTGAGCGCGTTATAGGCGTCGTTGTTCTTTAACACGTCGAAGATACCGATGCCCTTCGCGCGCAGCGTCGCGGCAGTATTCCCGTCGACCCAGCCTCCCGCCGCATCGGTGGGGCCGTCGGTGCCGTCGCTGCCGAGCGAGAAGACGGCCACGCCGTCAAGCCCGTCGATGCCGGCGGCGGCGGAAAGGGCAATCTCCTGGTTGCGTCCGCCCTTGCCCTTGCCCGTAAGGTGCACGACAGTCTCGCCTCCCGCGATGTACGCCAGGTCGTGGCCGTCGTCCTTATGGAACTGGGCGATATTAGCCAGGAACGTCCCAGCCTCGCGTGCCTCGCAGCTGAGACTGGCTGTGAGCACAACGGGCTCGTAGCCCAGCTCGCGCGCTTCGGCGGCGGCAGCGGCGCACAGCTGTTTCACGCTGCCGGTCACATACGTCGTCACGTTGTCGAGCCGCTTAGGGGTCTCCTTGTTCAGCAGACCGGCGATCTCGTCGCTCACGGAGATGCCGTATTTGGCGATAATAGCGCGCGCCTGTTCGCAGGTGCTGCTGTCGGGATAGGCGGGGCCCGAGGCGATCATGTCGAGCGGATCGCCGATGATGTCGGACAGCACGATCGACAGCACGCGCGCGGGGGCGCACAACTGGGCGAAACGTCCGCCCTTGACGGCCGAAAGACGCTTGCGCACGGTGTTCATCTCCACGATGTCGGCGCCGCAGGCCAGGAGCTGTTTGGTCAGCGAGTCGAGCGACTCGCGGGAGATCAGGGGCTTCTCGAACAGAGCCGAACCGCCGCCGGAGATGAGGAACAGCACAGTGTCGTCCGCGGTCAGACCGGAGACAGCGCGGATGGCCTCATCTGTGGCGGCGAACGAATTATTGTCCGGAACGGGATGTCCGGCCTCGAAGATGCGAAGCCGCGGCAGTTCGCCCCGGCTGTGGCCGTATTTGGTGACGACCACGCCGCTGTCGATGCGGTTTCCCAACTCGGCGACGGCGGCATGAGCCATCTGCCAGGCGGCCTTGCCGACGGCCACGAGAACCAGGCGTCCCTTGCCGAAGTCAGCGCCCGCGAGTGCCTTCTTGACGGCGGTATCGGGGAGAGCGGCCGCGAGTGCCGCCTGCATGACGCGATCGGAATCGTTGCGTAAATTCATCATTTTACACCACCATCGAAATGCCATAGAGAATGGCGGCAATCACAAGCCCCATGACGGCGGTCATGCCCGTCTGGCACTTGTACGCTTCACCCGTGGACATGTCGGAGAACTGCGACACGACCCAGAAGTACGAGTCGTTGGCGTGCGAGGCGACCATGGATCCAGCGCCGATGGCCATGACGACAAGCACCCTCTGCAGAGGCGAGACGAAGCCCATGTTCTCCATCAGCGGAGCCATCATGCCCGCCGTCGTGATCATCGCGACAGTGGAAGCACCCATGGCCAGCTTGAGGACCATTGACACGGCAAACGGCAGCAGGATGCCCATGCCCGCGCCGAACAGTCCCTTGGTGGCGTCGGCGATGGGAAGCAGCTTAAGGATGGCGCCGAACGAACCGCCAGCGCCCGTGATGACCAGAATGGCGGCCGAGTCGGTGACGCCTTCCGTGATCCAGGAGAGCGTGTTGGGCTTTTCAGACGCAGGGATCAGCGACAGGGCGAGGAACACGCCGAGCAGCAGAGCGATAACGGGGTTTCCGATGAACGTAATGACCATGCGGAGCGTACCGTCGCCGAGCGGGCGGCTTGGGAAATCAGCCAGCGAGGCCAAGCCGATGAGAACGATGGGCAGAAGCAGCGGAGCAAAACTGGCGCATGCGCCGGGCAGCTTACCGTACTTCTTCTCAAGCTCCTCCATCGTGAACTCCGAGTTCGCGGGAATGTAGACCGAACTGGCGATCTTCTTGGCGTAGAGAATGGCGACGAGCACGGCTGGAATCGACACGACGAGCCCCACGAGGATCGTCAGGCCCAAATCGGCGTTGAGCGTGCCCGCCATGGCGATGGGGCCGGGCGTGGGCGGAACAAGACAGTGCGTGGCATACAGACCGCCCGACAGAGCCGTGCCCATGACGGCAAGCGAGGTGTTGCTCTGCTGAGCCAGAGCGCGATTGATGGGCGAAAGCACGACGAAACCGGAATCGCAGAACACAGGGATGCCCGTGATGTAGCCCATCGCACCGATGGCGACGACGCTGTTTTTCTTGCCGACGATGCCGAGAATCGTGTTCGCCATCGTCAGCGCGGCGCCCGTCTTTTCAAGGATCTTGCCGATGATCGTGCCGCAGAGGATCACGATGCCGATACTCGTGAGGATACCGCCGAAACCGTTCTTCACGGCGTTGACCACG
>CAZFNC010000046.1:0-14331 GCA_964520485.1 uncultured Synergistaceae bacterium | reverse complement strand
ATCCAAGCCGAAGAGTACTACTTCAACACCGAAGAAGACGTCACCTACACCCCCAGTGAGGACGGCACCATACCCCTCCCCCCCCCAACGTCACCCGCGTCCAGTACGTCGCCGGCAATCAAGGCACCGGCTACATCACCAAGCGCGGAGGCGCGAACTGAACGATTGACTTACGATCAGAGGAAATAAATTATATGATCAACAAATTATACATACACTTTTGACAAGCCCTTGAACGTGACCTCCCCATACTCTTGTTTTTTGAGGGTTTGCCGCTAAATGCTAAAAAGTACGCCCTCCACCCCGTCCCCCGACCAAACGAGCGTGGGCGTTATAAACGGCCGAGGCTCTTCTATCTTTTTTCGCAAAAAACTCTCCGAAAAATTCGCCTGAAAAATCAACAACATGGAGTCGGTTTTTCCTCGTCGGCACAGTAATCCTTATTCAGGAAAAAACGGCCTCTTGAAACGTCCGAGGGGCATTGCAGATCATTTGAGCACTTTCAACCGTCCGCATATCCGTATCCGTCAACACAACGGATCTTTTTCGGGAGCGTCCAATCGGCACTGTTGAAACGGGCTAATCTGTCGTAAGAAAAGCAACACGGAAAAATTTTACCGAAGATTTTTTCTTAGAAACAATCTTCAATGGTTGTGTGAGAAATCCGATGTAAGACAAAAGAGCTAAGACAAAGTTAAAAAACAGAATGACCATTTTCCTTGCGGCACATGAAAACGTTCAATGTTTATGAGCTTGTTTTTTAGCCTCCTTTTTACAGTCTTCTATGAGGGACGGAAGCTTCATGAACAGAAGCGGCAGCCCGATAAATACGACGGCGGTTAACCAAAGCGTCTCGCCAAACGTGAAATCGTGCGCTTCGGAATAAAGAAGCACGGCCTCTTTAAGAACGCTCCCCATAAGATCTCCTCCCCTTTTTTATTCGCGCGCCTGTTTCAGTTCACCCTGATAACACGCTCGAGACGAACGCGAGCGGCGAATCTTTCCTCCATAAAGAGGCATTTCGTACCCCTGCCTGAGAAATACGGCTATAACGTCTGTCTGTTCCGCGACGCTTGCGACTCGACCGAAAACGCAGGATGTGAACGCGGGAAACATCACGGACGCTGCATGAGCATCCATTATCCGCTGTAACCATCTTCGTTATTTTACCAACAAAGGAACTGAAAGGCAACCCTGAAATATAATGTGAAACTCAGTGACTTTATCTCAGACGCGTTCCCAGAGTCCGGTCAGAGGAAGATGCAATTTTCGACCGCCGTTTCGTCAGGACGGGCAGGGTGCAAAACCCTTGACATAATCCAGTTCACGGGCGAAAATGATATTGATCATCATCAGAAAAACGTTTGCCGAAAAGTTTTTCTTTCCATTCCGCGTTTGTCCTGTCGCAAACGTCGGTCTGTTATAGAAGAACGCGCGAACAAGCTTTATTCCGCCGAGGAGGTTCGAATCAAGCGATGAACTTGACGAAGAGAATCGTCTGTACGGTCGCCGCTTTCTGCGCCTGTTTGTGCGCAACCGTTCCGGCCGCCGCGATCAGCCAGAAAGAATTTATGGATATCTGTCTGAACGACGACGCGATAAAAGTTGCCGAGGCTCTCAAGGACGAGGGCGTTTCCGCCAACAAGGCGGACGCGAAAGGCATGACGCCGCTCATGATGGCGGCGATGGCGAAGGGAAAAGCAGCCGACCCGCATAAAATCCGTCTTTTGACAGCCGCTGGAGCCAACGCCAACGCGACGAATAAAGACTCTATGCGAGTGCTGATGATCGCCGCGCAGAACACCACGAACCCCGGCGTGATCGCCGCGCTCGTGCGCGCGGGAGCCGACATGGACGAACGCAGTGCCAAAGGCTTGACGCCGCTTGCGTTCGCCGCCGCCTACAATAGGAACCCAGAGATCGTCAACGCGCTCTACGACCTTGGCGCCGACGTCAACGCCACGGAGAACACGGGCTCCACCCCGTTCCTTCTGGCACTTCGAAACGGGAATTCCTACGATGTCCTGCTCGCTCTGCTCGAAGACGGCGCCAATCCAGCGACGCCGAACTCAGCGAAGAAAACGCCGTTGAGCTTTCTCGAAGCGAGCAAAAAATACACGCCCGAGCAGGTCGCGTCCCTAAAAGAAGCCATTCAGAAGAAAAATAGCGGTCCGCGGCCGATGAGCGCAGAACGGTTCGCGAAACTCTGTTCCCGAGGGATCGAACCCCGCGTCCGCGCTTTCCTGACGGCGCGCACCGATCCCAACGCCGCTTTCGAAGGGATGACGCCGCTGATGTACGCCGCGCGCGACAACGCGAATCAAGGCGTCATCTCGACGCTGCTGAAATGGGGCGCGAAGGAAGACGCGCGAGACGACCTGGGACGCACGGCTCTGATCCACGCCGCGCAGTCCGGCGAAAACCCAGGCGCTCTGACAGAACTTTTGACTCAGGGAGCGAGAGCCGACTTCCGCGACATCGAGGGAAAGAACGCGCTGGATTACGCGCGCGCAAACCCCGCCTATGCGGGCGAAAGCCTGCTGCTTCTCAGTTCAATCGTCACGAGCGTTGAGGAAGCGGAGGAACGCGGCGCCCTGATCGAAGCCGAACGGCACGGCGCGGAAACCTACGCCCATGAAGACGGACGCGTGACGGAGCTTTACAAAAAAATGGCCGAAGATCAGGGAAAGATCCTCCGCCTCACGGAAACATCGTCAGACTTGCAGAAAAAGTTTGACCTGACTGCCCGCGCACTCAAAGAAACTCAAGCGAAGATCTCGGGGGACAGCGAACAGCTCGTTCGGCTCCGTCAGCTTGTCGCGGAACTGAATGAAACCGTCTCTTCGCTGAAAACGGAGAAAGCGCTGGAAGCGGCGGCCTACCGCGACAACGTGGAACGTCTGACGTCGCTCTGGAAAAGCGAGATGCAAAAAAATCTGAAGCTTGTCGAGGAATCGTCGCTGGACGCACAGAACCTCAAAAGGCAGAACGAAAATCTGGCCGCCCGTCTGCAAAGCGCGGAAAACGCCGTCAACGATTTAACATCGCAGAAAGAAGAAGCGGAAAAGCGCCATATGCGGGAGAAAGAGGACGCTGAAAAGGACTTTCAGGCGGCGACGGAACTTTTGAAAGAAGCGCACAGGAACGAACTCGACGAGCTGGCAGCCAAGCTCAGCTCAGCGCAGGAGCAGGAGAACATGGCGCAGCAGTACCAGGCCGTCGCCGTGTCACAACACCGCCAGGAGATCATCGATCTCAAGTCGTCGCACGCCCGCGCGCTTCAGGAGAGCGAGACCAGATACGAGCAGCAGCTCACCCGTCTGAACGCGCAGCACGAAAAGGAACTGGAAGATTCCCGCGCGCTCGCCGAACGGCGGCAGGCGGAAGCGATCAAAGCCTCGGCCGAACAGCTCAATCGCTCTCATAACGACGAGCTTCTCCGCGAGAAAAGCCGGCACGCGATGGAACTTGTCAGCGCCGAGCAGCGGCTCACAGAGGACTTCGAAAAAAGAATCGCCGACCTGACCGCCCGCAAGGACGACGAACTGCGCGCGAAGTCCGACGCCTATGAAAGCGAGATCGCCGCGCTGAAAGGACAGTTCGCCGAAAATATCGACGTCCTCAAACAGACGCTTCAGCAGGAGCGGGACGCGAACGCGAAACTCTCTTCCGAATTAGACGAGATGAAAGCTCAGAACGAGAAACGCACAGCCGAACTGACAGAGCAGCTGAAAACTCAGGAAGCGCTCGCGCAGGCCGAACTCCGCCAAAGGCTGTCAGAACAGGAAAACACCCTGAAAGCGGCCTTTGAAGTCGAAAAAGCGCGCCTTGAGACAGAGCACAGGCAGGAACTCCTCGACACGGTATCAGACCTCGAGAATCGCCATTCAGGGGCCGTCAGCAGGATGAAAGACGACCACCGGCAGGAGATGGACGCCGCCGTTTCCCAGATGCAGAAGATGTTCGACGAAGCGAGAGAGCAGGCGCAGCGCGAACTCTCTGAAGTCAGAGCGGCCGTCGACAGACAGAACGAGTCACAGAGAGAAAGCGACACCGTCGCGGCGAGCGAGGTATTGAAGCAGGGACGGCGTGAAGCTCGTCAACTCCTCGAATCCGCGTACGCGCAGTCTCTCCGGCAGGCTGAAATCCGCTACGACAAACTGCTCAGGGAAAACCAGCTGAAACAGAAAAACGAGTACGATGCCGCTGTGGAAGTCCTCAATACAAAGCACCGTCAGGAGCTTGAAGAGGCGGCAGTCAAAGCCGATGCCGCGCGCCGCGACGCTCTGGCGGCGCAGAGAGCCGACGACGAGCGTCACAGCGCCGAAGAGTTGGCGCAAAGGGAACGCGAGTGGTCCGAGCGCGAGAAAGAGCTGAACTCCCGTCAGGCTCAGGAAATCGAGCGACTCCGCGCCGTTTTCGTTAAAAGCAGCGAAGAGACGGCCGCCGCGCTGAAGCGGGAGTACGAAACTCGCGTGAACGCGCTGCTCGCGCAGAAAGACGCGCAGCACGCCGCCGAGATGCAAAAGCTCGAAGCGATACAGAAAGCGTCCATGCGTTCACTTGAAGAGCGTTATGAGCGTCAAAACGACAGGATTCAGCCTGCGGACGGAGACTAGCGTTCTCGGACGGGCACAATAAAAGACTCTGCGGATGTTTTTTCGCAGAGTCTTTCTTTCCGAACACAGCGTTCCGCGTCAGTCCGCACGGATGGCTCCGTTCCCGCAGAGAACGCCGACAGACGCGGGGAACTCGGGGGAACACAACTTGCCGGAAACCGTACGGAGCGTGCTCAGGCGTTTGCCCTTAATTGAACCACTTGTCGCGCAGAGCCTTGAGCTCGCCGCTCTTGTCCATGTCGGCGATGACCTTGTTGACCGCGTCGGTCAGTTCCTGATCTTTCTTCGGCAAGGCGATGGCCTTATCGGCGCCGGTGATCTGTTTGTTGAAAGCGATGACGACCTTGCCCGCGAAGTCCTTCGCCTGAATGTACTTCTTGGCGACGGGAATGTCCATCAGCGTAGCGACCGCGCGGCCCAGCATAACTTCGCGCACGCAGTCGTCGAACTTCTGATACGTCCTGACCTCAACGTTGCCGAGGCTGCGCGCGAACGTTTCCTGGACGGTGCCGATCTGCACGGCGACAACCTTGCCGGCCAGCGCGTCGGTGTCGGCGGGAGGATTCTCGGCGCGAGTCACGAACGCGCTGAAAGAAATTTCGTACGGGTATGAGAAGTTGACCCTCTTCAGACGGTCTTCCGTCGCCGACATCCCCGCGGCGGACAGGTCGATCTTGCCGGTCATCAGCGAGGGGATTATCGAGTCGAACGGCATGTCGACCCACTCCACCTTCTTTCCGAGCTTCTGGGCGACGATCTCGACCAGTTCGATGTCGAACCCGATAAGTTCGCCCTTCTCGTTCCGTGACTCGTAGGGCGGGTACGTCGACTCGGTTCCGGCGATCAGCGTGTCCTTGTCCAGCGCCGACTTCGCGAAAGCGCACGCCGCGCACAGCAAAACGGCAGCCAAAGCGATAAGTGCTCTGCTCTTCTTCATGACGATAACCTCCAACAGGTAAGATGGTTTGTTCCTTCACTCTCACATTATAATACCTCTTGTTTCTTTTGTCAATCGGAATTAAAAAATAGTTTATCGTTGATCGACGATTTTTTTGCTCGGTTTTTGCCGGAGGTGCTTTCCATGCTCCTTGAACGGGATTTTTGCGAACGGATACGCTCGCTGGGCGGAGAACTCTACATCGCCGGCGGCTGGGTGCGCGATCTGGTCATCGGCAGACCATCCCATGACAAGGATTATGTCGTCTGCGGGCTTGACGATACAACCTTGACGGCCGCGTTCGCGGCGAGATCGGCGGGACGCGCTTTTCCCGTTTTCCTCATCGAGGTCGACGGTGTCCCCCGCGAGGTCGCCCTGGCCCGCACGGAACGCAAGGCCGGACGCGGATACCGCGGTTTTATCGCTTCATTCTCGCCTGATACCACCATCGAGGAGGATCTCTACAGGCGAGACACGCGCATGAACAGCATGGCCCTTCGACTCCCCGACATGACGCTGATTGACCCGTTCGGAGGCAGGCGCGACATCGAACTCGGAAGGATCAGCGCCACTTCCGAGCACTTTCGCGATGACCCCGTCCGTTCTCTGCGCGCGGCGCGTCAGGCCGCCGAACTGGGTTTCGACGTCGCCCCCAACACAATTGGACTGATGGGCGACACGCGGGAAGAACTCGCGTGCGAGCCCGGCGAACGCGTCCTCGGCGAAATCCGAAAGGCGCTTGGCACGCCCGCGCCCGCGAAATTTTTCACGACGCTCAAGGCGGCCGATCTGCTGCGCGCCGTCCTGCCCGAGATCGCCGACCTGTGCGGCGTCGAGCAGCCGCTCCCCTGGCACCGCGGCCTCGACGCGTTCGAGCACACGATGGAGGTGCTGACGCGAACGTCCGAACGGACAACGGAAGTACGGACACGCTTTGCAGCGCTCGTGCACGACATCGGCAAGGGAATGACGCCGCGCGAAGTGTGGCCGCACCATTACGATCATCCCGCTCTGGGACTTGACGTTCTGGAACGCATGAACAGCCGAATGACGCTGCCGAAAAGCTGGCTGCGGTTCGCTCGGTTCGTCGTCTCAAAGCACATGGACATCCCGCGCGTCCGCGCGCCGGGAAAAATTTTTGACCTGCTCTCGGAAATCAGGCGACACGACTTTTCGGCGAGGGAAATCGCCGCCGTCATCGCCGCGGACAAGGGAACAGCGCCGCCGTGGCTCATTCACGCCGACGAGTTGACCGACTTCCTTCGCGAGCGGCAGAGAGTTTTGACCTTTCCCCCGAGCCTTCCGCCTTCGGGCCGTTCCGAGTGGCTGAGAGAACGGCTGGCGTCCGCGCTCGCAGACAGGCTGCGTCAACTTTCACGCTGAGCATCCCGCGCGCTCCCGCTTTGAAAAAAGACGGGACGGAACAACGTCAGCCCCGAAACCGCGCATGACATCCATACAAAGCGAGGCGTCGTCCCCGTGCTGGGGAACGGCGTCTCGCTTTGGCCAGTTACACGTTCTGGAAAAGGCGCGGCAGACGTTTAAAGACCTCCTCGAGAGGAAATCGCGACGAAACTCCGTGCAGCAGACGAAACGAATGGTCGCTGCCGGGGACTTCGTAAAAAGCTTTGTCGCCGACGTTCAACATGTCGTAGATGCGCACACAGGCTTCGCGAGGAAACGTCGTGTCCTCTCCGCCTCGGAACACGCGCGCCCAGGAGACGTTCAGAGCTCGGGCGGCCGCCGACAGCCCGCGGTCCGTCCCTGTCGCGCCCGTCTCCTCCCGCAGCGAGCTGAGAATCGGAAGCTTGAAAATGTCGTCGTTTTCTGGGAACACGGAATCTCCGGAACCGCAAAGGATCAGTCCGTCAAGCTCAAGCGCCGCTCTCGCGCCCGGCGCGGCGCCGCCGGCGACGAGCAGGGCGCTCAAACCGCCGAGCGAAAAACCCCACAGCGTCAGCGGCAGCCAGCTGTAAAGCGAACGCACCGTCTCGCAGGCACGGCGGCAGTCCTCCAGTTCCTGAGTATACGTCTTTCCCCCGAAAGCGTCCATGATCCATTCCAATGGCCGCCCTGCGTAAGAACCGCGGTTGCGCACCCTGCGGCTCGTCTCGCAGAGAACGGGCAGAACGCCGTTTTCGGCAAGGGCCGACCCTATGCGCGCGTATTTGTTGCCGGGGTCGGAACAAGAACTGCTGTGCACGCCGTGGAACAGCAGAACGACCTTCCGCGGGCGGTCGATCACGCCGACGGTCAGCACGACCGTGCGATCGCCAAACGTGCCCTCGATGAAACTTTTCCTCCACCGCATGGAAAGCCTCCCCTTTTCAGTCCGAATGGCGCGCATGCGTCCTTTTCGTCGTTTTCCTCGCCGTCCTGCGCGACAAGGGATCGCGCAAGCTACGCCCCGTCGTCCCCTTCGCTGCGGTCGGGGTCCGGCAGCGAAAGCCACGCGCCCCAGTCAAAGCGCAGAAGTCCGCTCGCCAGGTAGATGGCGATGTCGATGAACATCCCGCGCCCGCCCTGGAGAACGAGCATGGTCAGAAAGAAGCCGAGCGCCCCGTAGAACTTTGTCTTGTTCATGCAGCCCCTTTTAACCGTCTTCAGGTTGCCGTAAGGGACGGATGAGATCATCAAAGCTCCCGTGCAGGCCGTCACGACGGCGACCAGCCACGGCGGAACCGAAGAGATCAGCCCCGAGAGAACAAACGAGACGAGGAAGAGCCCTCCTGCCGGAATCGGCAGCCCCTGAAACGGCCCGGGAACGTGTGACACGTTGAAGCGCGCCAGACGAAGGGCGCCGCACAGCGCGAAGAACACCGCGGCAAGCGCTCCGGAGATGCCGGGCAGCTCCCGCAGCGAGGCGGCGTAGACGAGAAGCGCCGGCGTGACGCCGAAGGAGACGACATCGCCAAGACTGTCGAACTCGACGCCGAAATCGCTGCTCACCCCCATGGCGCGGGCCACCTTGCCGTCCATAAAGTCAAAGAATACGGCGCAGGGAATCAGCCACGCGGCCGGCAGAAGATGGCCGCGCACGATGAGAATCAGCGACAGCATCCCGCACAGCAGATTGCCGCTCGTGATCATGTTGGGGATGTTGTTGCGGATATGCAGTTCACGGAGCCGCCTTGGGCGGCGAAAACGCAGCTTGAACTTTTTCATCGGGAAATCTCCTTTTCCTGGCGCGTTTTTACGCGAATACGCTTAAGCGCGACGACGCGTTCACTTGACGAAATCGGCGATCACCGTCCGGCCGGCGAAAACCTGGTCGCCGATCCCGACCCGCGGCTTCGCCGAAAGGGGCAGGTACACGTCAACCTTGCTGCCGAACTTGATCATGCCGAAACGCTGCGCGCGCTCAAGCCGATCGCCCTTTTTCAGGCGGCAGACGATGCGGCGGGCGACCAGTCCCGCGATCTGGACGAGCAGAACGGGGCCTTCAGACGAGCGGTAGCCGACGTACATGCGTTCGTTCTCCAGCGAGGCTTTGGGCGCGTTGGCGAACCACTTCAAGCCCGGCGCGTATTCAAGGTATTCCACAACTCCCGAGGAGGGCATACGGTTCACGTGCACGCTGAAGACGTTCATGAAGATTCCGACTTTCAGGGCTCTGCCTGTGTACGGGTGTTCCGCCTCGCAGACCTCGATCACCTTGCCGTCGGCGGGGCTGACGAAACCGTCGCCCTCGGGGATTCTCTCGGGATCTCGGAAAAACCAGACCACCGCCGCCAGCAGCGGCAGCGTGAACACGAGCGTCCAGCGAGAGCACAGCGCCAGCAGCGCGGCGGCGGCGAAAGCGCCCGCCATGAAAACATATCCGTCCGGAGCGAACTTCATGGATCAGTCCTCCTTGTCGTCCGGCGGCAGACCGGCAAAGTCCGCGTCGTCTCCATCTTCGGCGCCCTCATCGACGGAAGGCAGAAGCCGCTGTCCGTCATCCGCCGTCGGAGCGGCCTTTTGAGACGCGTCGCGCGTCAAAAAACCGGATCGGGCCAGATCGTCCTTGTGAATCAGCGACACGTTGGCGACCGTGTCCCCCTCTTCGGGACGGATCAGGTAGGAACCCGCCGCGTCGCGCGAAAGCTGCGGGATGGCGTCGACGGCAAGACGGATGATGTTTCCTCCCGCCGTCATCAGCGCCACTTCGTCGCCGGGAAACACCGTGTTGGCGACGGCCAGTTTCCCCGTGCGTTCGCTGATGCGCATGGCGCGCTGGCCTCCCGTGGCGCGGTGATGGACCGAGAACTCGTCGTAGGACGTGATCTTGCCGATTCCGTGCGTGCTCACGAGCAGGATGCGGCTGTCGCCCGTGATGACCTCGCAGGAGATGATCTCGTCGCCCTCGTCAAGCTTCATCGCCTTGACGCCCCGCGCTGAACGTCCCATCGTGCGGATCTCGTCCTCGCTGATGCGCAGCCCGCGCCCCTGCGAGCTGACGAGAAACAGATCGTCGATGCCGTTCGTACAGCGGATCGTGGCGATCTCGTCGCCCTCGTCGAGCGACATGATCTGGCGCCCGACGCGGGTCAGGTTCTGCAGCTCAGCTTTATCCATGCGCTTGGCGATGCCGCCGCGCGTGATCAGCACGACGGTCGTGCAGTGTTCGGGGAACATGCCGAGCATCGTGACGACCGTTTCGCCCTCGCTGAGCGTGATGAATTGAGTCACCTTGCGCCCCTTGCCGGACTTGGTCTCGGGGACAAGATGCCCCTTGACGGCAAACACGCGTCCTCTGCTCGTGAACAGCAGCACGTCGTTGTGCGTGGTGGTGACCACCATATCGCCGACGCGGTCCTCCTCGTGAAGATTGGCACCGCGGCGCCCCTTGCCCCCGCGGTTCTGCACGTTATAGGCGTCCAGGTTCGTGCGGCGCAGAAAACCGTCCTTGCTGAGCGTGATGACGATGTTTTCCTCGGGCAGAAGGTCCTCATACGACGCCTGCGTGTCCTCGGCGTGCGCCACGATCTCGGTGCGGCGCTTGTCGCCGAAACGGCGGCGAAGTTCCGTGAGCTCGTCTCGGATCACGCCGTCGAGGACGCCGGCGTCGGCAAGAATATCACGGTAGACGGCGATATCGGCGAGAAGCTGCGTCATTTCCGCCGTCAGTTTCTCGCGCTCCAGCCCCGTCAGGCGCTGCAGGCGCATGTCAAGGATGGCCTGCGCCTGTTTCTCCGTGAACTGAAGCTCCTGAACCAGGCCTCGCGAGGCGTCCTCCGTGCTCTGCGCGCCGCGCACGATGCGGATCACGTCGTCGATCACGTCGAGAGCGCGTGTCAGCCCTTCGATAATGTGCTCCCGCTCCTGCGCCCTGGCGAGACGGAACTGCGTGCGCCGCCTCACGACACCGCGCCGGTAGTTGAGAAACACCTCCAGCAGGCCCTTCAGTCCTAGCACGACGGGACGCTGATCGACGAGAGTCAGGTTGATGACGCCGAAAGTGCTCTGCATCAGCGTGCGGTTGAACAGCTGCCGCTGCACAAGCTCGGGATCGCCGTCGCGCGCAAGGTCGAGAACGATCCTTATGCCGTTGCGGTCCGACTCGTCGCGCATGTCGGAAACGCCATCGATCGTGTGCTCCTGAACGCATTTGGCGATGCCTTCGATCAGCGTCGTCTTGTTCACCATGTAGGGGATCTCCGTGATGACGACGGACGCCCTTCGCTTGCCCTCTTCGACGCGGCAGCGGCCTCTGACGATAAGACGGCCGCGGCCCGTCCTGTAGGCGTCGATGATCCCCTCGTTCCCCATGATCACGCCACCCGTCGGAAAATCGGGCCCCGGTATGCACTCCATCAGCTCGCCCAAGTCGGCGTCGGGGTTCTCGATCAGGCGGCAGAGCGCGTCGACCACCTCGCCGAGATTATGCGTCGGCATGTTCGTCGCCATGCCGACGGCGATGCCCGTGCTGCCGTTGACGAGCAGGTTGGGGACGGGGCCGGGAAGCGTCAGCGGCTCCTTGAGGGACTCGTCGTAGTTGGGGCCCCAGTCGACCGTGTCTTCGTCGATGTCGGCCAGCATCAGTTCCCCGAGCTCCGAAAAACGCGCCTCCGTGTAACGAGAGGCGGCGGCGCTGTCGCCGTCGATGGAGCCAAAATTGCCCTGGCCGTCGACAAGCGTGTAGCGGAGATTCCACGGCTGCGCGAGGCGCACCATCGTGTCGTAAATCGAAGCGTCGCCGTGGGGGTGGTACTTGCCCATGACCTCGCCGACGACGCGGGCCGACTTTTTCGTGGGCTGATTATGACGGATGCCGAGCCCCAGCATACCGTAAAGCACACGGCGCTGAACCGGTTTGAGCCCGTCGCGCGCGTCCGGCAGGGCGCGTCCGACGATGACACTCATCGCATAATCAAGATAACTTCGTTTGATCTCGGGAACGAGCGGGTTGAGGATAACCCGCCCCATGTCCTGTTCTTCCATAAGAGACCTCCATATCACACAGACACCGTCCGCCCACAGCGCCATTCGCCGCGCGAACGAAAAGACGCGGAAAATCTTCCCCGTATATTCTAGCATTTTTGACGCATTTCGCCTATATTTTTTTAGAAAGTTATGCGGATCGGACGATTTCTTTTGCGATAGAAAGCCCTCTCCGCGCGCGATTTCGGCGCGGACGCGCGCCGTGCTGCGCCGAGGAACGCGAAGCGCGGCGCGCGGGATGTACCGTCCCTCGGCAAGGGAGTTCACGCTTCCTCTCTTTTTTGTGGCTTTTGTGATACAATAAAGTCGCGGTGGAAAACGTTTTTATCCTGATAAATGCCGGGAGGCCTTTCATTCGTGGAATATCAGCATTTTGACGTGTCAAAGTACGGAGAATACCGAGCGTACTGGCTGCGATGCGACGAATATTCATCGGACATGAGCTTCGTCATACTCTGGGCGTGGCAGGACTTTTTCGGCTACGAGATCGCCTGGGAGCCCGATCTGCTCTGGATGCGGCAGACAAAGCCCTGCCTGAAATGGCTGGCCCCCGTCGGCGATTGGCACAGGGACGACTGGGAACGACAGCTGCTCGGGCACGTCGGCCCGCGGGCGGAGTTCATCGACGTGCCCAAAGCGCTCGTTGAGATCTGGCAGGAACAGCTCGGAGCGAAAATTTCAGCCGAGCCGAACCGCGCCGCTTTCGAGTATCTCTACAACGTCAAGGAGTTGGCCACGCTGGCGGGCAACAAGCACATGAAGCGCCGCAACCGCGTCAACAAGTTCCGCCGCGAGTTCGACGCGCGGTACCTTTCTCTCACGCCCGAGATGACCGGCAGAGTCAGGCAGCTCCAGTTGTCGTGGACCCATGACGAAAACGAGTTCATGACGAAGATGCTCGCCGCCGAGGGGGAAGGCATCGTGCGCGTGCTTGATCACTGGCAGGAACTGGGCTTGATCGGCGGGGCCATTGAACTGGACGGGAAACTGATCGCCTACACGCTGGCGGAGCCCGTGAACGACGACCTGATCATGATCCACT
Organism: uncultured Synergistaceae bacterium; assembly: GCA_964520485.1. Classification (GTDB taxonomy): domain Bacteria; phylum Synergistota; class Synergistia; order Synergistales; family Dethiosulfovibrionaceae; genus Pyramidobacter. The sequence continues at coordinate 1,310 of CAZFNC010000046.1, read as the reverse complement.
ACGAGAAGGGCCTTCCCGAGTACCACGAGGTGTACGCTGTCATCAACAAGGACTTCTGCGCGAACGACGCGAAATCGTTTACGATCGCCAACCGTGAGGAGGACATGGGCGACGAAGGACTGCGCCACGCCAAGCTGGCGTACGGCCCCTGCGGTTTCGTCGAAAAATACACGGTGAGATGGGACGCGCAGGCGTAAGCCGCCCCGCGTCCGTCCTTTCGGCGAAAACGGCGCGGGGGCTTCACGGCGTTCGACAAAACCCCGTTTCCGGACGCGGCGTCCCCCGAGATGTTCAAACGCGGAATACCTGAATAAACTCCGAGCAGCGCTCCCCCGCCGTCTCCGACAGAAACTTCCTTTCGCGTCCCGCGCTGCCGAAGCTCCGCGGCCCTTTTCAAAACGCGTCAAAACGCCCAAAGGTCTGGCACGTTTGCCGATCCCTTTGGGCGTTTTCGTGATCGTTTTGACGGTCTGGCCGTTTTTGCTCAGGCGCCCAGCGCCGCGTCCACTTCCCTGAAGAAATCGTCCAGCGGAGCGTCGACCCTCAGGGCGACGCGCGAAAGCGGAAGACATTCCGTCGATACAGGGCCCTTGTTGACGACGACGATATTCCCCGTGCACAATCTCGGCAGCGCCGCCGCAGGATAGACGTTCAGCGAAGAGCCGAGCACAAACAGCAGGTCGGCGCCGGAACACAGACGCTGGCACTCGTCAAGGTACTTGACGCTTTCTCCGAAGAACACGATGTCGGGCTTGATCACGCCCCCGCAGCGTTCACAGCGCGGCACGTCGGACGACTCCAACAGACGGTTGACGGCGTCGTAACCGTAATACGCTCCGCAGGCTGTGCAGTACGCCTTGCGGATGGTGCCGTGAATTTGAAATACCCTCTTCGATCCCGCCGCCTCGTGCAGCCCGTCAAAATTCTGCGTGACGATCCCGTCGAGGCGCCCCTCGGATTCCAGCCGCGCCAGAAATGTGTGCGTGAACGTCGGCTTTATGCCCGAGAGCATCCGCGCGCATTCGCGGTGAAAACGGTAGTAGTACGACGGGTCGCGCTGGAACCAATCGATGTCAAACAGTTTTCCGGCGTCGACGTCGGCGCGCCTGTAAAGTCCGCCGGGACCACGGAAATCGGGAATGCCGGCGGCCGTCGACATGCCCGCGCCGCTGACGACAGCGGTGCCGCGAGAGCCGCGCAGCAGCGCGGCGCACTTCAGAGCCTGTTCGTGCACGTTCATCGTTTCTCTCCTCGCTTCGATTATTTTTGTCCTCCGCCGGATTATACCACAAACGCAGCCTTGGGTATGG
>CAZFNC010000045.1:8778-14354 GCA_964520485.1 uncultured Synergistaceae bacterium | reverse complement strand
CGTCATGATCGCGCGCTTCGATGTCCGCTCCCTCTTTGACGAGAGTTCCGAATACATCAGGGGAGCCGCCTTTGGCTGCGGCCATCAGCGCTGTATAGCCGTATTCATTCCTCGCGTTCACGTCCGCGCCGGCGGCCAGAGCCTTTTTAACTTCCTCAATCTTTCCGTTCTCGCAAAGCTCAATAAACTCGTTGTTGAACATTATATCGCGCTCCTCTTGGCAAAAGATTGTTTCCCGCGGTCGTCGTTCCGAACGCGGGGAGTTCATATCCCATCTTTTCCGTTCGGGCGTCTCGTTTTTACGCCCGCGGCCGTCGCCGGAAAGCAGATTCTTTTCCCGCGTCGGGCGGCTGAAAAACGCTCAAAAGCGCTCGCGAAGGCTGTTCACGCGCGGCGTGTGTCCTCGTCTCGGAAACTCTTCGCCCGCAAAAGCTTTTGTCGCGCCGGTTCGGGCGCGCCGAAATCCGGAAACCGGCCTCGACGAACCGAGAAAAAGCGCGTCTCCGCGAGATGCTTATTCTTTATATGTGCGACATTTTCACATAAAATCGCGCGCATGTCAAGAGTCTTATAACGGGAATGAGAACCACGAACAGCCGACCGAACGTGAAATTCACGCCGGTTGCCCGCGCGCAGAACACCACGACGACTGACTCGACGTGGGCCGTTACAAATGTTTCCACGCCGCTCAACCGAAAGCCCCGCCGACAAAAACGACCTCTGACAGCGATAAATTCTCTCCGGAACTCACTGTGTCGTCAATCGTGATTTCTGAAAGGGCGGTCAATGCCGCACAGTCTGTCTGCTCGACGCTCCGCCCGCTCCAAAAACGCGGAGGGAAAGAAAAGATATCACTTTACAGACTTTACCGGCAGATAGTCGCCGCGTCGGAAAAAGCGCGTGAGGTCGATTCACGTCGGAATTGAACAAGAGCGGCCTCTTGAAGAAATCATTCTCACGCGTCCATAACAGACAGATTCGATATCTACCGGCGGCAAACGGCAATCGACCCCACAAAAAACAAAGTGCCGCGCGACAGGCGGTGAACCTGGCACGCGGCGTTTCAGTTGTCTCTTCGTTTACGGACGGACGGCCGATTTGGTGGACACAACTCCGATCGGCCTTGCGGGAAAAGACATGACGTTTATTCTCTCTCGGTTTTCTCCAAGTCCTACAGCCAAGTTGACTCCATGCCGTTTTGCAGCGCGTCAAACAGAGCGACATAACGTTCTCTGATCTCTCTGATCACACAGAGCACGTTCTCATCGCTGTAGGTATGGGACAGAATATTCCGCGCTTCCAGCAGGGCAAGCCATCCGTCGCAGTTGTGTCGATCATCCCGCATTGGCAGGCAATTTTGATGACGAGTCTCGGCGAACCTGTCATCCGCTCAAACCGTCCATGCTCTTCCAAAACCGCTTTCATCAGTTTCCATGACTGCTCATAGCATATTTCAAAAAGACCGGCGATTCCCGTCTGCTCCACAACGCTGTAAGGTTCTTTCAATTTCAGCCCTTCATGCAGGTTCTTCAGAGATTTTAAAAAATTCTCATACTTCCTCATAGATCACGACCCCGTCTTTCCGAATGGCGTCCGACAGTTCCGGCCATATTCCCCTGTCCACGTTCACGACGTCGAACATCAGCAGCGTGCGCGCCTTTTCCTCCAGGTCTTCATGAAACTCCGCGACGTTACCTCCCGTCGCGGCAAGGTCGATGTCGCTGCGCGGGGAATGTGTCCCCCGAGCCCGCGATCCGAACAGGACGACGCGCCGGATGCCGTTTTTGCGCGCGAACGCGCGGATATCGGCCAGCACATCATCGTCAATATGATATTTCACAGGCGCGTACCCTCCTTTGCTCCGCCGCGGAGAACGCCGCGCGGCGCCGTCTGTCGATCCGGCGGTGACGCCGCAACTGTTCCCCTGCGCCGCGATCTGCCGCGCAACGTCGGCTTAAGCGTTCTCCCACGTGACGCGCCCTTTTCCGGCCTTCGGCGGGTAAACTCTTTCGAACTCCGTCAGGATATTCAGGAGCGCTTTGTCCTTGTCCTTGTCGAAATAGGAGATCGCGCGCTCCCTGATGTCCTCGGGCACGCCGTAATAGGCCTCCGCCACGGAACCCGTGATGGCCGCGAGCGTGTCGCTGTCGCCGCCGACGGAGATCGCGGTCCGTACGGCGTCCTCGAACCCCGTGGACTCGAAGAACGCCTCAAGCGCCTGCGGAACGGTTCCTTGGCAGGTCTCGTTGAACCGATAGCTCTTGCGTATGCCGTCGATGGTAAAGTCCAGCGGGTAATAGTTCTCCGTGACGAAGCTGCGGATATCCGCCAGACTCGCGCCCGTCCTCGCGAGGTAGACGGCGGCGGCGGTCGCCTCGGCTCCCTTGATCCCCTCGGGGTGGTTGTGCGTCACCTCGGTGACGGCCTTCGAGAGCCTTTTGGCCTCGCCCAGTGTCCGCGCCGCGTAGCCGCACCCGCTCACTCGCATGGCCGCGCCGTTGCCGTAACTGTTGTACGGGCGCGGGTCGTCCGAGTACATCCACGCATGGAATCGCCCGCCGTAGCCGCAGTTCGGATAGGGCCGCCCGACCGTCCGCATTGAACCGACCGCCCGCGCTCCCAAGTCGGAAAAATCCCCCTCGCACCGCAGAAGCGCGTCGCAGACGGCCAGCGTCATCACGGAATCGTCCGTGAAGAAGCATTGAGGCGTGAACAGATCGAAATCCTTCGACCTGTGGTTGCGCCACTCAAAACGCGACCCGACGATGTCGCCGACAAGCGCTCCGATCATAAGCGGACCTCTCTTTCATAAAAATCTCTCCCACTCTCTAGATACACAACGCCGCGTGTAGCGCGTCGAGAAAGCGCCTCGCCCGCCCTACGTTTTCCTTTCCGGCCGCACCCATAGAGCAAACGCTTTTCGCGAAGGGGAAACGCCGTTCCGCTGCTTTTACCACTCTACTCTACTCGCCGCGCCCCGTTTTTTCAACGGGCACGATCAAAAATGACCAACGGAAAAAAGGCGCCCTTTCGGGCGCCTTCATCGCGCACGCGTCAGAGGATGGCCCAGACAAAATCCGCGGTGTCCTGCGCTTCGATATCGTCCGGCTCAATTTCGGCCATGGACGCGCTGCACAACGAATAATCCGCGTCTTCCGACTCTAAATACCGTGTCCGCGAAACGATGTTGATCTCACTCCAGTTATAGTTGACGCTGAGGAGTTCGCCGAGCGTTCCGCCCGCGCCCGCACACATGATCTCGGCTTTCCTCTTCGCGTTTTCCGCCGCGCTTCTGAGGAGTTCGTCGCTCACTTCTCCGGGATTTTTCACGGTGAACTCGATGCTCAGTTCGGGGTCGGTCTCGCAGACCGCGATCGCCGCGAGGGTTTTGGAGAGACGCGCGTTGTCAAAGTCGAAAGAGAGCTTGAGATCATACGAGCAGACGTAACCAGAGAATACGCGCTGAGGGCTTCTGTCCAGAACTCCTTTCTTGTAGTCGTAACAGGCATCGATGTCGAATTTTCTCGTCTTGATGTCGGATTTCTCGTACCCGATGCCCGATATCGCGTCCTGGAGCGCCTTGACTTTGCTCCCCGCGTCCTCTACGGCGGCGGTGTAATCCTTGCGACGGACTTTTACAGAAAACGAGATGACGACGTAATCGGGCTTGACCTTGACGCTGCCGATGCCTTTGACCGTGATCGTTCGGTTCATTATTTTTTGCATCCTTTCTTATCCAGCAATTCCTGCCTGTATTCTCTTCCCACCGCTCGATAATAGGGAAATACTGACGGCCGTATCAATGTCTTTTCGCGTTCTTTCTCGCGCGGTAATCCCTGTCGATTCCCGTTTTCCATGCCTTGGAGAGCGAGCCTTTCTCGCGGACGTCGCAGATGGCCGCGCTGAGAACCTCGTAGTTGAGCTTGGTGCCCTCGCTGTCGCTGAGGTAGTTCGCGGCGCGATCCTCCGCGATACCGAAACTCCTCGCCGTTTCAACGGCGTCGATGTTCGCGCCGAGGAACAGAAACTCCCAGCCGTACTTCGTCTTCTGCCGTTCGATCATCTTCTTCACCGTGTCCGCGGAATAGCGGCTGCTCGCGTTCTCCATGCCGTCCGTCGTGATGACGAACAGCGTGTGTTCCGGAATGTCCTCCTCGCGCGCGTACTTGTGAATGTTGCCGATATGACTGATCGCCCCGCCGACGGCGTCCAAAAGCGCCGTGCAACCGCGCACGTAATAGTCCTTGTCCGTGAGCGGAGCGACGCTCTTCACGTCCACCCTGTCGTGCAGCACCTCGCATTCGTTGTCGAAGAGGACGGTGGAGACGAGCGCCTCGCCGTCCGTCTCTTTCTGCTTTTCGATTAACGAATTGAAGCCGCCGATGGTCTCCCTCTCAAGTCCGCTCATGGAGCCGCTGCGGTCAAGGATAAAAACGAGTTCCGTCAGGTCTTTCCTCATTCTCTTTTCCTCCGTCAAAAAATATGTCCGTCGGTTCTCAACCGACGGACGCATTTTAAGACGGACGGCTTTCCGTTTGGTCGCTTCGCAGGCGACAAAAAAGGGCAACGCGAAAAAACTCGGCGCTGAACGGCGGCCGGAAATCAGGCGCGTTTCGCGCGCCTCGGTGTCGGCGCGCCTCAAACCTCGCGCGGATATCCGAGCAGACCGCTGTAAATCCGATAATCGTCATCCTTGAAAACGTCGAAGATCACCTTGACGCGGCCTCTGCGGCGGCGGACGGTCCGCACGGCGACGCGCGCGGCTTCCCCCGCGGGGAATCGGAACTCGCCGGCGGAGATACAGCAGAACGCCACGCTGTCTATGCCGTTTTCCCTCGCCAGTTCAAGGCAGGAACGGTAACATGACGCCAAGAGTTCCCTGTCGCGATCTGTCACTTCCCCGAAGACGACCGGCCCCACGGTATGGATAACATACTCACAGGGAAGGTTGTACGCGCGAGTGAGCTTCGCCTTTCCCGTCTCCTCTTCGTGTCCCTGTTCGGCCATCAGCCTCGCGCACTCGAGCCTCAGCTGCACGCCCGCGTAGGTGTGTATCGCGTTGTCGACGCACCCGTGGCAGGGGACATAACATCCGGTCATGCCGCTGTTCGCCGCGTTCACGACCGCGCCGCAGCGAAGCGTCGTGATGTCGCCCCGCCAAAGGAAGATGCCTTCCTCGACGGGCGTCATGTCCGCGATGTCCGCGACGCCGCGGGCGCGGAGTTCCTCCGCCAGATACTCGTCCTGCGCCGCGAGGAAATCCGCGCCGACGGGGCGGGGCGGACGGACGTTCATCAGGGCTCGCAGCAGCCTTTTCTGCGCCGCCTCGTCGTCGGGAATTTTCATGCCCCCGTACCTCGGGCTTTCGCCGATCAGGTACGTGATTAAAAATCTCCTGCGTTCCCTCTGATCCATCCGATTCGCTCCTTCAGGCGCGATTCGTCACGCCTCGCCGCACGTGCTAACGCGGTTCGTCGTCACAATCCGCGCGGCGCAAAAAAACTGTCCGGCGCACTGCGCCCCGCGCCGGACAGAATGTGCGCCCCCGCGCGGGGGAAAACGCCAAAAAACCATCG
>CAZFNC010000045.1:0-8678 GCA_964520485.1 uncultured Synergistaceae bacterium | reverse complement strand
CCGCGCCGGACAGAATGTGCGCCCCCGCGCGGGGGAAAACGCCAAAAAACCATCGTGCCCGCGCGCGTTCGAATTTTCCGCGCGAGGCGGAGCGGCCGGTTCATCACGTCTCGACGGGATCCAATCAAAGGCGAACGGCGCTTCGTTGACCTTGCGGATGCCAGAGTTCCCGCGGCCGATGAAAAAAATCGGACTTATTCGACGATGATGGCCCTGTTGTCTTTGCGGGACTTCGCTTTGGGATACTCGCCGTCGCAGTACCCAAGCAGCAAAAAACAGCGGGCGACGTAGCCGGCGGGGATGCCCCATACCTTGGCGAGGGCGGCGCCGAATTCGTTGTCAAACGTCTCCTCAGCCCTCGCGACGATACACGAAGCTATTCCGAGTTCCGTCGCCATGAGCGCCATGTTCTCGGCGCAGCAAAAAGAATCGGCGACGCCGTAGGGGTAGTTTTCTGGCGCGAAGACCGCGCAGAACGACGGCGCGCCGTAGAACGCGCTTTTGATCGCGGGATCGTCGATGATGCTCGGCTGGTCATCGGAGACGTGAAAACCGGCGACTCGCGAACGGTCGAAACGCGCCGCGTTCAGCCTGCCGAGCTTATCGGAAAGTTCGGGATTCCTCACGCCGACGATCACGGTGGACTGCGCGCCGCCCGCGTTGGGCGCGTATATGCCCGCCTCGACGATCTTTTCAAGCTCTTCGCGGGAAATTTGTCTGTCCAGATACTTTCGTACCGAACGGCGGTATTTCATCAAATCGAGAAGTTCCATTCTTCTTCCTCCTCTTTCGGATACGGCGGTGTGTCTTCTCCCACGTCGCGATCCTTTCTTCTCCGTACAGGCGCGGCCATTTCCGCGGCTCTTGAACAGGCCTACCCGCGACGTGCTCGCTTGCCGCGCCCATACGTCCGGCAAAACTCTCTTTCGCATGCCTCCGGCTCGCATTTTTCTGTGAATCCGGCCGACGTTCGTATCTTATTGCATAATATAATATCCTGTTTTTACGGCGCGCAAGTACGCACTTTTTTGTAACCTGTTGACCGCCGGTTCATGCACAGTAGAATATGAGCACGGCATTCTTTTTTAACGGAACGGAGGCCTTTGATGAAAACGAAAAACGAACTTTTTCCGGAATGTCCTGTGGCGACGACGGTGCGACTGATCGGGAATAAGTGGAAACTCTTGATTTTACGCAACCTTCTGGCGCGGCCGTGGCGTTTCAATGAACTGCGTCGGAACCTGAATGGAATCAGTCAGAAAGTACTGACAGACAGTCTGCGGTCTCTAGAAGCTGACGGACTCGTTACACGTACAGTCTACACGGGAGGACCGCCGAGGGTGGAATACGCTCTTTCAGAGTTGGGGCAAAGTCTCAAACCCGTTCTTGATGCGATGAGGGTATGGGGCGAAAGTTACCGCGCGTTGAAAAGCAAACGATCCTCGGCGTAAAATTTTCCGTCTGTTCCGGACGAGGATTCCGAAAAGAACGCGAACGTGTCAGGGAAACGGAGGAAAAGCGCCCCTTGCCCGCATCGTGCGGGTTCGTATACCCCCGTTTCTTACGCCCCGAGCAGGCTCTGGTCAAACGCGAACAGCGCTTCGTTGATCTCGAAGATGTTATAGTTCCCGCGGCTGATGAAAAATTCGACGATGATGTCGAACTTGTTGCTGTGCGAAAGGGCAAACCCCGCTTTCATCAGCATCTCGCGCGTTTCGTCCAAAGGCAGTTCCAGTGCGATCGCGAAAGCGAGAACCGTCGGCTTGCTCGGCCTGTACTGCCTGTCGCCGCGTATCTTGGAGAACAGTTTCCTGTCGATGTTCGCCTTCTTGTAGCATTGGGCGTCCGTTATGCCCCGCTCGTCGATCTTCCGCAGGAGCATCTCCGAAAAGCTCTCGTCGATCATGGACACAGCTTCGTTCAGCGTGAAAGCCGATCGCGACGCCTGCGAAACAGGTGCGCTCTCACGGAACTCGAAGAACTCTCGCTGCGCCATCGCGACCGGTGCCTCGTCCGCGGAAAGCTTGCTCGGCCGTTTTCCGCGCTTATACGGGACCTCTTTGACGTAATGGTCGTCGATGTACTGGGAGATGTCGGCGAACAGTTTCCTGCCGATACGGTACGAGCCTTTGTCGTAGACCACGATGGCAACCGTCATGTCGTGGCCGGACAAAAAGGCGCCGATCGCTTCGACGGCGGCTTCAAGCGCCCTGTCCTTTGGATAGCCGAAAGCGCCCGACGAGATCAGAGGAAAGGCCACCGTCTCGCAGCCGTGCTCCTCGGCGAGGGCGAGGGACGACCGGTAACAGGAGATCAGCAGATCGCGTTCCCCGTGTCCTCCCCCGCGCCAGACCGGCCCCACAGTGTGGATGACGTATCTGCACGGCAGGTTGTACGCGCCGGTGATCTTCGCTTCTCCCGTGCCGCAGCCTCCCAGGGCGCGGCATTCCTCGAGCAGTCCGGGGCCTGCGGCGCGGTGAATCGCCCCGTCGACTCCGCCTCCCCCCAAGAGAGTATGGTTGGCGGCGTTCACGATGGCGTCCACTTTCATCTTTGTGATGTCGTTTCTGACGATTACAAGCGGCATGAGGATCTCCTTGTCTTTAATCCGCGCGCGTTCAACCGCGGCGCCTTCTCCGGCGGAAGCTTTTTTCCGCTCGGACGTTCCGAGAGAAACGCCAATCCTTGGACGTACGGGCGTCGGGGAGGAACGCCGCGTGTAAAGTCGCGGGCTGTCCCCCGCCTCCGCCGCGGAACAAAGCGGAAAACTTCCAAAAACCGCGGCGGACGGACGGCGAGAACGGGCACCGCGAACGGTGCGCCTTCCGTCTCACGACGGCGCGCCAATGGAAGAAGACGTCCGCCGGCAACATGAAACAGGTTCTTTTTATGTTTGCCGTGTCGCGACGAAACCGGCGCGAAAAAACATCGCGTCGGGCAAAAACGGAACGTATCCCGTCCCTGAGGAAACGACGACGCGAGGACCGACGCCACGGCCCCGTTTAAGCGCAAACAGAGGCACGGCGAATCCGTCGCGTATGAGGGCCGTCAGTTTTTGATGTAGGCGTCCGCGATGCGGCGGAACCAGCCGACGACGCGCTTTTTCAGGCCCTCTTCGGGTTTCTTCTTACGTTCCGGCGCGGACGCCTCCTCGGGCTCCTTTTCCGGCGACGGGACGGCGACGGGCGCCGTCAGCGGGCGCTTTTGCGCCATGCGATCCAGGATCAGCAGCGCAAGCAGGGTTTCCATGACTTTTTTGTTCGGCCCCGTCATACCCGCCAGAAGCTCGTTCTCCAGGAAAAAGCCCAGCCGGAATCGGGGAGTCTGCTTGCTGCCGTCCAGCCGGATCACGGCCTCTTCGACGTCCGGCCTGTGATCTTTTTTCAGCCTCCAGTCCAGCACGCTTTCGGGACGTCCTTCGCCGCCCGAGAGATCCAGTGCCTGCGAGATCTCCAGCCTGTTCAGCACGGCCGGCCAGAGCCGGCGCTGGGTCGCCGCCTTGACGACGGCGTGCAGACGGGCCTGACGCTCGTCGTCCCCTGGCGCTTCCGCGAACGTCCTGTCGGCCGACGTGATTCGGCAGGAAAAGGCGACGCCGCGTTCAGTTTCCGCCGTCACGTCGTACTTGGGCGCCGATTCTCCGCGCGAGGTCACGGCGTCGTTGAAAGCTCGTTCCAGACGTTCCGCCAGACTCTCAAGCTCCGGCGTCCACGCCGCGGGCTCTCCGGGCAGCCCCGACGCCAGCAACTGCATGGTCTTCCACGCGGCGATCTGCGACGCGGCTTTTTTCGACGTTCCTCTCCCTGTGGCGACCTGAACGCCTTTCAGCTTCAGGTCGATCGTGAAGACGGGAGTCTTCCACTTCACTGTCTGCGGCACGTCGGCGTACTCGGGCTGGCCGAGGCCCAGACGCTCGCAGCAGGTCTGGAGAGCGCCTTTCAGGTCGGGCGACGCGCGAAGGGCGGCCAAGTCGATGTTCGCGAGATAGTCCGCCACGCTCTTTTTTTTGTCGGGCATCGTCTGTTCCCTCACAGGCTGGGGAACAGTGCGCGTCGCGGCGGCTTTCGAGGTCCCGCGTCGGACGACGATCCTGCGGCCGTCCTTAAAGACGCCAACGACGGCGGACTGCTTTGCCGCGCGGGATGCTTCTTTTTCGCTGTCGCTCAGCGTGACGAAGGCGGGTCTCTTTTCCGACGCCGCGCGCGAAGCGATGACGCGCCGGAAGTGCGCCCGCCGGACGGCGGCCCGTTTCTGCTGTTCTCCCGCGGAAACGCGGTTAAGCCGCCCAAGGGCGTCGCGAGCGGCGTTCCGTTCGGCTTCCTGCCGTGTTTTGCCCAGTCCCGTTCCCGTCTCTTCGCCCTTGAGCGTGACCGTGGACTCGTGGACCATGCCTCCGTTGGCGAAGCGCGGACGCGTTCTGTACTTCGGCACGCCGAGTTTTTCGAGGCCGCAGACACGCTCCAGATGATACCGCGCGTCAAAACCCATCCCCCTGTCGGGATAGTCGCTGAAACTCTGTAAAAAGCGGTTCACGGCGTCAAGCCCGCCGTCGATGAACAGCGCGCCCGCCACGGCTTCCACGGAATCTTCCACCATCGCCGCCGAGATGGCCACCCCTTCCCCCGCGCAGATCATGCGGTCGAATCCTGCTTCGTACCCCCACGCGGAAAGGTTTTGTCCGCAGACGAGATTTGAGCGTTCGATCGTCATGAATCCCTCGTCCGCTTCGGGATACTCGCCGTAGATCGCCGCGCCGACGATCAGGCCGATGGCGGCGTCGCCGAGGAACTCGAGCCGCTCGTTGTTCTGGCTTGGCAGCTGCGACTTCTCGCTCGACCTTTGAACGAACGCCAGCTGAAGGAGTTCCGGCCTCAAGAAGCGGTAGCCGATCCTCTTCTGAAAGTTTTCGGCTCTGATCAAAAAGTCGCGCGTTTCAAAAAATTCGTTCATTCTTCTCACCTCCTTTCGCGTCGCGCCGCTCCCGCGCGCGCAGGAGCGGCATCCGTTTCCGATTGTATCACACCCGGGCCTGTTTTTGTGGTTAAAACCCATTCCACCCGAGCCGCGGCAAAAAAGCGCGCCCGCCCCGCGCTGGGAACGGGCGCGCCCAACGAGCGCGGTCTAATACTTGACGATGAACGAACGCACTGAAATGCCCAGTTCGTCAAGCTGCTTCCGTTCGACTGGCGATGGCGCTTCCGTCATGAGATCCTGCGCCTTGGCCGTCTTGGGGAAAGCCATCACGTCGCGAATGCCCTTGCAGCCGCACATGAGCATGCACAGGCGGTCAAAGCCGATCGCCAGCCCGCCGTGAGGCGGCGTGCCGTAACGCAGAGCGTCGAGAAAGAAACCGAAACGCTGCTTCTGCTCCTCGGGCGAGAAGTTCAGGCACTTGAAAATCTTCTCCTGGACCTCTTCGTCGTGAATGCGGATCGAACCGCCGCCGAGCTCGATCCCGTTGAGCACGAGGTCGTACGTGCGCGAGCCGCAGGCGGCGGGGTCGCTTTCCAGCAACTCCAGTTCGTCGGAATTGGGCGCCGTGAACGGATGGTGCGTCGCCACCCATCTTTTCTCTTCGGGGCTCCACTCGAGCAGCGGGAAGTTCGTCACCCAGAGGAACTCCCAGCCATCCTTCACAAGTCCGTGCGATTTGGCGATGTCAAGCCGCAGCTGCCCCAGCACTGTGGAAGCCATCATCACGTTCGTCGTGGCGATCAGGAAAATGGCGTCGCCGTCGGACGCGCACGCGTCTTTCAGGAACATCGCCTTGTGCTCGTCATCAAGATGTTTGACAAGCGGTCCTTTGAGCGTCCCATCCCTGATCTGGAAGAAAGCCACGTCGGGCGCGCCCAGACGTCTGCCCTCGGCCGTGACGTCCTCGCACTGCTTGCGCGACCACTTCGCGCCCCCCGGCACGGAAATGACGCGTACCACGCCGCCCCGCTCTACACACGAGGCGATCGGAGCGAACGTCGTGCCGCGGAACGATTCCGTCACGTCGCGGATCTCAAACGGGATGCGCAGATCGGGCTTATCGCTGCCGAAACGGGTCATGGCCTCTTTATACTCCATGCGGCGGAACGGCGCGACGACGTCCACGCCCAAGATCTTCTTCCACAGCCCGACGACGTAGCCCTCCAGCAGCGCGAAGATATCCTCCTCGGTGATGAAGCTCATCTCCAGGTCGACCTGCGTGAACTCGGGCTGCCTGTCGGCGCGCAGGTCCTCGTCGCGGAAACACTTGGCGATCTGGTAATAGCGGTCCATGCCGGAGATCATCAGGATCTGCTTGAGCAGCTGAGGCGACTGGGGCAGCGCGTAAAACGCGCCGGGCGTCACGCGGGACGGCACGAGATAGTCGCGGGCGCCCTCGGGCGTGCTGCGCATCAGGACGGGCGTCTCCACCTCCGTGAAACCGTTGTCGTTCAGGTAAGCGCGCGTGTACTGCGCGATCTCGTGGCGGACGCGCAGATTGCGCTGCATCTTCTCGCGCCGCAGGTCGAGAAAACGATATTTCAAGCGGATATTCTCGTCCACAGCGTCCGTGTTATCGCCGATCTCAAACGGCGGCAACGTCGCGGCCGAGAGCAGCAAAAAGTCGTCGGCGACCACTTCCCACATGCCCGTCTTCATGTTCGGATTGTACTGCTGGCCGGGACGTTCGCGCACCTTTCCCTTCACGGCGATGACGTACTCGCTGCGCAGAGAACCCGCGTCCTCGTGCATCTGCGCGTTGCGCTCCGGTTCAAAGACCACCTGCACCGTGCCCGTCTTGTCCCACAGTTCAACGAAGATCACGCCGCCGTGGTCGCGGCGGTTGCGAACCCAGCCGTCGAGGACGATTTCGCGCCCCTCGCAGGATTTGTCAACCTCTCCGCACTTGACAGTCCACTTCCAGCTCGAATCAAAAACTCCTTTACGCATGATCGAAAGACCACCTTCGTCAAAGTCAGATAAATTTAAAACGCCCGAAAAACGACGGCGTTGCGCGGCGCCGTTCGCGTTATTTCAATCCGGACAGCGCCGACACACGCGCGCAGACTTCTTCCATGGGAACATCCGACTGTTCCGCCTTGGACAGGTCGCGCACGGCCGCGACGCCTCGTGAAACCTCGTCGCCGCCGAGAATGCAGGCAACGCGCGCACCCACGGCGACAGCCGCCTTCATCTGTGCCTTCATGCCGCGTCCGGCGTAGTCCATGTCGGCTTTCAGCCCCGCGCGGCGCAGCCTGTACAACAGTTCCAGCGCGTCCAGCCTGACGGAAGGATCGGGGCAGACAACGTAGGCGTCCAGCGCGGGAGAAGGGCCAAACGCGCACTTCTGCTCGTCCATGACCAGAACAACGCGATCCAGTCCAGCCGCGAAGCCGACCGCGGGCACGTGCGGCCCGCCGATCGACTCGGACAGGTTGTCGTATCTGCCGCCGCCGCACACGGCGCTCTGCGCCCCCAGGTCGCCAGATTTCACCTCGAACGCGGTTCTCGTGTAATAATCCAGTCCGCGCACGAGCGTCTTGTCAACGGTATACGCGATCCCCAGCCGCTTCAGGCCGTCCGTGACAGCCCGAAAGTGCTCGGCGCACTCGTCGCAAAGGCTGTCGAAAATGTCCGGCGCTCCGGCGACAACGTCGTGATCCTCCTTGCAGTCAAGCACGCGCATGGGATTGCGATCCAACCGGCTCCTGCACGTGTCGCACAGTTCGTCGTAACGCCCTTTCAGGTAGTTCACGAGACGGTCGCGGTACACAGGACGGCAGGCGGGGCAGCCGACGGAATTGATCACCACTTCGAGGTTCCTCATCCCAAGAGTGCGGAAGAGCTCGACAGCGGTCATGATCACCTCCACGTCGACGAGCGGACTGTCCGACCCGACTTCTTCGTAGTCTAGCTGCCAGAACTGACGGTAGCGCCCTTTCTGCGGACGCTCGTAACGAAACATCGGCCCCGCCCCCCACAGCTTGACGGGATTGCCGCCAGGCGTGCCGAGCCTGTGCTCCACGTAGCTGCGCATCACGCCTGCCGTCATCTCCGGCCGGAGCGTGATGCTGCGGCCGCCCTTATCGGTGAACGTGTACATCTCTTTCTCCACGATGTCGGTGGTGTCCCCGACGCCGCGGCTGAACAGTTCGGTATGCTCGAAGACGGGCAGGCTGATCTTGTTGTATCCGAAACGGCGCGCGATTCCGCCCGCCTGATCCAGCACGTAAGCCCACTTCCACGACTCGTCGGGAAGAATATCGCGCACCCCGCGGGGGGCCTGTATCGGCTCTGACATCGGAATACCTCCTGAAAATAAACGCGTGTGCCCGCGTTCGTGCGAAAGCGAATGGAGCGGCCAGCGCTCTCGAAAGATATATTATACAGCACGAACGGCGAGTTGAAAATCGGAAATTTGCTTAAAGACGGCTCTCGGACGTAAAATATTTTCCCGACTCGCTTCCCGCTTCCGTGCGAAAGGTGAACTCTCGCGCACGGCGTAAAAAATACGGGTGAAAAGAACGGTCGCGAACCACCGTTTGCACGTGGCGCATCTTGAAACAAGACGTGGTTCACGCGCAACTGCCTGACATTGAAAACGCAAATCCGGCGTTATAGAAGACATTTTAAGGACAAATTCGTTATCCGCGACGGCGGGGCTTTCGTCCAGCGCGGCGGGGACGACGCGCGGCTCTTCGCGG
>CAZFNC010000044.1:0-14670 GCA_964520485.1 uncultured Synergistaceae bacterium | reverse complement strand
AGAGGCCGCTCAGGTGGACGCGAAGAGCGACTGCGGCCTGCGCAACGTTGTGATCTCGACCGATCCGCCGTATTACGACAACATCGGCTACGCCGACCTTTCCGACTTCTTCTACGTCTGGCTGCGCCGCGCGCTGAAGGACACGTATCCCGACCTGTTCGCCACCGTGCTCGTCCCCAAGGCGGATGAGCTGGTCGCGACGCCGTACCGCCACGGCGGCAGCGCGCAGGAGGCGAAGAGTTTCTTCGAAAGAGGGATGCGCTCCGCCTGTAAACGGATGTACGCCTGCGCGCGCGACGACGTTCCCGTGACGATCTATTACGCCTACAAGCAGAGCGACACCGACGCCGACGGCACGGCGTCCTCCGGCTGGGAGACGATGCTCTCCGCGATCGTGGACGCGGGGTTTGTGATCACGGGCACGTGGCCGATGCGAACGGAAATGGAGAACAGGTCTGTTGCCAGCGGCACAAACGCCCTCGCCTCGTCCATCGTCCTCGTCTGCCGCAAGCGCCCCGCGGACGCGCCCGACGAAATGCGAGGGAACCTGATCCGCACCCTGCGCCGCGAGCTGCGCTCCGCGTTAAAAAAGCTCCTTTCGAGCGACATCGCGCCCGTCGACCTCGCGCAGTCGGCCATCGGTCCCGGCATGGCCGTCTTCTCGCGCTACAGCCGCGTGCTCGGCGCCAACGGCGCGTCGATGAGCGTTTGCGACGCCCTCAGGCTAATCAACTCTGAGATCGACGCCTACTTCAACGAGCAGGCGGGCGAACTCGACGCCGTGAGCCGCTTCTGCGTGGACCTGTACGAGCAGTGCGGGCACGGCTCTGCGCGCTACGGCGAGGCGGAAGTCCTCGCCACGGCCAAGAGCGTCTCCATTCCCGCGCTGTCAAAACGCGGCATCGTCTTTTCGGGGGGCGGCTTCGTGCGCCTCCTCGGCCGCGACGAACTGCCGGACGCGCCGGACGCGGAGCCGTGCGTCTGGACGCTCGCCCAGCGGCTCGCGCTCGCGATGGAGCGGGGCGGCGTCGAATCCTGCGCGCTCGTCGCGGCCTGGCCCGACGTCGCCAAGAGGGCCGCCGAACTGATGAAAAGACCGGCCGAGCAGATAAACCTGTTCTGATTTCAGCTCGCCGCCGGAAAGCGAAGTTCCGCGGCGGGCTTTTTTCGCCCTCGGCGGGGAAGACGGGCGGGCGCGGCTTTTCCCCGGGAGGGGTCACGCGCGAAAAAAAATCGGGTGGCCGCTCGGCGCCGCGCGCCTTTTGTCTTGTATGAGAAACACACGTGAGCGCGTTACAGCGCGCGGGAGGGTACGGGTATGGCGTACAGAATCGACGAAGTGCGGTTCGCAAATTTCGGCGTCGTCGGGAACTTTCAGTGCGACCGCTTTGGAACGATCAACCTGGTCATCGGGGAAAACGGGACGGGGAAGACTTTTCTCGTGAAAGCCCTCTATTCCGCCGTGCGTGCGTGGGAGGAGTACAGGCGCGGCGACGACATCAGGCCCTTCGCCGACGTCGTCTCCGAGAAGCTGAGGTGGACGTTTCAGGTCGATAAGCTGGGCGAACTGACGACGCGGTCGCAGGAAAAGGGGCTGAGCTTTTCCGCGCGGCTCGGAGACGCCGAGATCGGCTACCAGTTTACGCGGAGCGCTTCCGGCAAGGTGGGGACGGCCTTCGCGCCCGAAAGGGCGAAAAAGGGCAACTCCGTCTTCATCCCCGCGAAGGAAGTGCTGTCGTTGTTTTCGGTGATTTTGAGATCGAGGGACATCGACAGGTTCTTCGGCTTTGACGACACCTATTACGACCTCGTGAAGGCGCTGAGGATATCGCCCTCGCGCGGGAGAAACTACAACGTGTTCGCTGAATCGAGGAAGAGCGTCGGAGATGTGATCGACGGGAAAGTGGAATACGACGAGGAAAACGGCAAGTGGTTCTACAAAAACAGGAAGAATCAGAAGTTTGCGATTGGCGCCACTTCAGAAGGCGTCAAGAAAATCGCCATTATGGACCGCCTGCTTTCCAACGGCTACCTGGACGTCAACTCGCTGATCTTCATCGATGAAATCGAGTCCGCCCTGCACCCTAAGGCGATCTGCGACTTCCTCGACATGCTCGCGGCGATCGCCGGCGACAAGAAACTTCAGATTTTCATCACGAGCCATTCCTATTTTGTGATCAAGAAGCTGTATCTGCTCGCCATGAAAGAGGAAGGGCTGGTTCACTGCGTTTCAATGGGCGGGAACGGGCAGATCTCCGTCTGCGATCTGCACGACGGCATGCCCGACAACTCGATCATCGACACGTCGATCCGCCTGTACGAACAGGAGATCGAGGAGGCGTTCTGATGTCCGTTCGCGTCGAGGAGTCGGGAATGATGTTCGGCGAATACGACGAGGAACGGGTTTTCCTGATCGAAAAGAGCGATCAGTACAAGGATAAGCTCATGCCCAACGGTGTCAAGATCTGTGAGTTCATCCTGCGCCGCGACGACGCGCTCTTCTTTGTCGAGGCGAAGTCGTCGTGCCCGAATCGGTTTGCGGCGGAGACGTCGCGGGAAAAGAAAGAAAAATATGAGGCTTACGTGGACGACATCGTCTTGAAGATGAGACATTCTCTCACGCTCTACGCCGCGGTTTTGCTCCGGCGCTACGGGGCGGAAGGCGTTCCGGAACTCCTGCGGCGGCCGGATTTGTCGGGCCTGCGGATCGTCCTCATGCTGGTCGTCAAGGACGCGGAAAAGGCGTGGCTCGGCGAACTTCAGGATGTTTTCAGGCTGAAGTTACGGCATGAAATGAGGATTTGGAACAACGCGGGTTTCTATGTCGTCAATGAGAGGATGGCCAGGGCAAAAGGCCTGGTCGTCGAGTCATGAACGAAGGCGGCCGCCTTCGCCGCAGGCTTTCGGCTGTGCGGCAAATCGCCGCCGGGCCTCTTTTTCGGCGCCGCGAACGCGTCCGCCGCGAGTTTTTCGCGGTCGCGCCCCCGCGTGGGAAGGAACTGTATCCATGGCGAAGATAGTCGAGACGGCGCTCCCTCTCGCCGAGATCAACGAGGCGGCGATCCGCGAGAAGGCCGGAAAGACAGGGCGCCCTGCGAACATGCACCTGTGGTGGGGGAGGAGCCCCCTCGCTTCCTCGCTCGCGGCGCTGGCCGCCGCCGCGCTCGATTTCTCGCGCGAGACGGCCGCTGAGGACGCGGGCCTGTTGGCCGCCGTCGCGCGCGGCGACCGAGGGGCGCTCGAACGCGCGCGCGAAAGGCTGGGCCGCGTCGCCGGTCTGCCGCCCGTGTGGGACCCCTTTTCGGGGTACGGGGGCATCCCTTTCGCCGCGCAGACGCTTGGTCTGCGGTCGGCCGCGAACGACCTGAACCCCGTCGCCGCGCTGTTGACGAAAGCGGCTGTCGAGTTCCCCGCGAGGTTTTCGTCCCTGCCTCCCGTCCACCCTGGCGCGCCGCTCAACGCCGCTTACTCGGGCGCGGAGGGGCTCGCCGAGGATGTTCGCTACTACGGCGAATGGCTGGCGCGTCGGGCGCGCGATCGTCTGGCGGACGTCTACCCGCCGACGGCGAGCGGCGAAACGCCTCTCGCGTGGCTGTGGGTTCGCACGGTCCGGTGCCCGAACCCCGCCTGCGGCCGCGAGATGCCTCTTGCCGGTTCTTACGTCCTCCGGAAGTCCGGCGGCGCGCCGGTTTGGGCGGAACCGTCCTTCGCGGACGGTGGGCTGGCTTTCGAGATGCGCGAGGGCGACTGCCCGAAAGGGCGGGAGTCCAACAAAGTCGGCGAGGGCGCGAGGTTCCGCTGTCCCTTCTGCGGCGAGGTCACGACGGACGCGTACGTCAAGAAAAAGGGACAGGCGCGCGAGATGGGCGCGGTGATGATGGCGGTCGTCACGGATTCGGGCGGCGGAAAGTCGTTCGCCGTCCCCGACGAGACGCAGAGAGCCGCCGCCGCCGTCCGCCCTCCCGACGACGTTCCCGCGCTCGCGATGCCGCGGAACGCGCACTCGTTTTCGCCGCCGGGATACGGGTTCGCTCGGTACGCGGATTTGTTCACGGCGCGTCAGCTTTTGGCGCTTTCCACGTTCGCCGACCTCGTTTGCGAGGCGCAGAACGTCGCGGCGTCGGCCGCGCTGGCGGCGGGAATGAGCGAGACGGGCGGCCCGCTCGAGGACGGGGGAGCCGGGGCGCTTGCCTACGGGCAGGCCGTCGGCGTCTACCTCGCTCTCGCCGTGGACAGGCTGGCGGAATACGGCAGTTCGATGTGTTCGTGGAGAGCGGACGGCGCCAACGTCCGAAGCGTGTTCGGACGTCAGGCGGTCCCGATGGTCTGGACGTTCGCGGAGGGGAACCCTTTCTCGGGCGTCGCGGGCAACTTCAAGTCCTCTGTCGAATGTGTCGCCGCCGGTGTCGCGCGTTCGCGCGTTTCCGCCCCCGCCGTCGTGTCGCGGGACAACGCCGTGACGATGGAGCACCCGAAGGACGCTCTGGTCTGCGTCGAACTGCCCTATTACAGGGACGTCGCCTACGCGGACCTGTCCGATTTTTTCTACATCTGGCTCCGCCGCGCCCTGAAGGGGTCGTTTCCGAAGCTGTTCCGGCCGGAGGCCGCGCCGAGGGACGAGCTGTCGACGGTCTCGACGTACGCAGGCGCGTCGAAGGACGAGGCGGAGGCGCTGTACCGCTCCCAACTGAAAACGGTCTGCGAGAAGCTGTACGCGAGCGCGAGCGCGGATTATCCCGCCCTGCTGTTCTGCCGTGTCCGCGTGGACGATCTGGCCGGCACGGCGCGGGAAAGCGCGGGGGAGGGGCTTTCCGCGTGGGAGTTCATGCTGGAGAGCCTGATGGGCGCGGGGTTTGCCGTCACGGCCGTGTGGCCGGCTCGCGCCGAGCCCGTATCGCAAAGGGCCTGTTTCGTGAGGGCGCTGATCGTGGCGCGCAAGGACGCCCGCGGAGGCGGGCGGACGACGCGGCGCGAGTTTATCCGCGCGCTGAAGCGCGAACTGCCGGGGAAGGTCGAAACGATCCTGTCGGCGCGCGTGCGGCCCGAGGATGAACTTCTGTCCTTTCTGGGACAGGGGCTTGGGGTGTTCTCGAGATTTCGGGAGGTCCTGAACGCCGACGGCACCGCCATGAGCGTCCGCGAGGCGCTGCGCGTCGTCGGCGCGGAGTGCGCGGACGCCGTCGCGCGGAGAATAGACGCCGCGTCTCAACAGGGCGCGGAAACTGCGGAGGGCTGAGATATGCTTGAGAATTATGAACTGGTGCAAAAGGGGTTGCGTATCCTGCACCCTCTGATGGCGAAGTACATCGGACGCGAGTTGCGCCGCGTCTACGCCGACAGGTGGTGGGCGGAAGCGCGCGCCGCGCTCTACGACCAGCGCGATTTGCCGGATTCGGGGAGCGATGGCGAACTGATCGATTCCCTTGACGTCTCGAACTGTCTGCGCCTTCTGATAAGGCGCTGGCGCGAAGTGTTCGCCGATAAACTTTCGAAAGACTGTCGCTCGTGGGCGGATGAGCTGATGGGAGTCCGCAACAGGACGGCGCACATCGGCGGACAGGACCTTGAGGAGCGGTACGCGGAGCGGGCGCTTGACACGATGGCGCTGCTCTGCGAGAACTTTGACGGAAACGGATCGGCAGAGATCGTGCGGCTTTATCAAAAGCTCCGTTTCGATTTAGCGGATGGAGACGAACGGGAGCCTAGTCGGGACGGCGGATCAGACGCCGTCAAACGCAACGAGGGCGTCATGACGGCGGGTTTCGGCTCGCAACTGCCGAGCTGGCGCGATGTGATGCGTCCTCAATCGGACGTGGCCGAGGGCCGCTACAGCAGAGCGGAGTTCGCCGCGGATCTGGCGCAGGTCTCCCGCGGAGAAGGTTCGCCTGTCTATTGCGATCCGGCTGAGTTCTTCGCGCGCACCTATCTGACCGCGGGGCTGTCAAACCTTTTGGTCGCCGCGCTCAAGCGTCTCTCGGGACGGGGCGGCGAACCTGTGATCCAGCTGAAAACGGCGTTTGGCGGCGGAAAGACGCACAGTTTGCTCGCGCTCTACCATCTGATGGGCGGCCGGTTCAGTCGCGGACAAGTCCCGATCCTGGGGCCGGTCATGGAGCGCGCGGGGGGTTGACGATCTGCCGGTCGTGAACGTGGCTGTGCTGGTCGGGACGGCTCTCGATCCCGCTCAGAGAAGGACCCCCGACGATCTGCAGGGTCATGAAGTCAACACGATGTGGGGAGAGATGGCCTACAGGCTTGTCACGTCGGCGTCGAGCCCCGAGCTCTATTCTCTCGTCGAGGAGGCCGACAGGCGCGGAGTCTCCCCGGGGACAGAGAAGCTGATCGCGCTGCTGAACGGGTGCGGTCCGTGCCTGGTCCTGATGGACGAGATCGTGGCCTATGCGAAGAAGCTCTATGGGGTCGAAGGCCTCCCCGCCGGTTCATACGATAACTTCATCACGTTTATCCAGGAGATCTCCGAGGCGGCGAGGGCGAGCGAGAACAGCCTTGTCGTGGCCTCCATACCCGAGTCCGACGTCGAGATCGGCGGCGAGGCGGGGAAAATCGCGCTCGAGACGATTGAACACACGTTCGGGCGCGTGGAATCGATCTGGAAGCCCGTCGTGGCCGACGAGGGCTTTGAGGTCGTTCGTCGCAGACTGTTCCGCGACTGCGAGAACACGAAAGCGAGGGACAGCGTCTGCGCTGCTTTCAGCAAAATGTACAGGGACAACGCGTCCGATTTTCCCGCGGAGACGAAAGAGCTGGAATATCTGGAAAAAATGAAATCCTGCTATCCGATCCACCCTGAGATATTCGACCGGCTCTACGGCGACTGGGCGACTCTGGAAAACTTTCAGCGCACGCGCGGCGTCCTGCGCCTGATGGCGGACGTCATCCATGAGCTCTGGATGGCCGGCGATTCCTGCCCGATGATCATGCCCGGCTCCGTCCCGCTGAACACGTCGAGCGTGCGGGAAGAGCTGCTCAATCATCTGCCGCTGACGTGGAACAGCATCGTCGACCATGAGGTGGACGGCGCGAACTCCGTTCCCTATCAGAAGGATCAGTCGGTCGCCCGCTACGGCGAGAAGATGGCAGCCCGCCGCGTGGCCAGAACCGTCATGCTGGGGAGCGCGCCGAGCACGTCCGCCCTCCGCGGCGGGACGCTCAGGGGGCTGGGCACGGACAGGATCCGTCTGGGCACTGTCCAGCCAGGCGAGACCATCGCCGACTTTAACGACGCTCTCAACACGCTTCGCGACTCTCTCTCGTACCTGTATAGCAGTCAAGACGGGAAGCGCTACTGGTACGACACGATACCGACGCTCCGGAAGACCGCTGCGGACCGCGCGTCTCTGGTGACCGACGAGAACGTGACCGCTGTACTTGAGGCGAGGCTTCGGAAACTCCGGAAGGAATCCCCTTTCGGCGGGCTCCATATCTGCCCCGCGTCGTCTTTCGACGTTCCCGATGAACAGTCCGCGAGGCTCGTGGTCCTGCGCCCCGAGGACAGCATGACGCGTTTGAACGGCAACTGTGTCGGAAAGGCGATGACGACCGTCGCGGAGATGCTGAACGCGAGGGGGAATATGCCGCGCGTCTATAAGAACATGCTGGCGTTCGTTGCGGCCGATTCGGAGAAGCTCGCCGACCTTTGGGCGGAAGTCAGACGGTTTCTCGCGTGGAAGTCCATCGTTGACGATAAGGTTGAGTTGAACCTCGACGGCGCTCAGGTCCGCGAGGCGGAGAACATTTTGAGAAGCTGCGACGCGAGCGTCGACGCGAATGTCAAAGAGACGTACCGCTGGCTGCTGGTTTCCTCCATCGACCCTGACGAGCCGCTGAAAGAGGTTCAATGGGAAATTTCCAACCTCGGCGGCGGGAGCGAGCCGATCGTCTCCAAGGCTGCGAAAATGATGGAGCAGAACGAGCAGATCATCGCAAAGTGGGCACCTCTTCTCCTGAAAAATACCCTTGACAAACTGCTCTGGAAGGAGTCCGACGACATTTCCGTCAAGACGCTGTGGGAGAACCTCTGCACTTACAGCTATCTGCCGAAGCTGGCCTGTTTCGGGGTTTTGCAAAATGCGATCGTTGAAGGCAGTTCGTCGAAGGCGTTCTTTGGGATCGCCGCAGGGCGCGACGGCGACCGGTACGTCGATTTGAAGCTGGGGAAGCCCGTGTTCTCTGTCAACTCCTCCGACCTGCTCGTGAAACCAGAAGTCGCCCAAAGGCAGATCGATTCGGAAGTTCCGCCTGTTCCCTCCGTCACGCCCGAGCCGAACCCTCCCGAGCCGCCATCAAATGGCACTAATCCGCCGCCGAGCCAGAAAAAACCAAAGACGCGGTTCACCATGTCGGCGAAGCTGGACAACACGCGCGTCATCAGAAACGTCAACGACTGCGTCAACGAGATCCTTCAGCATCTGACGGTCCTGCCCGGCGTCAACGCCGAACTGACGCTTGAAGTCAACGTCGTCGTGCCGGACGGCATCCCCGACTCGACTCAGAGGACGGTGAGCGAAAACTGCGACGCGTTGAAGGTGAATTACTGGTTTGAGGATGATTAGCTAGGCGCGGATTGGCCGCGCGGGGGCGGTGCCTCGATGTTTTCTCTCGAGCGTTGTTCCCGCCGTTTTCCGCCTCAGTCTGGCGTTCCCGCGCGCCTCTTGTTGAACGAATCCACCGTTTCCCACTTGACGTTCGCATGTTGAAATTAAGCCGGAAATTTGTTATAAGTATAATAAGTATCGGTCGCGCGCCGGACGCGCCTTTCGTTCCGCGCGGGCCGCGCTTTTGAGACCGTGTTTCGGAGGGGGTGGCGCGATGCAACGCGCAAACGGCGGCCCGGGCGCTTTCTCGCGCGCGAAAGCGCGCGCTGAAAAGCTCGTCGACTGGCTTTCGGTGTGCCTTTTAAGCGGCATTTTCGCGCTGGGGCTGTGTCAGGTGTTCTGGCGCTGGGTGCTGAGGGACCCGATCATCTGGTCCGAGGAACTGATCCAGCTGACGTACGTGTGGATCTGCTATCTTGGCTGGGTGCTCGCCGAGCGGCACGACTCCCATATACGCATCACCGTGGTGCTCAACGCTCTGCCGAAGGGCGTTCAAAAGTGGGTTCAGGCCGCCTGCCACGCGCTGTGCGTCGTCTTTTCCGTTTTGATGGTGTTCTACGGCGTCCGTCTGGTGCGCGTGGGCATGAAGCGCACGGCCGTCTCTCTGGCGCTGAACTACGGGCTTGTCTACGCGATGGGGCCTCTGTGCAATCTCGCGATCGTCGTCTACGAAGTCCTCGGCCTGGTGGAGTGTTTCACGTCCGGCCCGCGCGACTACAGCGACCCGGGAGGTGGAAAGCGGTGAAAACTGCCCTGATCGCCTTTCTCGTGCTCCTGTTCACGGGGCTGCCGCTCTACGTCAACCTCGGGCTCACATCGTTCCTCTACATGTTCCTGACGAACACCAACCCGATGATCGTCGTCCAGCGCATCACGCAGGCCTCCAACTCGTTCACGATGATCGCGGCGCCCTTTTTCATCCTGATGGGCAACCTGATGAACACGGGCGGCGTCACGCGGAAGATGTTCCGTTTCGCCAACGAGATCGTCGGCTCCGTCCCCGGCGGCATGGGACACGCCAACGTGCTCTGCTCGGCGCTCTTCGCGGGCATGAGCGGCACAGCGGTCGCTGACGCGGGCGGCCTCGGCAACATCGAGATCGAGGCGATGCGCGAGATCGGCTACGACGACGATTTCTCGTGCGCCGTCACGGCGGCTTCGTCGGTGCTCGGGCCGATCATTCCCCCCTCGCTGCCGATGGTCATCATGGCTGTCACCGTGGGGGCTTCCGTTGGGCGCTGTTTCGTGGGCGGCGTCATTCCCGGGATTCTGATCGCCTGCGCGCTGTGCATGCTGGTCGCCTACTACGCGAACGTGCGCAGCTACCCGCGCAAGCCCCGCGCGACGCTGCGCACTCTGTGGCTCGCCTTCAAGGACGCCGCTCTGGCGCTGCTTTCGCCGGTGATCCTCTTCGCGGCCATCTACACGGGCGTCGTGACGACGACCGAGGCGGCGCTGATCGCGGCCTTTTATTCGCTGATCATCGGTGTGCTGGCCTACCGCGATCTCAAGCTGCGCGACCTGCCGCGCGTGATGCTTTCCACGTGCGAGACGACGGGCGTGGTGCTTTCCATCGTGATGACGGCCAACATCTTTTCCTACATCCTGACGGTCGCGCGCGTCCCTCAGACGATCACGGCGCTGCTGACGGGGATCAGTTCCAAGGTCGTCTTTCTGCTTCTGGTGAACCTGTTCCTGCTGTTCGTGGGGTGCTTCATGGAGGGGACGGCGTGTATCCTCATCCTGGGGCCGATTCTCGTCCCCGCGATGATGAAGATGGGCGTGAGCGAGACGCAGGCCTGCCTGATCATGGTCGTCAACCTGATGGTGGGCGTGATCACTCCGCCCGTGGGAGTCGTGCTGTACGTGACCTCAAACGTCGCGGGAATCTCGGCGAACAGGGTGATCCGCGCGACGGCGCCGTTTCTGCTGCCGCTGTTCGTCGTGCTGCTGATCATCACGTTCGTGCCCGCCGTGACGAACTGGCTGCCGAATCTGGTCTACGGCGCTCCCTGAGAAGACGCGGAAACGTCCGTTTCCCGCGAAGCGGTTTCAGGCGCGTTTTCACGCGCGAAAGACAAAGTTGCACAGTCCTGCGGTCTCGCGAGGCGTTTTCCGCGCAGCGGTTCCAAGCGCGTTTTCACGCGCAGAACAAAGTTACACAATCCTACAATCTAACGAGGAGGAAGAACGATGAAAAAGTTTTTTGTCAGCGCTCTGGTTCTGGCCGTGACGGCCTGCGGGGGCGGCAGAGCTTTCGCCGTGACGGAGCTCAAGTGGGGGTCTGTGCACCCCGAAGGGCAGGTCGTGACTCAGATGATGGCGCGCGCTATCGCCGAGATCAACGAGAAGGCCGAAGGCATCCACATCACGGGCTATCCCAACGGCGTGCTCGGCGGTTCTTCCGACCTCGTCGAGGGCGTGCAGGAACGCATGGTCGACCTCGTCACGGACGGGCCGGCCCAGTTCGGCACGTGGATTCCCAAGGCGTCGCAGGTGGAAGCGCCGTACCTCTGGCAGGACGTCGCCCACATGCAGAAGGCGCTCAACGGCGCGTACAAGGAGAAGCTCAACGAGCTTTTCGCCAAGGTCAACGTGCGCATTCTCGGCACGTTCTACTACGGCACGCGCCAGCTGACGACGGGGAAGCCCGTCCGCACGCTCGCCGACCTGAAGGGCATGAAGATCCGCGTGCCGCAGGTCGACCTGTACGTCAAGATGATCCAGTCGTGGGGCGCGGCGGCCACGCCGATGAACATCAACGAGCTGTACATGGCGCTTCAGACGGGCACCGTCGACGGGCAGGAAAATCCTCTGACGACGTTCGAGAGCTACAAGTTCTACGAGGTCGTGAAGAACGTCACGCTCACGAACCACATCATCTGTCCCAACATGGTCTTCATGAACGCCGAAGTCTGGGACGAGATGTCCGACCACGACAAGAACGTCGTGCAGGAAGCCATAGACAAGGCCGTTGCCTGGCAGGACGAGCAGATCATCGCCGCCGAGAAGACGCTGACCGCAAAGCTCCACGACGAGTACGGCGTCGAGATCATCACGCCCGACGCGTCCATTCGCGAGGCCACGGTACCTCTCATCAGGCCGCTCATCGAGGACTGGGACCTGATCCAGTCGATGAAATAGCGCGGCGGGACGGCCTCTCCGCCGCCAGAACGGGCAAAAGCCGTGACTTCCCGCCAGGCCGTTTTCCGCGAGACGCCGCTTTTCGCGCGAACGGGAGGCGCGGCCGTCCGGAATGAAAAACGCCGCCGTTTTGCCAGCGATCGGGCCTGAACGGCGGCGTTTTCGCGTGGAAAAATCGACGAAGCGGAAGTTTCCCGTTCCGTCGCGTATGCCGTTTGGTATCGTCCGTGGCGGAACGGCCCGCGGACTGGTTTGGAATGAAATTTTAGGTCGGGGGTGGCGCGATTGAACCGTAAAAAAATACTCTTGCTGCGGCACGGGGAAACCGACTGGAACGTCGAAGAGCGCTTTCAGGGCAGCCGCGACATCCCATTGAACGAAAACGGCGAGCGTCAGGCGCGGGAGGTCGCTTCCCGCGTCAGGGGCTGGCGTCCCGAGCGCGTCCTCTCCAGCCCCCTGCGGCGCGCGCTGAGGACGGCCGTGCTCGCGACGGGTCTGCCGCCGGAAGAGGTGAGGATCGTCCCTCAGCTCCGCGAGATCAATTTCGGCGTCTGGGAAGGGCGCTGCGTCCGCGACTTGAAAAGGGACGCCCTCTTTTCCGCCTGGGTCCGCGAGCCTTTCAGCGTCCCTCCGCCCGAAGCCGAAAGCGAGGCGGAAATTCTCGCCCGAGCGCGCGCGGTGGCGGAACTCCTGCGCGACTGCGCGGAGGAGCGGATTCTCGTCGTGTCGCACGGGGGCACGCTGCGGGCGCTGCTTTCCGTCGTGCTTGAAGTTCCTCTTAAATCCGTGTGGAAGTTTTTCCGGCTGTCGAACTGCTCTCTGACGGGCCTTGAGCGGGCAGGGGACACGTTTATCCTGTCGTTTTACAACGACCGTCTGTGCGGCGCTTGCGCGTCGCTCGGACAGGAAAGCGCGCTGCCGATCGTATTTTAAAGTCCGATTTTGCGTGCGAATTGCGAAAAAACTGGTACAATAAGCGTGAATACCCTGTTGGAGGATAAACATGACGGAACCGAAAAATTTACAGTGGGAAGAGGAAAAGCGGCTCTGGAAAGCCGCTTCCGAGGGCGACGACGACGCCCGCGAGAAGCTGATTCTCGCCTACAGGCCGCTTGTCTACTGGGTGGCGCGGAAGTTTAACGTCACAGGCCACCGTTTCGCCGACATGGTTCAGGAGGGGACGCTTGCCCTCATCAGGGCCGTCGATAAATTTGACGTCGATCGCGGGCTTCGCTTTACGACCTATGCCTGCTACAGGATTCGCGGGCAGATGCTGAACTACCTGCAGCGCGTGGAGGCGAAGGCTCCCGTCCCCGTCGACGCGGAGTTTGAAGACGACGAGGAACTGCCGGCGTTTCAGAGGGTGGAGGAAATTCTCATGCTCCGCGATGGGCTGATGTCGCTGCCCGAGCGCGAGGCCCGCATCCTGCGCGAACTGGTGATCGAGTGCCGCAACGCCCGCGAACTGGCCGAGGAGATGGACCTCGACGTCAGCCACGTCTACAGGCTCAAGAAGAAGGCCCTGAACCACCTGAAAGAATGTTTTTTGCTTGAAAACGCCACTACTGAGACCTCTTAAGGGATAATATAACAGGCTCGAGGTTTCGGAGGAAACAAGATGCTAGATAAACAGTACAGCAGAGTCATCCGCTGGGTGAATCGCGCGCAGACCATGAGCGCGGACGGGAAATTTTCCGACGCTATCCTTGACGTTGAGTGCGCTCGCGCCGAGTTGGACGATGCCCGTCAGGAACTTCTGCAGTGCCATCGTGTCGGCGGCGAGGAGAAGAGGATTCCGCGCGCTCTGCGCGTCGTCCCTGCGGCGCTGGTTTGCGTGCTTTTCCTGGCGGTCCCGCTCGGGCTCGGGGAGCGCGTCCCCGCGGGAGAGTTCTCCCGTGAAACGCTCTCCGCGCAAACGGCGGACAGCGGCACGGCGTCGCGCGTTTCCGTCGCTTCGGCGCACGGGAAGGACGGGGAAAACCTTCCCGTTTCGTCCGCGGAAAAGCCGGCGGCAGAGCGGAAAAGCCTTGTCGTCGCTTCGGCGGAGAAAAGGACGAACGTTCCCGCGCCGGAAAGCCGTCTCCAGGGGAGCGGCGCGCTCCCCGCGGAACGGGGCGGAAAGCTCCCGAGGGTTTCGACCGACGTTCGGCGTTTGAACGCCGACGCCCTGTACAGGCTGACCGAGGTCGGCAGGAGGGCGCTTCAAAAGAACCGGTCGGGAGTCGTCCTCGAATTTAACTAGACGAGAGCGCCACGGAAGTACATGGAATGTTTGGAGGCGAGTTGTTTGGAAAAAAGGCTGATGAAGATAATCGGCGTCCTGGCAGCGCTGTTCTGCCTGTGCGGCGCAGCGTCCGCGGAACCCGTTTCCGCCCTCCGCGTGGAGGGGAACGTTGAAATCGTTTCCGAGCACATTCTCAGGGCGGTAAAAACGCGCGTCGGCGAAGAGCTCAATCAGCAGACCGTCATGGAAGACATCCAGGCGATCTACGATCTCGGATACTTTTCCTACGTCGACGCGAAGGCGGAGGCAGACGGCAGAGGCACGGGCCTCGTCCTGACCTATGTGGTCACGGAAAACCCGACGATCAAGGAGATCCGCTTTCAGGGCAACACCGTCTATAAAGAAGACAAGCTGAAAAAGCTGCTGTTCACGCAGCCCGGCATGATCTTCAACCGCGTCTTCTTCCGCAACGATATTCAGCGCCTGCGCGAGCGCTTTCAGGCCGACGGCTACGTCATGACGCGCGTGCAGGACGTTCAGATAGAGGACGGCGTCGTCACGGTGATTCTCGTGGAGCCGAGGATCAACAATATCCTGGTTCAGGGCAACCGCCGCACGAAAACCTACGTGATCCGCCGCATCATCCCGATGAAGAACGGCGATCTGTTCAACGCGACGTACCTCCGC
>CAZFNC010000043.1:2070-14838 GCA_964520485.1 uncultured Synergistaceae bacterium | reverse complement strand
CCTGTTCGCTCTTCTTTTCTGTCCTCATTTGTCACACATCATTGTAAATCCTACATGACAGCCCGGCAGAAAATTTCGTTTTGCTTGACAAAGTAAAGCGAAAAGCGTAAAATACAACTCGATGGAAGGAGATGATTCCATGCCTACCGTTCCGACACAAATCCGCATCGATCCGGACGTTAAAGCGCAAGCGAGCGCGCTGTTCGCTGCCCGCGGTCTTGATATGTCTTTGGCCGTGAACATGTTCCTGCTTCAGTGCGTGCTCTGCGGCGGGCTCACATTTGCCGTGGAACTGCCGCTTTACGGTGTGAAAACACTGGCGGCAATGGCTGAAGCGCTGCGCATATCTCGCGACCCATCCGTAAAAGGATATTCCGGCATGGATGAACTCAAGGCGGCACTTGAAGAGTGACGTACAGCGTCAAATTCACCGCGGCTTTTAAGAAAAGCTATAAGCTGATGGAGAAACGCGGCTTTGACCTCGCTCTTCTGGACGAGATAGTCGACCTGCTGAGGCAAGGGAAGAAGCTTGACGCGAAATACCGCGACCACGCTCTTATTGGCAATTCGGGGCCTTTTCGCGAGTGTCACGTGAAACCCGATTGGCTTCTCGTCTATCTGGTCGAAGACGACGTTCTGACGTTGACCCTCGTGCGTACGGGCACGCATTCCAACATCTTTAAATGAGAAATGAGCGGACGAAAAGAAGGGCGGTTCCTTGGAACCGCCTTTTTTTTCATCTGTCGCCGAGCTCGCGGCGGAGTTTGAGGCGGAGCGGGCGGCAGAGGCTCGCGGGGTTTTCCCCGCCGCGCGTCCAGACGCGCGAGACGGGAACGACGCGGCGAACCTCATCCGACGGCTCCACCTCCCCCGAGCGGAGGCAGGGAACGGTCTTCCGGCCCGCCCTTGAACGCGCGGGGCGTTTTTTTTCCTTTTTGAGCGGGCGAGACGAGTGTACTTTATGATACAATGGATAACAAGACCGACGCCGACACCGGGGCGCCTCCCCGCGCGAGAGGGGAAAGGCCGCGCGGAGAGACGCGAGGGCGCCGAAGAGCGCCGCCGAGCGATCTGACGGCGGCACGGCCGATATCTTATTCGCCGAAAGACGGCGTATTTTGACGAGGCGGGCCGGACGGACAAGCGGCCGCCGGAAAAGCACGGCGGCCGCGGCGGAAAAAGTTCCGCGAGCGAGGTGAGAGCACATGCACATGCCGGCACACGACGCGGTGGAACGTCTGAACGCGGACGGACTGCTCCCGCGCCTTCTCGCCGACAAGACGACGAAGCGCGGCGTGATCTGGGCCACGGACGCGTACAGCGCGCTCGGCGCGGGCTACGGACGAAGGGACGAGATCACGCCCGAAACGCTCCTGCGCCCGCCGTTCAGACTGATGAGCAGAGCCGACAAGGCGTTGTCGGAGCAGTCGGAGCGAACGAAGACCCACGCGGAAGTGTTCACGCCGCTGAGGATCGTCCGCAAAATGAACGACTATATCGAAGAGGACTGGTTCGGCACGCCCGCTTTGAGCGGGCGAGACGAGTGTACTTTATGATACAATGGATAACAAGACTGGCGCCGACATCGGGGCGCCTCCCCGCGCGAGAGGGGAAAGGCCGCGCGGAGAGACGCGAGGGCGCCGAAGAGCGCCGCCGAGCGATCTGACGGCGGCACGGCCGATATCTTATTCGCCGAAAGACGGCGTATTTTGACGAGGCGGGCCGGACGGACAAGCGGCCGCCGGAAAAGCACGGCGGCCGCGGCGGAAAAAGTTCCGCGAGCGAGGTGAGAGCACATGCACATGCCGGCACACGACGCGGTGGAACGTCTGAACGCGGACGGACTGCTCCCGCGCCTTCTCGCCGACAAGACGACGAAGCGCGGCGTGATCTGGGCCACGGACGCGTACAGCGCGCTCGGCGCGGGCTACGGACGAAGGGACGAGATCACGCCCGAAACGCTCCTGCGCCCGCCGTTCAGACTGATGAGCAGAGCCGACAAGGCGTTGTCGGAGCAGTCGGAGCGAACGAAGACTCACGCGGAAGTGTTCACGCCGCTGCGGATCGTCCGCAAGATGAACGACTCTATCGAAGAGGACTGGTTCGGCACGCCCGCGCCGTTTGCCGCCGAACGCGTCGTCTTTCCGGCGAAGAAAGGGAAGAACTGGCGGCGCTGCGTGGACTCCCGCCGCCTCGAGATCACCTGCGGCGAAGCCCCATACCTCGTCACCCGCTACGACGCGACGACGGGCGAAGACGTTCCCATGGAGGAGCGGGCGGGCATCCTCGACCGCAAACTGCGCGTGGTGAACGAGAACGCCGCGACGGAGGACGAGTGGCTGACGTGGACGTACAGGGCATTTCAGGCCGTCTACGGCTACGAGTTCCAGGGCGACAACGTGCTTTTGGCGCGGCTCAACCTGCTTCTGACGTTCGAGGAACACATGGACGCGAGACTTCACAGGAGGCCGACGAAGCCGGAGTACAGGAAACTGCTCAACATCGTCGCGTGGAACATCTGGCAGATGGACGGCCTGACGGGGACGATCCCCTATTGCACGGTGCGCGGGGAGTACGCCCAGATGTCGCTGTTCGACACCGAGGAGCCCGAAGACGACACGGCGCGGCCGCCGTGCCGCCTCTACGACTGGCGCGGGAAGTACAGCGAGGCCTACGACAGACTGAAAGCGAGGAAACAGGCATGAAGTTTGATTACATTATAGGGAATCCGCCGTATCAAGATGAAACGGTCGGCGAGCAGAGGACTTTCGCGCCGCCGATTTACGATAAGTTCATGGATGAAGCGTATAAAATCGGCGAACGAGTGGAACTGATTCACCCCGCGCGGTTTTAGTTCAACGCGGGAGGCACGCCGAAGTTATGGAACGAAAAAATGCTGAGCGACCCGCATTTAAAGGTTCTTTGGTACGAACAGAACAGCGCCGCTGTGTTTCCGAACACCGATATTAAAGGTGGCGTGGCGGTTACGTATCATGATATACATCGTGATTTTGGGAGCATTGAAGTATATACGGCGTTCGATGAGTTGAACAGTATTTTACATAAGGTAAAGGATTTCTCGGAGTTTACTTCATTCAGCGGGATTATCTATAACAGGGGTCTTTACCGCTTCTCCAAAAAGATTTTTGAAGAATATCCCGAAGATATGAAACAATTTTCGGATTCCCGTGTCAGCTCAAGCTCTTTCGAACGTTTATCTAACTTGTTTGTGACGGAACGCCCTGACGACAGTCATGAATACATAAAAATTTACGGATTGTTTAACGGTAAGCGCACATACCGCTGGTTCAGAAAAGATTACGTGAACAGTGTTGAAAATCTGGATAAGTATAAAGTTTTCATACCAAAATCAAACGGTTCAGGCGCTTTGGGAGAAGTGTTATCTACGCCCGTGATCGGGCAGCCCGTGATCGGGCATACAGAGACATTCCTCTCAATAGGGTGTTTTGATACGGAATACGAGGCGAGCGCCTGTTTGAAGTACGTGAAGTCAAAGTTTGCCCGCACGATGCTTGGAGTTTTAAAAATTACACAGGATAATACGGCCGAAAAATGGAAATACGTCCCTCTCCAAGACTTCACTCCGAGCAGCGACATCGACTGGTCGAAGTCCGTTCCCGAGATCGACAGGCAGCTGTACGCGAAGTACGGCCTGGACGAGAAAGAGATCGACTTCATCGAGACGCACGTAAAGGAGATGAGCTGACCGTGCGGGGCATACGGCTTCAATCCTCACAGCTGATTCACCCGATGATCTACGCCTATTCGACGCCGGAGATCAAGCGGCACAACGGCCATCTGAAGATCGGGCAGGCCGTCACGCAGTCGGTCGAGGAGCGCATCAGGCAGCAGGGGCAGACTGTCGACGTGAAACAGGTGCTGGAGTGGAAGGAAGAAGCCGTCTTCAAGGACGGCTCGGGCGAGGTGTTCACAGACAACGACTTCCGCGCCTTCCTCTACAAGCTGGGCTACGAGCGCATCGACAGGACGGAGTACGTCAAGATCTCCGTCCCCGACTCCCAGGAGCGTCTTGACCAGTTCCGCGAAAGCCACGGCGTGGTGAAAGACGGCGAGTACATTCCCGTGCCCTACGATCTGCGCGACGAGCAGAAAGACGCCGTGAAGAAGACGCTCGATTACTCGCGTTCCCACTCCGGCGGGTCGTTCCTGTGGAACGCCAAGCCCCGCTTCGGCAAGACGCTCGCCGTGTACGACCTCGTCCTGCACAGGAACGCCAAAAAGGTGCTCGTGGTCACGAACCGTCCCGCCATCGCCAACAGCTGGTACTCCGACTACGAGAAGTTCATCGGCAGGCAGAAAGGCTACTTTTTCGTCAGCGGCGCGGAGAGCATCGCCGGAAAGCCTCTTGTGCTTTCACACGAGGATTACGTTCGTGAAATGAAGTCGCGGGCGAGAAAGCCCGGCGTCAACCGGTCCATGGGGCTCATCGAGTTCGTCTCGCTTCAGGACCTGAAGGGCTCCGCGTCTTTCGGCGGTGAGTTCAGGAAGCTTGAGCACATCGCGTCCACGCACTGGGACCTGCTGGTGATCGACGAGGCGCACGAGGGCGTCGACACGTACCGCGCCGACGCCGCCTTCGACCGAATCGACCGCGATTTCACGCTGCACCTTTCAGGCACGCCGTTCAAGGCGCTCGCGAACGAGAAGTTTCCCGAAAGCGCCATCTTCAACTGGACGTACGCCGACGAGCAGGCGGCGAAGCGCCGCTGGTCAGGGGAGGGGAACAACCCGTACGAGGCTCTCCCGAAGCTGAACATGTACACGTACAGGATGAGCGACATCGTCGCGGAGGAGCTCTCGGGGGGCGTGGAGATCGACGGCGAGGAGAGGGCGTTCGCGTTCGACCTGAACGAGTTCTTCGCGACGAACGGCAGGGGAAGCTTTATTCACGACAGCGCCGTGGACAGCTTTCTCGATGCTCTGACGACGCATGAAAAGTTCCCGTTCTCCACGCAGGAGCTGAGGGACGAGATCCGCCACAGCTTCTGGCTGCTGAACCGCGTGGACAGCGCGAAGGCTCTGAAGAAGAAGCTGTCGGAGCACCCCGTGTTCAGGGACTACAAGGTTGTGCTCGCCGCGGGCGACGGCAGGCTTGACGACGATCAAACTGAGAACGCGAGGTCCTTTGACGAGGTGACGAAAGCCATCTCAGAACACGAACACACGATCACGCTGTCCGTCGGCCAGCTGACCACGGGCGTGACCGTGCCCGAGTGGACGGCCGTGCTGATGCTGTCCTCCATCAGGTCGCCCGCCCTGTACATGCAGGCGGCCTTCCGCGCGCAGAATCCCTGTCTGTTCCGGCGCGGAGAAGAGATTTTCCGCAAGGAGAACGCCTACGTGTTCGACTTCGACCCCGCCCGCACGCTGGCCATCTACGACACGTTCGCGAACGACCTGATGCCCCGCGCCGCCGCGGGCGACACCGAGGCGAGGCGGCGGAATATCCGCGAGCTGCTGAACTTCTTCCCCGTGATCGCCGAGGACGAGGGCGGCGCCATGACCGAACTGGACGCGGAGAAGGTGCTCTCCATTCCGCGGCGGATCAAGTCGCGCGAGGTGGTCAACAGCGGCTTCATGAGCAACTATCTGTTCACGGACGCCATCGGCGTCGTGTTCCGCGCGCCGCAGGAGCTGCTCGACATCATCACGAAGTTCACTCCCGTTTCCGAACCGAAGACGCGGCACGCTTTCACGACTGAAACGGCGAAGGAGCTCGACATCGACGAAAACGGAAATGTGGAGGTGCCGGAAGAGAAGGTCATCGGGCTGCATAAGGATATTTTCGGCGAGAAGATTTACGGCGATCCGCTCGTCCTTGACCCTGTCGTCCCGCCCACGGGACGGGAGACGACGCCCGACTCGCGCAAGGAAATGCGCGATAAAATGGTGGAAGCCGCCGTCGACAGGTACGTCAAGCCCGCGATCGAGAAGGTCAGCGAACGTTACGGAACTTTCCGAGCGTCCGACCGTCAGCGGGTCGAGAGGCAGCTCAAAGGCAAAGCGGAGAGCATCGTCGTCTCGCGCGAGGCGGAGTACCACATCGAGACGGATCGCCTTGAGAGGGAGCGCGACGAGAAGCTCGAGAAAACGACGGACGAGCGGGAGAGGCTGCGCGTCCGCGAGGACTGCGAACAGAAGAAAGAGGCGGCCCGCGAGAGTTTCCTGCGCGAGACGGAACAGGCGTTCTCGGACTTCGGGCAGACCGCGGAACTGGAAGCTGTCCGCGAGGCGGATACCGCCGCAAAAGCGGCTGTCAAGCGCGAGAGAGAGGCCGAGATGAGGGACCACCTGCGCGGGTTCTCGAGGACGATCCCGAGTTTTCTCATGGCGTACGGCGACGAAAACGTCCGTTTGGAGAACTTTGACGGCGCGATTCCCGAAGACGTGTTCCGCGAGGTGACGGGCATCACGCCGGAGCAGTTCCGCAAGCTGCGGGACGGCGGCGAGTTCATCGGCGACGACGGCACGGCGCGCGCGTACCCGGGCTTGTTCGACGAGACGGTGTTCAACGACTCCGTGCGGGAGTTCCTGCGCAAAAAAGAGGAGCTCGCCGACTACTTCGACGAGTCCCACGAGGAGGACATTTTCGACTACATCCCGCCGCAGAAGACCAACCAGATTTTCACTCCCCGCAAGGTCGTGAAAAAGATGCTCGACGATCTGGAGGAGGCGAATCCGGGGTGCTTCGACGACACGAAGGCGACGTTCGCCGACCTCTACATGAAGTCCGGCCTGTACATCGCGGAGATCGTGAAGAGGCTGTACCGCAGCGCGGCGATACGGGAAGCGTACCCTGACGACGGAGAGCGCATCCGTCACATTCTGAGGGAACAGGTGTTCGGCCTGGCGCCGACGGAGATCATCCGCCGCATCGCGACGAATTACATTCTCGGTTTCGACGCGAAACTGAAAGAGGAAACGAAGAACTTCGCCCTGGGCGACGCCGCCGAAGCGGCCAAGAGAGGCGCTCTGGCGGAACTGGTTGACAAGTGTTTTCAGCGGGAGTGAGAGTTCGCGGGGGAATTGAAAGCCGCGCCGATTCCGCGGCGGGCGGGGTTCTGTCCGTCCGCCGGAACACGGCCTGTCGCGGGTGGATCGCCGTGCGGCGGGAGGGGACGGTTTGACGCAAAAAAGAGGAGAGGGACGCTGCGCCGCGCCCCTCTCGTCTTTTTCAGCAGCCCATTTTCCTCGGGGGAACGGGCTGTTTCGCGTCTTTCACGCAGCCGGAAGCCCGGCGCGGCGGTCGTTTCAGGCGGACGCGCCGTATGGGGGCTGTCCAGTCTCCGTATCCGTATCTGTCATGCCGCCGTCGGGCGGGGCATATCCTTTGAACTTAGCCCGAAACGCCGGAGGCGACACGCCGAGCGGGCGTCCCGCCGCGGAAGATATGCAGCGGCAGATACGCCCCGGCACGCTGTCTCGCGGGGCGCGGAGCAACAGGCGCGCGAGGGGAAGAGCCGGCCAATGTTCTCTCCATAAAGAGGACTTTCGGCCTCGCTCCTCGTTTCAGGGACGGCGCTGTTCTTCTCTATACGGTCACGTTGTCGGGCAGGGGCGCTCCATGCCCGCGCCTGCTGAGTCGGCGGGCGGTTGCCATCTTGCAGAGGAAAAGAAGGCGGCGGAAGCTGACGACACGGTCGTACCGGAGCGCATCTTTGAGGCGGACGGTCTTTTCGGCGCGGACGAAAAGACGCGCGCGCTTCTTGCGTAAGAAGCGACGGGGCGCGGGAAAAACCGTACATTAGCTCTGTCTAATATAATTCGCTTTCGAGAAATATGATATAATGGCGTACAAGCGTTTATTTACGCGTCTGCTTTGCGGGCGCGGAGGGGGGAAGAGAAAACGTGAGACTGCCGACTTTTCGCGGCGGCACGCATCCGCCGCAGAACAAGGACTGGACGAAGGGCAGGGCGATAGAGGACTTCCGTCCGGCGGGGCGCATGGTGTTCCCGATGTCGCAGCACATCGGCGCGCCGAACGCGCCTGTCGTCAAAAAGGGCGACCGCGTGTACGTGGGCACGGTGCTGGGTTCCACGCAGGCGTTTGTGTCCGCGCCAGTGCTGAGCAGCGTTTCCGGCACCGTGGCGGACGTGGGGCCGCACGCTGTAGTTGGCGGCGGCTTTGACACGTGCGTCACCGTCGAAAGCGACGGGAAGTTCGAGCGCGATCCCGCCTGGGCTCCCGTGCCCGACTACGAGAACTGCGACCCGAAGTTGTACGTCAAGCGTCTGCGCGAGGCCGGCATCGTGGGCTTCGGCGGCGCGACGTTCCCCGCCGCCGTCAAGTTCGCGCCGCGCGACCCGAACGCCATCAAGTGGCTGATCGCCAACGGCGCGGAGTGCGAGCCGTACCTGAACTGCGACTTCCGCCTGATGGTGGAGCAGACGGAGGAGATCGTGCGCGGGCTGTGTCTGCTGCTGCGTCTGTTCCCCAACGCGGAGGGCATCATCGCGGTGGAGAACAACAAGCCGGAGGCCATCAGGGCCCTGTCCGACTGCGTGTCGCGCATGGGGCTGGTGCGAGTGCGCGTGATACCCGTTCGGGTCAAGTACCCGCAGGGCGCTGAAAAGATGCTCATCGAAGCCCTCACTGGGCAGGAGTACGCGGTGACGGCGCTGCCGGCGGACGTGGGCTGCATCATCGCCAACGTGCGCACTGTCCAGCAGGCGTGGCGCGCCATCGCCTTCGGCGAGCCCGCCACGGAGCGCGTGATCACGGTGACGGGAGACGCCATCGCGCGGCCCTCGAACGTGCGCGTGCCGCTGGGCGTCAGTCTGGCCGACATCGTCGATTTCTGCGGGGGCTTTGCCGAGCCGCCCGTGAAGGTGATCTCGGGCGGGCCGATGATGGGCCTTGCGCTGAGGTCGCTCGACGTGCCGGCCGTGAAGGGCTCGTCAGGGATTCTGGCGCTTTCCGCCCGTTCGACGATGCTCTCGCGCCCGAGCGCGTGTCTGCACTGCGGCAGGTGCGTGGACGCCTGTCCCGTGGGGCTGGAGCCGTGCGAGCTTGACGGCAGGGTGCTGCTCAAGCGCTACGACGTTTTCGAGGCCCTGGGCGGCATGAACTGCATCGAATGCGGCTGCTGCGCTTACGTGTGTCCCGCCTGCCGTCCTCTGACGCAGAGCATGCGCGACGGGAAGACATATGTGATGACGCAGCGCAGAAAGGCGGCGAAAAAATGATCTCCGGCAAGCTTATCGTTTCCAGTTCCCCGCACGATCACGCGCGTCTGACCACGCGGAAGATCATGGCGTGGGTGCTGATCGCGCTCCTCCCCGCCGGCGTCATGGGCGTGTGGCACTACGGCCTGCGCGCGCTGGCCGTCGTGCTGGCGAGCACGGCGTCGTGCGTGCTGTCGGAATACGCGTGGCAGAAGCTGACGCGGCGCGAAGTGACGGTGAACGACCTTTCAGCCGCCGTCACGGGCGTTCTTCTGGCTTTCAACCTGCCCCCGTCGATCCCTCTGTGGATGACGGCGCTGGGCGGGGTGTTTTCCATCGTCGTCGTCAAGCAGTTCTACGGCGGCCTGGGCTGCAACATCGTCAATCCCGCCTTGGCGGGGCGCGCGATGATGCTGGCGAGCTGGCCCGTGGCGATGACGGCATGGACCCTTGACGGCGTGACGACGGCGACGCCGCTGTCGCTGATCAAGTCGGGCGCGCTCGACCGTCTGCCTTCGCTCGGGACCATGTTCTCGGGCGCCGTCGGCGGCTGTATCGGCGAGTCGTGCAAGTGGGCGCTGCTGATCGGCTTCGCCATCCTGCTGTGGAAAGAGATCATCACGTGGCACGTGCCCGTCGTGTACATGCTCACGGTCAGCGCGCTGTGCACGCTGTTCGGGCGCGGCGCGCCGGTGTCGGAGCTTCTGGCGGGCGGGCTGCTCCTCGGCGCCGTGTTCATGGCGACCGATTACACCACGTCCCCGCTCACGCTGAAGGGCAAGATCGTGTACGCCGTCGGCTGCGGGGCGCTCACGGCGGTGATCCGCACGTGGGGCGGCTATCCCGAGGGCGTCAGCTACTCGATCCTGGTGATGAACCTGACCGTCCCGCTCATCGACCGCGCGACGAAGCCGCGCATCTTCGGCGAGGTGAAGCGCCATGGATAAGAAAATCAAACGACTCGGCACGATCCTGTTCGGCATCACCGCCGTGACGGGACTGGCGCTCGGCGCGGTGCAGGCCGTGACGGAAGGGCCCATCGCGGAACAGCGTCTGGCGCAGAAGACGGCCGCCCTTTCGGCCACGCTCCCCGGCGCGGAAAAGTTCGAGTCCGTCGATCTCGCTGAGCCGCACGGCGTCGTGAGCGAGGTGTACGCGGGCAGCGGCGCTTCCGGCCCCGCAGGGTACTGCCTGACCGTGGTCACGAAGGGGTTCGGCGGCGCGATGACGCTTGTGGTCGGCATCGGCGCCGACGAGAAGGTGAAGGGCATCTCCATCCTCGAGATGAACGAGACGCCCGGTCTGGGCGCGCGCGCCCGCGAGGACGCGTTCTCGGGGCAGTTCCGCGGCAAGCCGACGGAGCACGCGCTGAGCGTGGTCAAGACGCCGCCCGAAAAGGACAATCAGGTTCAGGCCATCTCGGGCGCGACGATCTCTTCGCGCGCCGTGACGGGCGCCGTCAACGCCGCCTGCGCCTATTGCTTCCTTTACCTGAACCCGAAGCCGAAGCACCACGACGACTATATCGACGCGCTCTCCGGCGCGAGCATGTAAGGGAGGGTGTGCGAACATGCGTAATCCTCTGTCAATCGTTCTCAACGGCATTTTTAAGGAAAATCCCACGTTCGGGCTTGTGCTGGGCATGTGTCCGACCATCGCCGTCACCACCAGCGCGGCGAACGGCGTCTCAATGGGGCTCGCGGCGATGTTCGTGCTGATCGGCTCCAACGTCGCGATCTCGGCGCTGCGGCGCGTCATTCCCGACGAGATCCGCATCCCGTCGTTCATCGTCGTCATCGCCGGTTTCGTCACGGTGCTTCAGCTCGTGATCGCGGCGTGGTTCCCCGCCCTGGACGCCAAACTGGGCATCTTCATTCCTCTCATCGTCGTCAACTGCATCATCCTGGCGCGCGCCGAGGCGTTCGCCTCCAAGAACGGCATCCTGGACTCCGCCGCCGACGGCGTGGGCATGGGGCTGGGCTTCACCGCCGCGCTCGTGCTCATCGGAGGCGTGCGCGAGATCATCGGCGCGGGCACGTTCTTCGGGCTGAACGTCACGGGCGGCCTCTACGAGCCGGCCCTGCTGGTTATCCTCGCCCCGGGCGGCTTCATCACGCTGGGCGTGCTCATGGCCGCCATTCGCGCGCTGCGTCTGCGCCGCGAGGCCAAAACGGCGCCCGCGGCGGCCGCCGTCTACGACGGCTGGAACGACCTGGGCGCCTGCGCGGGCTGCGCCATGGCTCCCGTCTGCCGCAAGGCGAGCGAAGCGTCCGCGAAAAAGGACGGTGACGCCAAATGAAACTGTTCGCGCTGCTGATCAGTTCCATCTTCGTCAACAACATCGTCTTCATGCGGTTTTTGGGCTGCTGCCCGTTCCTCGGCGTCTCCTCGCGCGTCGAGACGGCCAAGGGCATGGGGCTGGCCGTGGTGTTCGTCATCACGATGTCGTCGGTGATGACGTGGCTGGCGTACGAGTGTCTGCTCGTGCCCCTGCACCTTGAATATCTCTACACGCTGGCGTTCATCCTCATCATCGCCGCGCTCGTGCAGTTCGTCGAGATCGTCATGAAGAAGAAGATGCCCGCGCTCTACAAGGCGCTGGGAATCTTCCTGCCGCTCATCACCACGAACTGCGCCGTGCTCGGCGTGGCCGTCATCAACATGAACGAGCGCTACGACTTCATCACGGCTGTCGTCAACGCTTTCGGCACGGCCGTCGGCTATCTGCTGGCCATCGTGCTGATGGCGGGCATCCGCGAGAGGCTGGAGCTGTGCGACACCATGCCCCGCTCGCTGCGCGGGCTGCCTGTGGCCCTCGTCACCGCCGGCCTGATGTCCATCGCGTTCATGGGCTTTTCCGGTCTGATCAGGTAAGGAGGCGGACGTCATGATCGCAAAAATCATCTTCGCCGTCCTGGTCATGGGCGGGCTGGGCGTCGCGTTCGGCTGTCTGCTC
Organism: uncultured Synergistaceae bacterium; assembly: GCA_964520485.1. Lineage (GTDB taxonomy): Bacteria > Synergistota > Synergistia > Synergistales > Dethiosulfovibrionaceae > Pyramidobacter. The sequence goes on along the minus strand of CAZFNC010000043.1, from coordinate 2,675 downwards.
GCTTACGCCTCCGAGAAGTTTGTCGTCGCCAGCGACCCCCACGTTGCCGCCATTCGCGCGGTCCTGCCGGGCGCCAACTGCGGCGGCTGCGGCTACCCGGGCTGCGACGGCTACGCCGCCGCCTGCGCCGCGGGATCGTGCGCTCTCAACAAGTGCGCCGCGGGGGGCGCGCCCGTCGCCGAGAAAATAGCCGCCATCATGGGCGTGAAGGCCGAGGCCGCCGAGCCGATGGCCGCTTTCGTCCGCTGCGGCGGCGTCGACGGCAAGACGGAGAAGGACTGCGTGTACTTGGGCACGGGCGACTGCTGGAGCGCCGCCGTGGTGCCCGGCAAGGGGCCTTCCGCCTGCGGTTTCGGCTGTCTTGGCTTCGGTTCCTGCGTCAAGGCCTGCCAGTTTGACGCCATTCACGTCGAAAACGGCGTGGCGCGCGTGAACCGCGAAAAGTGCACAGGCTGCGGCGCCTGCGCCGCCGCCTGCCCGCGCGGGCTCATCGCGCTGACGCCGAAGAGTTCGCGCTACGCCGTGGCCTGCGCCAACCCGATGCCCGGCGCCGTCGTGCGCAAGCTCTGCAAGGCCGGCTGCATCGGATGCGGCCTCTGCGCCCG
>CAZFNC010000043.1:0-1970 GCA_964520485.1 uncultured Synergistaceae bacterium | reverse complement strand
TACAGCGTTCGAAAGGGGACGTGAACGATGTCCGAACGTATCTGCTGCGCGGCGATCGACGCGCAGGCCGCCGCTTTGAAGGATCTCGCGAAGAAAATCTGGGAAAATCCCGAGATGGGCTGGACGGAGAAGAAAGCCGCCGGCTGGACGGCGAAGTATCTGAAGGATCAGGGCTTCGACGTGGAAGTCGGCGCCTACGGGATGCCCACGGCCATCCGCGCCGTGTGGGGCAAGGGGGCGCCTGTCGTGGGTTTTGCCGCCGAGTACGACTGTCTGCCGGGGCTGAGCCAGAAGGTCTGCCCCGACCCCGATCCCGTCGTCCCGGCAGGGCCGGGGCACGGCTGCGGGCACAACCTGCTGGGCGTCGGCTGCGCCGCCGCCTGCGTCGGTCTGAAGGCCGAGCTCGAGGCCAGCGGAGCGCCCGGCACCGTCATCTTCTACGGCTGTCCCGCCGAGGAGCAGATGATCGGCAAGGGGCTGATGGCCAAGGCGGGGGCGTTCAAGGAGTGCGACTTCACCGTGGCGTGGCACCCCGGCAACAGCAGTCAGAACACCTACGGCGCCCATACGGGCGTGGAAGGCGCCTACTTCCATTTCAGGGGACGCACGGCGCACGCCGCCGGAACGCCGCACCTGGGGCGTTCGGCGCTCGACGCCGTTCAGCTGATGAACATGGGCGTGGAGTTCCTGCGCGAGCACGTCACGGACGACGTGAGGATTCACTACATCATCACCGACGGCGGGATGGCCCCCAACATCGTGCCGGAGACGGCCAGCGTCAAGTACTTCGTTCGCGCGCTGAAGCGCGAGGCGGTTGTGGACGCGTACAGGCGCGTGGAGCAGTGCGCGAAGGGCGCCGCGATCATGACCGACACAACCTATACGGTCGAGCGTATAGGAGGGCTGTATCCCACGCTGCAGAATCACGTGCTCATGGACGTCATGCAGCGCGCGCGTGAAGTTGTGCCCCGCTGCGAGTTCACGCCCGAGGAACTGGCGTTCGCCGACCATATCAACAGCCGGATGCCCGGCTACACGAAGGGCGTGACGCCGCCCATCGACGACGAGACGCGGCCCGTGGACAACACGAACACGTTCGGTTCCACCGACTACGGCGACGTGATGCACATCTGCCCCGGCGTGGCGCTGCGCGAGGCCACGCAGGCGACGCTCTCGCCGGGACATCACTGGGCGGTGACGGCCTGCTGCGGCTCGTCGATCGGCATGAAGGCGATGATCCGCATCGGCAAGATCATGGCGATCGGCACCTACGAGGTGATGACGCATCCAGAGATTCTCGCCGCCGCCAAGGAGGAGTTCGTCAAGGCCACGGGCGGCGCGCCCTACGTCTGCCCCATCACCGACGAGATTCCCTGGCCGTACAAGGATTAGCGTCTTCCGGACCGGAAAAGGCACGCAATTTCCGTCTCCCGCGCCCATGCGCGGGAGACGTTTTTGCGCGTGCGCCGTCGCGTGCGCGAGGGCGGCCCCGCTTTGCGCGCTTTTTCGCGCGGGGGCGGCGGGGGGGGACGGCTGAAGCGGACACGACGCGCGCGAAGGAAGAGCGAAACGTCCCGCCTGACAGGTTTCAGGCGGGACGTTGTCTTGTAACGGTCGCCGGTCATGCCTTTCATTCCCGAGAGAAGAAATTCCGCAGCCTGACCCGCTTTTCGTAAATCACGGCACGATCGCCGAGATTGTCATATCGGACCTTGTCGGGCTTCGTTCCGCGACGGCACGAGGAGCGTCGGCAGGGACGCCGCTTGCCGCGCCCGTCACTGGGCTAAAATCCCTTTTTCCTTCTCGGGCAGAGGCGGCATCGGCAGGCCGACCCACTTTTCGTAGATCTTGGCGAGGTCGCCGCTGTCGCGCAGCTTGGCGATGGCCTGATTGAAAAGAGGACGAATCTCAGAGCCCTTTGGGAACAGGCCGCAGAAGCAACCGGCGACGCTCTCGTCCTGAACCTTGTC
>CAZFNC010000042.1:0-15104 GCA_964520485.1 uncultured Synergistaceae bacterium | reverse complement strand
ACGATCAGGAGGATCAAAAACGGAATGCTCCTCGCGATGTTGATGATGAAATCCAACGCGCGGTAGAGAGACTCGCGGGGCGTCAGTCCACCCTTGTCCGTCAGTGTCAGCAGGATTCCCACGGGCAATCCGATGATATAGCCGAAAAACGTAGACGCAAGCGTCATAAAGCACGTGTCGCGGATGCCTTCCAGCAGCATGACGACCATCGTTTTATCCCACATCCGTCATTCCTCCGATTCTCCGATCAGCAGCAGACGCTTGGCAGCTTTCGACTGGGGACGCCGAAAAACATCGTCCACGCTGCCATATTCTCTCACGACGCCCGATTCCAACACGGCCACACTCGTGCAGATCTCCCGTATGACCCTCATCTCATGGGTGATGACGACGACTGTGATGCCCATCGTGTCGTGAATTTCCTTGATCAGATCCAAGATGTTCTTTGTCGTCTCTGGATCCAGCGCGCTGGTAGCCTCGTCGCAGAGCAGGACGTCGGGTTCGTTTGCCAGCACGCGGGCGATCGCCACGCGCTGCTTTTGCCCTCCTGAAAGCTGGGAGGGATAAACGCCCGCTTTTTCCTCCAATCCGACACGGACCAGAAGCTCCATTGCTCTCTTTTTCCGTTCTTTTGACGGTACCCCGCGAATTTCCAAGGGAAAGCAGACGTTGGCAAGCACCGTTTGCTGTTCTAACAGATTAAAATTCTGAAAAATCATGCCTATTTTCTGTCGGCGCAGGCGCAACTCCTCCTTGCTCATGTCCAGAAGGTTCCGCCCGTCTATGATGACCTCGCCGCTGTCGGGACGTTCAAGCAGGTTCATGCAGCGAACCAGGGTACTCTTGCCCGCGCCCGACAGTCCGATCACGCCGAAGATTTCATTCCTCGGAACAGACAGAGATACTCCGTTCAGCGCTTTTACTGCTCCGTTCGTCAGTGAATACGTTTTAAAAATATTACGAAGTTGAATACACGCATGTTCCATCGGCTTCCTCGTTTCTCTCCCGTTCGTCACAGCTGCACGCGGAAAAAGCGGGCAACGGCGTCGCTGTACCGTTGCCCGCAGTCGTTGAATCGTCGTTTATTGCTCAAAAGGGACTACGGCGCCGTCATAGGTGTCGTTGATATACTTTTTAATCGCGTCGGATTTCAGGGCAGCCGCTAAGGCCTTTATGCCCTCTTTGGACTCGTTCCCTTTTTTGACAACGAGGACGTTCACATAGGTCTGCGCGGCTTTCGACTTGCTGCTCTCGTAGGCCACGGCGTCGCGGGCGACAGAAAATCCGGCTTCGAGCGCGTAATTCCCGTTCAGGACGACGAACGCCACCTCGTCTTTGACGCGGGAAACCTGGGCGGCTTCCAGTTCCTGAATAGTGATGTTGTGAGGGTTCTTCTCGATATCCCTGATCGTCGCGTTCAGGCCGGCACCTTCCTTCAGCGTGATGATCCCGTTATCCTGTAGCAGAAGCAGGGCCCGCGCCTCGTTTGTGGTATCGTTGGGAACAGCGATGACGTCCTTGTCGCTCAGTTCCGACAGGGACGACTTGACGCCCGGATAGATACCGAACGGCTCGTAGTGGATCCCCGCGACCGCCGCGAGTTCGGTCCCTTTTTCCGCGTTGAAATTATCGAGGTACGGCACATGCTGGAAATAGTTGGCGTCGATCTCACCGCTGTCCACGACGAGATTGGGCTGGACGTAATCTTCAAACTCCGTCACCTTGAGCGTCCAGCCTTCGGCAGCCAGGATTTTGGCGGCTTCCGCGAGGATCTGCGCGTGGGGCGTGGGAGACGCAGCGACTGTGACAGTTCCTTTCGGCGTCGTTTCCGCGGGGACAGGCTGTTTTGCGCCCGCGCCCTCCGCGGTCTTCGCGGGGACTCCTCCTTCGACCACGAGCGTATCTTCGTAATCCTTGCCGTAGGTATCGAGCAAGGTCGCTTCATAATCGGCATGGAAGAAGTTCTCCTTGCCAAGTTCCGCGATCTCGTCGTTCAGCCATTTCAAAAGACTCTCGTTCCCCTTGGCGACGGCCGCGGCGATGGTGTCCGCGCTGCCCAGCGAGGGGATGCCGACCGTATATCCCTTGTTCTCGATCGCGAAAGCAATGACTTCGGTATTGTCGTTGGCCCACGCGACGCCGTTTCTGTTCTCAAACGCCGTCTTGGCCTCGGCGTACGCATCGTATTTCTGAAGTTTGATTTTCGGGTAATTCTTCTCCAGATAAGTTTCCGCCGTCGTCCCGGAAATCACGATGACTTCGTCGTCGGGACCGATCTGTTTCAGGTCGGTAATAACGGCGTCGTCAGGGGAAACGATTCCCAGCGCGACGTTCATGTAAGGCAGGGCGAAATCCACTTCCTGCGCCCGTTCTTTCGTGACCGTAAAATTGGCGAGGATGATATCGACTTTCCCTGTCTGAAGATACGCGATTCTGTTCGCGGCTTCGGTGGAAATGAAGTTGACGTTCACGCCCAAGTCCTTACCGATGCGGTTAGCGTAATATATATCATAGCCCTGATACTTTCCGTTCTCGTCCACGTACCCGAACGGGCTCTTGTCCGAAAAGACACCGATATTGACAGTTCCGCTCTTCTTGATCTCGTCAACCGTCCTGTAAACTCTGTCGCCGGAGGAGGCGTTTTCCGCCGCCCGAGCGCTGCCGACAACGCGGGAGACGGTCAGCGACGCAAGCGTCAATGCAAGTCCGAGAAGAACGATTCCCGCTTTTTTCCATACCTTATTCATAACTTTAACCTCTTTTCTTCACAAAAGAATTTCTCGCACGGTTCGCGCCGCGCGCGTTGTCGCCCTGAATTTGGGCGCAAAAAAACCGGGGCGCTTTTAGAAGTCGTCCCGGGCAAATGGCTCTGTGCGTTCTCGTTAAAAAAACGCTATTTTAAGGCGCGTGTTTGGGTACACAAAAGCGCCCCGCCACATGTACATGCCCGGGGAAACAGCATTCGACAGCCCATCGCGCCGATAAAAGTTTGATGTACGTTCGACATATTTTCCACTCCTTTCCGCTCGTCGCTCAAATTGAATACGGCGATATTACAACGCTATTGACTGCTTGTCAATAGGATCAATTGTGAAATTTTTATCCTCTTTTTCCGCGCTCTATCCATGAACTCCCGATTTTATAGGGACGCCATGTCACGGCAAAAGGCCGCTCCGCTTTCAGCGGCGCGAGCGTTTGCTCGCTAAGCGGAACGAGATGCGGCCGTTTCATTTTCATCCGTTCCGGCGGGGTTCTCCAAAGTTTTTTCTGTAAAATCGATCTCTTCACATCGTGCGCAGCGCGCTTCGCTGAGCCTCGCAAAAGTATCATAATCGCAAACGAAAAAACTTGTTTCACGAGGATCTATATCACGGATAATAGCGTCCGTTAAAACAGTCCTGTACTCCTGTACTCTTCTTTATTCTTTCTTTTCAACCCTCACGGTAGATTTTCGCTTCCGAAACCTACCATAAAATCTACCACCAATATCTTTTTTTGACAACACATGAACACCTATGGCGCAAAAACAACGTTGACGAATCCAGTCTGGAACAAATGAGCACACATGAGAAATTATAAGCAAAAAAATGGCTACCCCGCCTGGATTCGAACCAGGATCAAGGGAACCAAAATCCCTTGTGCTGCCGTTGCACTACGGGGTAACGGATATCGGACCTAAAAAAGCGGCATCGACAGAAACGCGATAGCGCTGATCAAAGCGTGCCACTTCTTTATTCTTTATTTTCAAGGTACTATGCGCATACTTGTTATTCGTCTTTATTTTGCATTTTACGCCGATTACATGAAAAAAACAATAGGGCAAATGGGTATTGTTTTTTTGACCATGCTGCGGGTGTCGTACGACACGCCCGCGGTTGCGGCGGTTATCTTGCGCGCTTGTCTTGCGTTACGACTTTATTTGGAACGTTCGACAGAATTCTGCGGAATGTTTTCTGACACGGCACTCGCAAGGACGTAATGTCATATCGGCAAAATGTCTTTTTCAATCGCCTTTTCTGAGCGATAGCAGAGTTCTTCGGCGTAAGGGTTCTTGCTCAGTTTTCCTTTGTAATGTTTTTGCTGTTTAATGATATTTACGTTTATTACCATGAGTATCGATCTCTATATGAGTCGAAGAAATGGTGGTGAGTGGCGGTTCGATAAAGTCGTTGAATAGTATCTAAAATTCTAGAGTACATCTCAAAACTGTCCTCTGAGATGTCAGTTTTTTTATTGCGACATGCCGTTTGTTTGTGAAGAATCGGAGCCAAAAGTGCGGGAGTTACCATTCCTTATACGATCCGTTATGTCCTCAAATTCGCTTGCAATCCCATAGAGAGCTTCTTCTCCATGTCCACCTAAAACACGAAGTGCAGGTGCCAATTTACTTGCGGATCCCGCAGTTCCACGCGCCGCATTAGAAACAGGGTTATGCGCCAGTTTGTTAGCGATAAACATACTGCTCATTACAGTGGCCGCAAGCATGCTCGCGCTCCCGCCGCCGCTCGCGTGACCGGAAATGAATCCCGCTGCGAAAGACGGAAGTTCCTTGGCGAGTTCCGCGAGAACAAGGCACATGACGCTGATTTTGCCGGCCATGTCCGCAGCGGGAAGCGAAGCCTTTGACGGTCCAAGTTACGCCGCAAGGATCACGCGCTGTCGCGCGGAGAAACGGCCGCCCGAAGTAACAATCAAGGCTGCGGACAGCACGCATACGTCTTACAGGCAGTTTTTTGTTATTTCCGCGCCTCCGCGTCAGGGGAAAGAGCGGTCCGCCTGTCGCGTTAAAAGACAAGCCGATTCCCTGCAAACGCGGACGCCACAAGACGACACACGGCGATCACAGAGAGATCGTCCTTCGGGGAAGGGACGCCCCCTTCTTTCACGGGCGCGGGCGTGCCGGCAGCGCGTTTGAGCCGCCTTCGTCACAGTAAGCGATCTCCGTCACATGCGGCGCCTTTGAAAAAAGGCCCTGCGCTTTTGTGCGAAAGGGGAAAGCGTGGTATCATTGACGCGTTGTATCAGAAACTTTTAAGGGGGTTTTACTTTGAGCAAAGCCGAAGAACTGAAAAAAAAAGTATTCGAGGCCGTAGACGCGTCCGGCGCTTGGGTGCGCGAGTACGCCGACGACATCGGCGCCCACGCGGAACTGGGGTTCCACGAGACGCGGACGAGCGAGAAACTGGCGGAACGCATGGAGTCTCTTGGTCTGCACGTGAAGAAGAACATCGCTCTCACGGGCCTGAGAGCCGACATCGGTTCCAACGCGGGACCCAAGGTGGCCCTGCTCGGCGAACTCGACGGGATCATCTGCCGCAACCACCCGCAGGCCAACCCTGTCGACGGCGCGTCGCACAGCTGCGGCCACAACCTGCAGACGTCGATCGTGCTCACGGCAGCGGCGGCGCTGAAAAAAAGCGGCGTCATGGAGGAACTGGACGGTTCCGTGACGCTGATGGCCGTCCCCGCAGAAGAGTTCATCGAGATCGACGCCCGTAAGAAAATGCGCGAAGAGGGCAAGATCAGCTATCTGTGCGGCAAGCCCGAGTTCGTGCGCCTCGGCGAGTTCGACGACGTGGACATGGCAATGATGATTCACGCAGGCGAGTTCGCCGAGGGCAAAGGATTCTCCGTCCCCTGCCACGGCAACGGCTTCCGCGTCTTCATGGCGCGCTACGAGGGCAAACAGGCTCACGCCGCCGCCGCGCCGGATCAGGGCAAAAACGCGCTCTACGCCGCCGTATCGGGCATCAACTCCGTCAACGCTCTGCGCGAAACGTTCCGCGACGAAGACCATGTGCGCGTGCACTTTATCATCACAAAAGGTGGCGACTCTGTGAACTGCGTTCCCGACGACGTGCGTCTTGAAGGCTACGTGCGCGCCGCCTCGGCCGCGACGATCGACGAGGTGTTCGCCAGGGTCGAGCAGGCATTTAAAAGCGGCGCGGACGCCCTCGGCTGCAAGTTTCACTTCACGAGCATCCCCGGCGACATGCCTCTGGCCGTAAATGCCGAGCTGAACGACCTGTTCGCCGAAAACGCTTCCGCGCTTGCGGGCGCCGAGAACGTCACCACGGGCGTCTACTTCGCCGCTTCGACCGACATGGGCGACATCTGCCACCTCGTGCCGGGCATCCACCCCTCGGCGGGAGGTTCCGTCGGCGCGCTCCACTCGGCCGACTTCCACATGACTGATTTTGACGCGGCCGTGCTCATCCCCGCCAAAGCGCTGCTTGGGACGCTCATTGACCTGCTCTGCGACGGCGCAGGGCGCGCGCGTGAGATCATCGGCAATTTCAAGCCGGTCTACACCAAAAAGCAATACTTGGAGGCGATGGATCAGCGGTTCTCGGAATACTGAACAATTCGCGCGGGGAGCGGAGAGTACGCGACTCTTCGCTCCCCGCGCGCGGTTACTCCCTCGTTCAAATGGCGCGTCTTTTACAAAATATTTATAATATTTTTCGAAATGCCGAAAAAATTCTTTTAGATTATTTTTATTGCGCGGCAAAATTGTTTTCTGTATAATGAATGCACTCTGGAAGGTTCGCATAACGGACGCAATCCTCTTTGGGCAAACGAAGGAGAATCACGATGGACAACCCCCTGCATCCGGCAAAGAACATGGATCTCCGTCAGATCGTCTACGAAAAGATCAAGCAGGCGATCGTCAGCGGCATCATCAAGCCGGGCGAAAAACTTTCCGAAGTCGAGCTGGCCGAGAAAATGGCCGTGTCGCGAACTCCGGTGCGCGAGGCGATCCGTCAGCTCGCCAAAACATCGCTGGTGACGCTGGCACCGCGCAAGGGCGCATACGTCTCACTCCCTTCGCTCGACGACGCCGGAGCGCTCTACGAGCTCCGCGAAGAGCTTGAGAAGTTCGCGGCAGCCCTGGTGTCGGCCAACCCTCCCGAAAGAGAACTGAACGAGTTCCTCGAGATCTTCAGCCGCATGGACAACGCCACCGACCCCGAAAAGTACCTTGAGGAGGACAGGAGGTTCCACGCCTTTATCTATCAGCAGTCGGGCAACCGATTCCTGATGAACGTTCTCCAGGAGCTGGTTGACGTGATCAACCTTTACCGCCCTTATTCGCTTGGCGATCCCGAGTATATCAAGCGGCTGGCGGAAGGTCACGTCGAGATCATCAAAGCTCTTCTCGCGCGCGACGAGAAACGCGCCCGCGAGGTTATGGGGGCGCATATCCGCATGAGCCATGTGCGTCTGAAGGCGTATCTGAACACGCACACGAGCGAACGCCTTAAACTCCGCCCATGACACAGTCGGCGTTCTTCTTCTCCGCGCTGCTGACGGCGTTTCTGACGCCGCTGGGGCTTTATCTTGAATGTACCTTTCTCGCGCTGCTCCTGCCCTTTCGATTCCTCAAAAAGCACCGCGTCGGCGCGGCGCTCTGCCTGACGATCCTCTTCGCGTTTTCGTGCACCGACTTCTGCGGTAAAACCCTGCTCTCCGCTTTGGAAAGCTTCTCTCTCCGTCAGCCGGCGCCCGACGGCTCTTCACCCGTCGTCTTCGTCGTGCTCGGCGGGGGCGCCGTTGCCGAAGGCGACACGTATCAGCCGTCCATCTCGTCGCAGAGGCGTCTCCGCCGAGCGCGCGAGTTGGTGAACGCGAGAAAGAACGCCGTTCTGCTGCTTTCAGGCATCGAAGCTCCCGTGATGGCGCGCTGGCTGGGAGACATGCCCTTTCTCATCGAACCCCGCTCGCTGAACACGCGCGGCAACATCCGCGAAAGCGCGCGCCTCCTCCGCCGCATCTACCCGAACGTCCGCGAGCGCCCGCTTGTCTGCATTGTCACGGACAGGTTTCACACGCTGCGGGCCATGCGCTGCGCAAATCGGGAGATGGCCGACTTTTCGGTCTGTGCCTCTCCCGCTCCCAGTCTTGTGCGTCGATCGCCGTGGCGTCTGTTCCATTTCATTCCGACGAGCGGCGGGCTGACAGTCACCTCGATGGCCGTTCGCGAGATGCTCGCCCTGCTGCGCGACTGGCTGGGCGACCGCAATCCCATCGGAAATCCCGTATCGCCACAGAAGGTGACGTGATACTGGCATATTCCCTCGTGCGCTGACGGCACAGTTGTCCGTCGGACCAAGAAACGCGCGCGGCGCAAAAGGCGGACGTCGTTTTGACGTCCGCCTTTTGCGCCGGAACTCTTCGGGCGCCTCGCCGCTTCAGACGACGTTCCGTTTTTTCCGCGACGGCAGTGACGACCCCTTCAGACACCCCAACTCGGAGAAAAGAGCGGCACCCCATCGCTGCCGATTTCCACGCGCAGCAGAGGGTAGCGTTCGCCGAAAAGCGATTTCAGCGCTTCGGAAAGGGGCGTTTTCAACCAGCGCGGCGAAAGTCCCGGCGAGCGCGCGACTTCGGACGCGCTCACCTCCCGTCCCTCCGGCACGCAGACGCGTCCCAGTCCGCGCGAGGCAAGCGCTTCAAGTTGAATCAGGGAACGCGCGTCCAACGCCCCGTCGCACAGCGCCGTCGCGCGGTGCATCGCTTCCAGCGTCTCGCGTCCGTCCTTTTCGACAGCGGCGCGATACTCCCAAGGCACAAAGGGTTCGTCGGCAGCGAAGGCGGCCGAGAAATCAACAAGCCTCGCAAAACGCGCGTCGGCATACGAAGCGCACTCCTCGTCGGCGCGGTTCACGAGCACGCACCTCGCTCCGGCGCGCCGCGCACCGATAAGTTCATAGAGAAAATCGCCGATCACGAGACAACTGCGCACGTCAACCCCCATGGCGGCAGCGGCGTCCTCAAAGGCGCGTCTGTCGGGCTTAACGTGCCGCGCTTCGCGCCCCCAGACCAGCGGCGGCAGTTTAAAACCGACAGACGCCGCGGCGACGTCGATCGACTCACGGCAGTTACGCGACATCACGCACCAAGGAACATGCCGTCCGTCCAGGAACGCGATCAGGGCAAACGCGCCTTCCACGGGCGTCGACATAGCCGCGCCTCGCATTTCCTCGTCGCGAATCGCTTTCATCAGCGCGGCGGCCTCTTCCTCAGACAGCGTTTTCGCCCCCTCGAGCAACGGCGCTCGCTTTCCGCCGAAAAACCTTCGGCGGATATCGCTGAAATCAAGCCGCGTCTCGGCGATCACGCCGTCCCAGTCGAAAATCACGCCTTTAAATTGATGAGGATAGAGCAGCGCCCCGTTCACGGAATCACATCCTTTGCCCTGTACAAGGCAGCCTTCGCGATTGAAAAAAAAGGAGAGAACCGGAACAGGCGCTCTCCCTTGAAAAAAATAAACCCACAGTGCCGTGTCTCGGTAGTCTTGACCCGCTCCGATAATTATAGGGGATCCCCCGGCGGCAGGCGTCCGGCACTCGGCGCGAGGCCGACCCGGCATAGAGCCGACAAGCCTTTCCCCTGAGCAAGTCGAGTGTTGGCTCAAGACGAAAACCGCGATCACGAACACCGCAGGCGTCGTTTGCGATAAACAGAGTATAGCATAACGCGGGGCGAAACGGAACTGTATTTATAGATTTTTTTCTTTATAAAATCGTACAGACTGTCCTGCGGCGTCCGCAGCACGCCGACCGCACGAACAGCGATATCGACTGTTCGCGCGGCGCGATTACTCTTTGTCCTCAGGGAGGACGATGCCGTCCACGTGATGCAACTGATACTCCGTGAGAATCTTCTGCTCGACGATGCGCCCAGTTCCGTGGCAGTCAGCGCACTCGCGCTCCTCCGCGCCGTAGCTGACGCTGCCCAGTCCGCCGCAGCTTTTGCAGACGCGCACCTTCATCGTCTCCTTGTCGAACCGGAGATTCCCGCCGAGACTGTCGAGGGTAAACTCTTCTTTCAGTGTCTTGACAATAATACGTCCCGTGCCCGAGCACTCTGGGCAGTTGAAGCGGCTGCCTTTGAGGTCGATGCCGAATCCCAGTCCGCGGCACTTCTTGCAGATACGGATTTTCATGTTCTCAGGATCGAATTCCATCGTGCGAAACTCCTTTCGTGCACACAGGGGCGTTCCTTCTCGCGGCGCCCTTTATGTCTATTATACCCGACAAACAGGGAAATGTGTACGCGCGAGGGAAAAAACGCCCTTGCGAAGCCTTCCGTCGGATAAAGGCCCCTGAGCTCCATCCAGAAATCATATAAACAACGCATGTATAATATAAATTACACGATTAAAAAATAATAATACAGCGGGCGCACAATTTAACGGCGAAAGCAAAAGAATGAACAACGTGTTTCTCCGCGCGGAAAGAAAACCCAAGAAAGAACAGGTGAATATTTTTGTACGTTTTTTTTCAATCGACAGAACGTGCATTCACATGGATTATCGGAATGTGATAAAAATAAAAACCGATACTTTATTTAATATACGCAAAAAAAGTCTTGAATTTTTTTTCCAAACGTACTATAATTTACATGCAAGATGTGTTTTCCCGAGCCGCCCTGTCTCGGCCGGAACACGGCGCTCTTTGTGAGCGGCGAACAAAGCCGGGGACGGCACAACCAGGAAGGGAGTCGTTTCAAATGGGTGCTTTAAGCAACGTTCGCGTTCTGGACCTGACCCGCGTCCTCGCCGGTCCCTACTGCACGATGATGCTGGCCGACCTGGGAGCGGAAGTCATCAAGATCGAGATTCCCGGCAAAGGCGATGACACGCGCAACTTCGGGCCGTACAAGAACAACAGCAGCATGTACTACGCCAACGTCAACCGCAACAAGAAGGGCATTTCGCTCAATCTGAAAGACCCCGAGGGCAAGGCGCTGTTCCTCGAGATGGTCAAAAAGGCCGACATGGTGGTCGAAAACTACCGTCCCGGCGTCATGGACAAGCTCGGCCTCGGCTATGATGATCTGAAGAAGGTCAATCCCCGCATCATCTACGGCGCCGTATCAGGCTTCGGCAGTTACGGCCGCTATCGCAAGCGCCCAGGCTACGACATCATCTCGCAGGCGATGGGCGGTCTGATGAGCGTCACGGGGCCCCGCGGCGGAGCGCCCTGCCGCGCGGGCAGCGCGCTCGGCGACGTGCTGGGCGGCATGAACCTGACAATCGGGCTGCTGGCAGCGCTCAACGCGCGCGCGATCACGGGCGAAGGCCAGCGCGTCGACGTGTCGCTCGTCGATTCCGTCATCGCCAGCCAGGAGACGGGCATCCAGCGCTATCTGTGCGAGCACAAGGTACCCGAGCGCATGGGCAACCAGTACGCCGCGACGTATCCTTACGATTCGTTCTCGGCAAAGGACAAGGACTTCATCATCGGCTGCGGCAACCAGAGCCTGTTCGAGAAACTCGTCACCGTCATGGGCAAGCGGGAACTGCTCGACGACCCGCGCTTTGCCACGCAGAACGCCCGCGTCACGCCCGAAAGCCGCGTTGCCCTGGGCAAGATCATCAACGAATGGACGAAGGACTACACCGCGGACGAACTGGTCGACAAGATTCTCGCCGCCGGCGTGCCCGCCGCGCCCATCCTCGATCTGCACGACATCACGACAGACCCTGGTTTCGTCGAGGACCGGCAGATGCTTGTGCGCCTGCCCCACCCGATCATCGGCGACGACATGATGGTCAACGGCAACCCCGTCAAACTGATGGGAACCCCCGCCGAGATCACGCGCCACGCGCCGCTTGTCCCCGGCGCCGACAACAAGGAAGTGTACGAAGGCATCTTCGGACTCAGCGACGAACGACTTGAGGAACTGAAGAGCAAGGGAGTCATCTAGCTTTTTCACAGAAAAGGGGAATCACCGCACATGGAATTCAACAATCTGCCCAAGAAAGCAGTCATCCGCGAAGTCTGCCCCCGCGACGGTTTCCAGAGCGTCAAGGAGTTCATCCCCACGGAGAAGAAGATCGAGTTCATCAACGCGATGCTCGCCACGGGTATCAGGGAGATGGAGATCACCTCCTTCGTCAGCCCCAAGGCCATCCCGCAGTTGGTCGATGCCAAGGACGTGCTCCCCGCCGTGAAGACATCCCATCCCGATGTGGAGTTCACGGCGCTTGTCCCTAACGTGCGCGGCGCCGAGAACGCTCTGGCCGCTGGAGCCGACGTGATCAACGTTGTCTTCTCGTGCAGCGAGAGCCACAACATGGCCAACATACGCCGCACGGTCGATCAGTCGCTAACGGCAATGGACGACATCGTCGCCCTTGCCCGCGGCAAGGCGAAGATCTGCGTTTCGATGGCCACATCGTTCATGTGCCCGTTCGAGGGCCGCATGGATCCCGAGCGCGTCAAGATGCTCATCAGCAGAGTGCGCGAGAAGAACGTCGACATCATCACGCTCGCCGAGACGATCGGCACCTGCACACCCCGCGACTTCACCGAGACGCTGCGCGTCGTCAGGCCCGCCCTCGAAGGCATTCCCGTGTACCTGCACATTCACAACACGTACGGCTACGCGGGGCTCAACGTGAAGTGCGCCCTTGACGAGGGATTCAACAGGTTCGACGCGGCCATAGGCGGCTTGGGGGGCTGCCCGTTCGCCCCCGGCGCTGCCGGAAACGCCGCTACGGAGGACCTCGTCTACCTGATGGAGAGCATGGGCGTGAGTACGGGGCTCGATCCGCTCAAGCTTGTCGCGGTGGCGCGCGCGCTCAAAGAGTACGGTCTTACGACGATGGGCAGCCTCTGTGCCAGCGCGTTCGGCAAGCCTCGCCCCGAAGTTCCCTGCCAGAAGTAAACTCTTCCTCGTTTTTTCCCAACGGATTCGCGCGGAAGCATGAGCTTTCCGCCTATCTCCCTTTCTCCGGAAAGGGACGCAGCAAAAATTTTTTGTTCAAAGGTGGTCATTTCCAATGTTTAAGAAAGTTGCAGCATTAGCGGCCGTGGCGGTTCTGCTCGGCTCTGTCGCTTTCGGCGCCGATGTTGAGTTCACCGTCTCCAACCAGTTTCCTCCGTCCCACCACATCTCCAAGACCATTCACGTCTTCGCCGAAAAGGTTGAGGAGCTGACCGGCGGCAAGGCAAAGGTTACCGTTTCCGACTCCGGCGCACTCTACACCGACGCCCAGATCCTCGAGGCCCTGCAGGAAGGCCTCGTCCAAGTGGGGCTGGTGGGCACCTACAAGTGGGGCGGCATGGTTCCCGCCGCCGACGTGTTTGACCTTCCGTTCCTGTTCGTCGACCTCAAGTCGCCCGAGAAGTTCCTCAACGCCGGCGCCGACGCGATCCTCGACGCCGAGTTCAACAAAAAGGGCATCAAAAACATCTTCTGGTGCGATTACGGCTTCATTCAGATGTGGAACAACGTCCATCCTCTGCACGGGCCCAAGGACTTCGAAGGCTTGACGATGCGCTCCTATTCCGCCGGTGACTCCAACACTTTAAAAGCCCTCGGCGCCTCGCCCACGCTGATCAGTTCGGCCGAAACGTACATGGCCCTTCAGCAGGGCACGGTGAAAGGCGCCACGACGGGGATGCCCGCCGCCGTCAGCCGCAAGTTCTATGAAGTCTGCAAGTACCTGACAATCGCCAACTACAGCACGGCCCAGTTCTCCGTCCAGGCCAACCTGGAGTGGTGGGAAGACCTCGACGCCGACACCCAAAAAGCCATCATGGAGGCCGGCAAGGTCGCCGAGAAGTACCTGCGCGAAGTGATCGCCCAGTCTGAAGGCGATGCCGAGAAAGTCGTCCGCGAGGCCGGCCTTGAGGTCAACACGCTGACGGCAGAGGAACACGCCGCCATGGTCGAAGCCACGAAGAGCGTGTGGGACGCTTACGTCGCTCGCGCGGGCGAGATCGGTCAGAAACTCGTCGATCTGGCGAAGACACCCGGCATCTTCGACTGATCACAACTCACAACTTTTCACCGAAACATGGAATCTTGAGGCCCCGACGGTTCCCGCCGGGGCTTCATCAAAATGATGTCAGGAGGCTTCGCAGCCATGTTAAAACTCCTTCGTTCCATCGCCAAATTCTGCAACACCTTCCTCGGCTACTGCGCGGGATTTGGCATCTTCGCGATGGGGCTGATCCTCGCGTATGAGGTTATCATGCGTGGTATCTTCAAGTCGCCCACCATCTGGGTTATGGATACAGCCATCTATCTTTTCATCTGGACGATGCTCGTCGGCTCGGCTTATACATTGATGCTCGGCAAGCACGTCAGGATCGACTTGCTCTTCGACCGCTTCCCCCAAAAGCTTCAGAACGTCCTCGACGTGATCACAGGTGCCATGGCCGGCTGGTTCTGCTTGATCGTCACCACGCAGGCGTGGGGCATGGTCCGGACAAGTATCCGCCTCAACAAGCTCACCGATAACATGATGCACATTCCAGTCTGGTGGATCCAGCTGCCTCTGCTGATCGGCTTTGCCATGCTGGCGTTCCAGTTTGCTGTCATCATCCTAGAGCGCATCGCCGCGCTGTGCGGCGCCGAACAGAAGTAAGGAGGCCGCTGTCCTATGACAAATTTTCTTCTTGTCGTCGCCATCCTGCTGTTCATCCTCGCCATGGGCATGCCTGTCGCCTTCGGTCTGGGGTGCACTTCGCTGATCCTCATCCACATGTTCCACCTGCCCGTCCGCCTGATCGGTACGACGATGTGGTCCTCGCTTGACAGTTTTAACACGCTGTCCATTCCCATCTTCGTCATTATGAGCCAGTTCCTGCTCGACGGACACGTCGGAGACGACCTGTTCGATGTCATGAACACCTGGGTGCGTCATCTGCCCGGGGGGCTTGCCATCGGCACGATCTTCGCCTGCGCCTACTTCGCGGCCATCACAGGTTCCGGCGCCGCGACGGCCGCCACCATCGGCATGGTCGCCTACCCCGCTATGATCAAGCACGGCTACGACAAACAGCTCACGCTCGGTCTGCTCGCCGCGGGCGGCACGCTTGGCATCCTGATTCCGCCGTCGATTCCCATGATCATCTACGCCACGGTCACGGAGGACTCGACAGGCCGCCTGTTCATGGCCGGCGTTGTTCCCGGACTCATCATGACAGCGCTTTTCGTCTGCTACGCCGTTTACACGGCCAAGCACGGCGGCTACACGCCCGAAAAGAAAGCTTCGTGGGGCGAGCGATTCAGGGTCACGTTCAAGAGTCTGCCGGGCATCTTCCTGCCCGTGCTCATCATCGGCGGCATCTACACGGGTATCT
>CAZFNC010000041.1:0-15320 GCA_964520485.1 uncultured Synergistaceae bacterium | reverse complement strand
CTCTGCTGGTGCTGCCGCGCCTGATGGGGCTTGACGGCGCGTGGAGCTGCTTTGTCGTGGTCGACGCGGGAGGCGGGTTGCTGGGTGCTCTGCTCTTATGGCGCTTCCGCGATGCCTTCGACGGCAGGGGATGCGTCTGCGCGCGGACACGGTCCGATCCCGCGTTTCACAGGTAGAGATTTCGTCCGGTTGAACCGCCGCTGTCCGTGCGCGTTAAATTTCCCTTTGACAAATCCGGCCCGTTCTGCTATAGTACATTCCGCGTCCGCGTGGAATGCGTCGCGGGCGGGCGGAGCCCGGCCCTTACGCGCCGGACGCGGGGATTTCAGGTCTTTTCGGCTTCCCTGTCATACGCGGAAGTAGCTCAGGGGTAGAGCACAACCTTGCCAAGGTTGGGGTCGCGGGTTCAAATCCCGTCTTCCGCTCCATAGCGCGTTCACTCCGCCGTCTTTCGCGGCGGAGCTTTTTTGCGCCATACGGGGAGTTTCTCTCGATACATGGCGCCGAGCGAGATCGCTCATCGAAAGGAGCATCATTGCATGTTGAAAAAACTAGCGGGTTGTCTTCATATTTCGCCTGATAGGTTGAGGACGGAGCTTGTGACGTTTGCTGTGATCACGGTCGGAGTGCTTCTGAACTGCGTCGGCACGGTGTTCTTCATTAAGCCGGCGAAACTGCCCAACACGGGCGTGATGGGGCTGAGCCTCCTGCTGAACTACGCTTTCGGTCTCCCCGCCGGCGTGTGCTATCTGATTTTCAACCTGGCGCTGTTCGCCTACGCGTACAAGGTGCTGCCACGGCGCTTTTTGTGGTGGACGCTCTATTCGGTGGTCATCATGTCCGCGTTCATGGAAGTCCTCGAACTGTTTCCCAAGCCTGTGATCACCGACCGCCTGCTCCTCGTCATCGCCGCTTCCGTGCTGTACGGCATCGCGTCCGCGGCCATATTCTCCACGGGCGGCTCGACGGGGGGAATGGACATCGTCTCCATGGCGCTCAACCGCAAGTATGGCATTGAGCTCGGCAACATCTCGATGTACCTTAACTTTGCCGTTATCCTCGCGTTTCTGACGATCGTACCGTTTGAAAACGCGTTGTACGGTTTTCTTTTGGCCTACATCACGTCTCTCGTGCTCAACGGCGACTTACGCGCGTTCTCCCAGCGCAGCGAGGTGATGATCATCACCGACAAGGTTGAAGAGGCGCGCGATTACATCGTCCATACGCTGCGCAGGGGCGTGACCGTCTTCCCCGCCTACGGCGGCTGGGACGGGAAACGCCGCAACGTCATCGTCGCTCTGCTGGTGCCGCGTCAAGTCAATCAGCTCAAGCTCTTTCTCAAGGCAAACGACCCCGACGCTTTCATGCGCGTCGCCATTGCCTCGGAAGTGCGCGGCAAAGGTTTCCTCAACTGGGAAGAATAAAAGGACAGAGCGGATAAATGCCAAAACGGGACAGGCTCCAAAGCGCGGAAAGCGGATCGGGGCCTGTCCCGAATTTTCTTGAAAGAGGACGGGGCGTTGAATAATATCTGTGTCAATGTTACATTTGTCGTCGCGCCCGCGGACGGTTCATGACGTTCGCGCCCGAATGTTGCTCGGACTGTTTGACGTCGCGCGCCGTGTCTCTTGCGCGACAAACGCTGTTCGGGTTATCCCCTGGCGCGTTGTCCGACGGCGGATCAACCGAAATTCCGCGCCGCCCCGGCGATGACCTTGACGATAGCCTCCAAACCGAAAGCGCTTGAGTTGATCGCGAAGTGATAGCGCCTCGCCTCTCCCCATTTGGCGCCGGCGTAGTACTGATAATGTTTAGCTCGGATCTTGTCGTTGCGCAGAACCGTCTTTTCGGCGCCATCGGCGGTGAGACCGTATTCCGACACCGCGCGCTTCACGCGATCGGCGAGAGGTGCGTGCACGAACACGTTGAGACAGTCTGCGCGCTCGCGCAGGATGTAATCGGCGCAGCGTCCGACAAAGACGCATGGCCCCTTTTCGACTTCTTCGCGGATGATCTTGGTCTGCATGATGAACAGTCTGTCGGAAGCGGGCAGTCCGTCATTGATGAAGACGGTGTTGGCGTAATACCCGTTGGCCGCGAGGTTGAAGAGGAAGTTGGGCGTGACCTGTTCTTCAGTGTTCTTGATGTAGTCAATTGCGAAGCCGCTCTTCTTGGCGGCCAGGTCGATGAGCACCTTGTCGTAGAAACCGTAGCCCAGCTCTTTGGCGAGCAGTTCGCCGATGATCCGTCCGCCGCTGCCGTACTCACGGCTGATGGTGATCACTCGTGCTGTCATGACAGATACCTCCCGTTGGTTTTAACGGCGGAACGAATGACGGCGCCGTTAGAATAGTCGTCATGTCTTTATTTAAAATACCATAAAGCCATGAACTTTTCCAGTGATAAAGGCAAAAAAAGAGATGAAATGGCAATAATTTTCCGTGCTTTCACTTTCGCCGTCCCGAAGGCGCGAAACGAGTGGGAGGCTTGTGTGAAGCCGTCGGCGGCACGCAGGCCCTCTTCCGTGACCCGTTGGAAATTTTGTTTCTCACGCCGAAAATTTCAGCTTTCGCTCTTGACAGAAAATATTTGCGGATTATAATTTTATATAAAAGAACATGCGGATAAAGGCGATGAACCGGAACCCCGCGAAAACGCCAATGCGCGCACAGAGAGAAAGCTCCCGGGCTGGAAGGGCTTTTGCGGGCATGTTGACGCGGGCAAGGGCCGGGGAGCCGTGGCGGAAAGGCCGTGCGGCCAGAGTACGCTTTCCGGGCTGACCTCCGTCAAAGGGTTAGAGCGGGACGTTTCTTTTGTGCGTCCAAGCAGGGTGGTACCGCGTGCGGGCTGTTTTGCGCGTCCCTGTGTATTTCACTGAAAATACACAGGGGCGCTTTTTTTTCCCTGTCTCGGTTCTTAGTTGGGAGGAAAAGGGACGATGGGCAATCATCTGATCTGGGGCGGCTGCGACACGGTCGAGCTGGCGCGCGAATACGGGACGCCGCTTTACGTGTACGACGAAGAAATGATCCGCCGTCACTGCCGCCGCCTGGTCGACGCTGTGCGCGGACGGCGCGCGCGAGTCTGTTACGGAGGCAAGGCGTTTTTGAACCTTGCGATGGCAAGGTTGATCGACGAGGAGGGGCTGTGTCTCGACACGGTTTCTCTCGGCGAGTTGTACCTGGCGCGCGCGGCGAGTTTCCCAATGGGACGCGTGACGCTGCACGGCAACGCTAAGACAGAAGCCTTTCTCGCCGCGGGGCTGGAGTGGGGTGTGGATACCGTCGTCGTCGACAGCGAGGATGAGCTTGACCGGCTGGAGAGGCTATGCGCCGCCCGCGGCGCGGCGCAGAAGATCCTTCTGCGCGTTTCGCCGGGCATCGACGCGCACACGCACCGCGCCATACAGACGGCCCAGTTGGACTGTAAGTTCGGCGTGCCGCTGGCGAGCCTTGAACGCGCCGTAAAGTCGGCTGTGGCCTCGCCGTATCTCGACCTTGCCGGTCTGCACGTGCACGTCGGCTCCCAGCTGCGCGACACTGACGCTCACTTTGCCGCCGTCAGCCGCATGACGGAGCTGCTCGCTTCTCTTCAGGGATCTCTGGGCTTTGATGCGCGCGAGCTTGACCTTGGCGGCGGCTTCGGCATCCCCAATCTGCCGGGCGAAGCGGAAACGCCGGCGGACGCGTTCGTCTCGCGGATACTCGACCGAGTCGACTCAAGCTGCGCCGCTCTCGGCCTGTCGCGCCCCGAAGTGCTCTTCGAGCCGGGGCGCTGGATCGCCGGCGAGTCGGGCATCACGTTGTACACCGTGCAGAGTGTAAAACATATTCCAGGCGTGCGCACCTACGTGGCCGTCGACGGCGGCATGACGGACAATCCGCGCCCTCAGCTGTATCAGGCGGAGTACGCCGTGCGGCTGGCGAACGACACGACGCGTCCCGTATCAAGCCGCGCCGCGATCGCCGGTCCTTGCTGCGAGTCGGGCGACGTGCTCACGCTCGACACGCCCGTGCCGTGGCTGAACGTGGGCGATGTGCTCGCCGTTCCTCTGACAGGCGCGTATACGTACTCGATGTTCAGCACGTACAACTGCACGCCGCGTCCCGCCGTCGTCTTCGCGAGGAACGGGAAAGCCCGTCTCGCCGTCGCGCGGCAGACGCTTGAGGACCTGGTTCGCGGCCAGATCTGATCCGGCGCTTCGCGCGCGGAAAATCCACGCTCCGCTCGAGTAAAAAGACCCACGCGCGAGGCATACGCGTTGTCCTGCGCTGCGCGCGTCGTTTCGATTCAGGTTGTTCAATTCTTTCACACAGGGAGGAGTTTTTGAATGTCGTTCCGTCGTTTCCGTTCTGTTTGCGCGTTGGCGCCTGTGGCGCTTGTCGCGCTGTGTTCCGCCGCGCTGGCGGCCGAGGGCGACGCGCCCGCGCCCGATTTCGGCGCGCTGTCGCTTCTGCCGCCGTTTGCCGCCATCGCGTTGTGTCTGATCACGCGCGAGGTCATCCCGTCGCTGTTTTTGGGCAGCTGGATCGCGGGTACCATCGTCTGCGGCTGGAACCCGATCTACGGCTTCGGCAAGGCCATCGAGCAGATTTGGAACTCGCTCGGCGACCCGTGGGGCGCGCGCATCGTCATGACCTGCATCACCATGAGCGGCATGGTCGGCGTCATGCAGGCCGGCGGCGGCGTCCGCTCGGCCATCAGGGCGCTTTCGCGGCGCATCAAGAGCAGCCGCAGCTCGCAGTTCTTCACCGCGCTGGCCGGCGTGGTCATCTTCTTTGAGGACTACGTGACCGCGGCCGTCGTCGGTACAACCATGCGCCCCATCAGCGACAACTACCGAGTCTCCAAGGAGAAGCTGTCGTATCTGGTGGACAGCACCGCCGCGCCCGTGGCCGCTATCGCCGGCGTCTCGTCGTGGGTGGCGTACATGGTGGGTCAGATCGGCAAACAGTACGCCGATCTCGGCATCACGACCAGCTATTACACAACGTACCTTCAGTCTGTGCCGTTTGTCTTCTACAATCTGCTCGCTTTGCTCCTTGTCGCTCTCGTCATCGCCACGGGCCGCGACTTCGGGCCGATGCTCCGAGCGGAGCGCCGCGCCCGCGAGACGGGCGACGTGATCCGCCCCGGCGCCACGCCGCTTTTGTCATCGGCGGGAGATCCCGATCTGGAGCCCGACGAAACCGCGCCCGACCGAGTGCTCAATTTCGTCCTGCCCGTCCTGTTCCTCGTCTTTTTCATCGTCGGCATGCTTCTCGTCACCGGCGGGTTCCCGAAAGTCGGCCTGAGCGAGGCCATGGCCAACTCCAACAGCTCGCTGGCCCTGATCTACGGCTCATACGCCGCCGCCGTGCTGACGCTGGTGCTCTACAGCGTTCAGCGCGCCGCGTCCCTGACACGCCTGTTCCGTGGATTCCTCAAGGGCGGTCAGTCGGTGTTCGTCGGCTCGATGATCCTGATCTACGCGTGGGGCATCAGCGCCTCGATCAAGTCGGTGGGAACCGCCGCCTACCTTGTCAACGTCACTAAGGACTTTCTCACGCCCGAGTGGATCCCGCTGCTCACCTTCCTCACTGGAATGGTGATCTCCTTCTGCACCGGCACCAGCTACGGCACGATGGGCATTCTCATGCCGATCGTCGTTCCTCTGCTCACCAAGGTCTCGGCCGCGGCCGGCATCGACACGATGACGTACATGCTGCCCACGCTCGGCGCCGTGTTCGCCGGAGCGGTTTTCGGCGACCACTGCAGCCCCATCAGCGACACGACGATCATGTCTTCGATGTTCTGCGGTTCCGACCACGTTGACCACGTGCGCACGCAGTTCCCCTACGCGTTGCTCGCCGGCCTCGGCGCCGCCGCCTCGTATGTCTGCGTGGCTTTTGGGCAGAATCTCGGCGTGTGCCTCGCCTGCGGCGCCGTTGTCGTCGCCGCCGTCTTCTTCCTCGTCTCGGAGAAAGTGCCGGATTACGTGCCGAAGGATCAATAGTTTTTCTTTCGTCGTATTTAATGCGCGAAGGCGGACGCGCCGATACGTTCGTCCGCAAAAATCGGGGACGCGTCCGCCCGCGCGGCGGCGCGTCCCTCTTGTGTTCCATCGTTCCAAAAACGCTGGCGGATAAAAACGCCCGCGCGTCCCGTCCGTCACGCACGAACAGACGTTCACGGGCGTTCCGGCCTGTTTGGAAAATCAATCGGCAAGCTGCAGCCGCTTTGATTGCCGCGCAAAAAACCCTTTCGCGCTGAAGCGAAAGGGCAAAAAAACGCGACTTATTCTTTGGGCGATGCGTCCTCGCCGGGTTCGACACGATGCATCTGCGACGGGTCGAGAGGCGGCAGGATGACAGGCGTGGGCAGGTTGGCGAGCGAGACGAGCTGGCTGACCATGGCGCGCACGTAGGGCAGGAGCATGGGAATGCCCTCATCGTGCAGGATGTTCTCGCGATCGGTGCCCTGGGCGTCGATAAAAAACACGCCGGTCACGTCCGCGACGATCTCAAACGGGTAGTTGTTGGTCTCGGCGTCGTCAAAGACCGTGACGCGTATGTTGAGCAGGACGGGTTCCTTCGGCGTGCTGCTCATGCGCACGCGCGTGTCGAGCTTGATCGACAGCTGGAGGTTCTCTTCCTTGCCGGGCTTGAAGTGATGGTTCATGTCAAACTGCAGGCTCTCGGCTCGGAAATCGGCAAGTCGGATTTCGTTCATGGTATAGACTCCTTTGGCGGAAAGAATTAACGAGCTTGTAAAAAGCACACTTTTTATTATTATAGCATGAAAAATCGGATTGACATAGCGGCGGAGAAAAAATTCCTCTCAGCGTGATGCAGAGCGTGAAATTTATGCAAAAAGCACAAAGAAATCAGAAAGAGTGTATCTAAACATACGAAACTGTTATAGACCTCTTGCATTTACAAAAATGATGGTTATAATACAGCTGTCACGTCACAAAAGAAGGAGGTGCGACTTATGGGCAAACTCGCAGGTAAGAAACTGATTCTCCTCGGCGAACGCGACGGAGTGCCGGCGCCCGCCATGAAGGCGTGTTTCGAGAACAGCGGCGCCGAAGTCGTCTTCGAAGCTACGGAGTGCTTCGTCTGAACGGCCGCGGGAGCCATGGACTTGCAGAACCAGCAGCGCGTGCTGGACTGCTCCGAGAAGTACGGTGCTGAGAACTGCGTGGTCATTTTCGGTTCTTCCGACGCCGAAGGCGCGGAAATTTACGCCGAGACCGTGACCAACGGAGATCCCACTTATGCAGGTCCGCTGGCCGGCGTCCCGTTGGGACTCGCCGTTTACGACATTTTCGATGAGGAGATCAAGGCTGAAGCCGACCCCGCCGCGTGGGAAGAGCAGATTTCCATGATGGAGATGGTGCTCGATCCCGAAGCGCTTGCGGCAGCGGTCAAGGGCATTCGCGAGCAGTATTCGCAGTACACGCTGTAAAAAGCGGACCGGCGCACGGGGCTTTCCCTCCGCGCCGGTTTTTTTGCGAAAAACGCGGATCGGACGCGCGCCGGAAAAGCGAAAATTCGACTTTCCGAAAAATTCCCTCTTGCGCGATTCGCGTCCCTGTGTTAGTATGTTCTACAATTCAAGCGCAACTTTATCAAGAGCCAGGGGAGAGAGTCAGCTCAACGATCCTGCACCAACCTGCCCGTGCGGTAAGGTGGTCCGGCTGACAGCGATGAGGGGAAGCCTCGTATCGGAGAATATCCGCCTTGTCGCACGACGAGGCGTTTTTTTTGGACGTTTTTACACCTGAGTGAAAAGCTGCGCGGACCTCGCGGAAGGAATGAAAGAGCATGATAGAACTGAGCGGTCTCCGCAAGTCATACAGGACTCCCGGCGGAGGCGTCGTCAAGGCGCTTGACGGCGTCAGCCTGAATATCGGAGCGGGAGATATATACGGAGTCATCGGCTATTCTGGGGCGGGCAAGTCCACGCTGGTGCGGTGCGTGAACTTTCTCGAAAAGCCCGACGAAGGGCGCGTGACCGTCGGCGGCTTCGGCACGTTTGAGAGCGAAAACGGCTCGCTGCGGTTCATGCCCGAGGGCGAAGCTCGCGGACGGGCCGCCGCCGAGGCCGACCTTCGCCGCCTGCGCCGCGGCATCGGCATGATCTTCCAGCATTTCAACCTGCTCGACCGGAGCACGGTATTTGAAAATGTCGCCTATCCCCTGAAGTACACGGGACGCGGGGAGCGGGAGATCGAATCCCGCGTGCTCGAACTTCTCGAACTGGTGGAACTTGCCGACAAGGTGGACGCCTACCCGTCCCAGCTTTCAGGCGGGCAGAAACAGAGAGTCGCCATCGCCCGCGCGCTCGCCAACAACCCGAAGATCCTGCTCTCCGACGAAGCGACAAGCGCGCTCGATCCCGAAGTGACCGAGTCGATTCTCACGCTGCTCAAGTCGCTGAACCGCAAACTCGGTCTGACGATCATCATGATCACGCACGAGATGGCCGTGATCAAGTCGATCTGCACGCGCGTCGCTGTCATGGAACAGGGGCGCGTGGTGGAGGAAGGCAGCGTTTACGACGTCTTCTCGGCCCCGCGCGAGGTCATCACGCGCCGTTTTGTGGCGACCGCTTCGGGGCTGAGCAACCTCGGCAAACTGCTGGCGGGCAAGTCGCCTCTGGTGCGGACCGCGCCGGACAATCAGCTTGTCAACCTCACGTTCGCACGCGAATGTGTCGCTGAGGCGCTGATCTCGCAGGCGTCGCGAAAGTTTGAGATCGACCTGAGCATCGTTCTCGCAAACGTTGATCTGCTTCAGGACAGTCCTCTGGGTTTCACCGTGGTGATGGCTCACGGAGAACAGGAAAATATCGCCCGCGCGCTGGATTATCTGCGCGCCAGCGGCGTTCGGGTGGAGGTGATCGACGATGGCCGAAATCTGTAAGCGGTGGGCGCCCAATGTCTGGGCATATAGGGCGAAGTTCGTTACCAGCTGCGAAGCGACCGTCCAGATGTTTCTGATCGCGGGAGCGATCGCGTTTGTGTTCGGCGCTCTGTTCGGAATCGCGCTCGCCGTCGCGCGCAGGGACGGCATCCGTCCCAACGCGCTCGTGTTCCGTCTCGTCGACACGTTCATCAACGTCTTCCGCTCGATACCGTTCATCATTCTGCTGATCTTCCTGATCCCGCTCACTCGCGCCCTTGTCGGCACGGCGATCGGCGTCAGGGGCGCGATCGTCCCGCTCGTGTTCGGCGCGGTGCCGTTCTACGCCCGTCAGGTGGAGTCGGTTCTCGTCGCAGTCGACGCGGGCAAGATTGAAGCCGCCCGCAGCATGGGCTCCGGAACGGCCGGCATCGTCCTCCGCGTTTGTCTGCCCGAGGCCGTCCCCGGCCTGATCCGCGTGACGACGATCACGGCGCTCAGCCTCATCGGCCTGACGACCATGGCAGGCGCCGTCGGCGCCGGCGGCATCGGCAGCTTCGCGATCAACTACGGACAGAACCTGCACTATCAGGACATCGTCAACGTCTGCGTCGCCGTGCTCCTCGTCACCGTGTCCCTGCTCCAGGGCGTCGGTTCGTTTCTGGCATCGCGCACGACCAACAGAAAGCTCTTCCGCCCCAAGCTCCATTTTCGCGGGGACAATGTTGTTAAATAGTATTTAAACAATATTTCCTAAGGAGGAAAAACAATCATGAAAAAGAGTCTCATCGCCGCTTTCGCACTCGTCGCGATCAGCGCCGTAAGCGCTTTCGCCACGGTTTCCATCGGCATTCCCAACGACGCCACCAACGGCGCGCGCGCCATCAAGCTGCTTGAAACGGCCGGTCTGATCACCGTCGATCCCGCCGCCGGTTTCTCCCCCGAGCTGAAGGACATCACGTCCCTTCTCTACGACATCGAAGTCGTTCCCGCCGCCGCCAACACGCTGCCCTCCACGCTCGACGATTACGGCGCCAGCACCATCAACAGCACTTACGCCATCCCTGCGGGACTCGTCCCCTCGCGCGACGCCCTGATCGTCGAGAAGCAGGGCGAAGGCGGCGACAACCCCTTCATCAACATTATCGCCTGCCGCGCGGGAGAGAAAGACAATCCTGTCTTCCAGAAGATTGTCTCCGCCTATCAGACCCAGACCGTCGCCGAGTTCATTCTCGTCCGCTACAAGGAAGCCAACATCCCCGCGTGGAGCTATAACCCGAATTTCACACCCGCCGAAGGCTTTGTCGAATCGTTCCTCGACTACAAGAGCAGCAAGGAAGGCAAAACCGTCGTCAAGGTGGGCGTGTGCGGTTCCGCTCACGATCAGTGGCCCGTGGTGCAGAAGATCCTCGACGAGCGCGGCGACAACATCTACATCGAGCTTGTCGAGTTCGACGCGTACAATCTGCCCAACGAAGCCCTCAACAGCGGCGAGATCGACCTGAACGCGTTCCAGCACAAAGCTTTCCTGAACAAGGAAATCGCCTCTCAGGGCTATAAGATCGACGTGGCGGGCGACACCATCATCGCCCCGCTCGCGCTCTTCAGCCGCAAGGTCAAGACTCTCGACGAGCTTAAGGCGCTGGCCGGCAAAAAGTAATTTCTCTTAAGAAAACAGTCACTCGGGCCGCCTCCGTTACATGACGGGGCGGCCCCTCTCGCGAAAACATGAACATATTATGGGGGAGGGTTTAATTCATGAGACGCGTTTTTATCGTGGCGATCGCTCTTGTCGCTGCCCTTGTCTCTTCTGCGTCTTCAGCGCAGCCGCTGAAAATCGGCGTCGCCGATGATCCGACAAATTGCGGCCGCGCGCTCAAATTGCTGGAAGCTGCGGGCCTGATTGTCACCGATCCTGCCGCGGGTTTCGCACCCGAGAGTAAGGACATCACAGATTACCTGTATAACGTCGAAATTGTCCCCACGCAGGCCAACGTACTCACGTCGATGATCGACGACCTCGACGCGATCGTAGTCGGCGGCAACTACGGCATCCCCGCGGGTCTGATTCCCTCGAAAAACGGTCTCGCCGTCGAAAAAAGTGACGGCGCGAGCGACAACCCTTTCATTTGCGTCATCGTCGCCAGATCCGAAGAGGCTAACGATCCCGATTACGCCAAGATCGTCTCCGCCTACCGCACTCAACTCGTCGCAGAGTACATGTTCGAGGAGTGGAAAGAGGCGCGCTATCCTGCTTTTCCGTTCGAGAAAAACTATACCGTTCCAGCAGGGTTCCTTGAAAGTGTCAACGGGTACAAAAGCGAGAAGGACGGCAAGCGCGTGATCCGCGTTGGCGTCAACGGCGCCATGAACGGTCAGTGGAACGCTGTGCAGAAAGTACTCGACGAGCGCGGCGACAAGATTTTCATCGAGCTGGTCGAGTTTGACGCCTTCAACCTGCCCAACGAGGCTCTCAGCATCGGCGACATCGATCTCAACGCATTCCAGCACAAGGCCTTTCTCGCTAAGGAGATCGCCGCGCGCGGCTACAAAATTCAGTCCATCGGCGACACGTACCTCGGACCTCAGGGACTTTACTCGCACAAGTTCAAGAGTCTCGACGAACTGAAAGTCGCCGCCGCGAAGTGATCGCAGCGTCGTAAAAAGCCGGATTGGCATGTTTCAGCACCGTTCCGGCCTTATTCTGTAAAGGAGGAAGATAGATGAAAATCACCAAAGTTATTTTGAGGCGTCTGGCGTTGAAGATGAAAGGGAGCGGCTTTCGTACGAGCTTTGCCAACTTTGTTCAGAAAGACTTTTCCATTGTCGAACTGCACGACGACGAAGGCTTTGTCGGCTACGGCGAATGCTCGGCGTTCTTTTATCCGTGGTACAACGAAGAGACTACTCAGGGCGCCATCCACGTGCTCCAGACAGTGCTGATCCCTTGTCTGTTTGACGCGGGCGACATTGCCTCTCCCGAGGCGTTTTTCGATGCCACGGCATGGATTCGCCGCAACCGTATGGCTCGCGCCAGCATCGACTGCGCACTGTGGGACCTCTATTCCAAGGAGAGAAATCTGCCCGAATTTAGGGCTCTCGGTGGCGTCAGAACGTCCGTCGAGGCAGGCGTCTCTCTGGGCATAGAGCCGACGCCAGACGACCTGTGCCGCACCGTGGAGAAGTACATGAAGCAAGGGTACCGCCGAGTGAAGTGTAAGATTAAGCCGGGGAGCGATATACGGTATTTGTCGGCTGTGCGCGAACGTTTCGGCGACATCATGCTGATGGCTGACGCTAACTCTGCTTACAGGCTCGAGGATATCCCTGTGTTTAAGGAGATGGACGATCTCAACTTGCTTATGATTGAGCAGCCTCTGGCCAGCGACGACATCGTTGATCACCGTCACCTGCAGGCTGCTATTAAGACGCCAATCTGCCTTGACGAGAGTATCGACACCATCGACGACGCGCGCCGCGCCATTGAGCTGGGCAGCTGCAGAATAATCAACATCAAGGTTGCCCGTGTCGGTGGTCTTACCGAAGCGCGTCGCATCCAGAAATATGCGGGTGAGCACGGCGTCTACTGTTGGTGCGGCGGCATGCTGGATGCCGGTGTGGCGCGCGGACATAACCTCGCCGTTGCCACCTTGCCGTATTACCGCTATCCCAACGACATCCCCGGCAGCGACCGCTATTATGTTGAAGATACGGTCACTCCGTCAAGCTATATCGACGAGCACGCCATGGTGCAGGTGCCCGATCGTTCCGGCATGGGTTTTAACCTCAACGACGATATCGTCGATCGGCTCACACTCGAAAAATGGGAGTACGGATCGAAAGCTTAATTCGGCACGAGAAAGCATCGGCCGCTCGGCAGGGAATTTTTTCCCATCGCACGGCCTTTTCCGGCCGGCCGTGATTTTTGTGTGAAAATTTTTCCCTTCTATTCTGCCCGCGCTGATTCCGGTGTGCCCGCCGGCGGCCGTGACGAGGCTCGCCCTTTTGTGTTCATTGCGGACCTCCTCGCCGGATTTTCGTGACTCATCATGATTTTCCGAAGAAAAAAGCAGTGGAAATTTTTAAAAAATAGAGGATAATAGAGACATAAAAGCGCGGACGTCGAAAGATGTATGGGCGATCTCCGTCCGCGCGACGGTACAGCGCCATGAACGTCAGTGAAGTGACAACCGGTTATTTTGACAGAAGGAGGAGTATGCGGCATGGAGATGAAAACAACGGGAATTGCCGGTACGCTTGAGTCAAGCGACGTGTTGATCACGCTTGAGCCGAAGCAGTCCGGCGGCATCGCGCTCGATGTGCAGAGCACGGTGCTCAACGCCTATGGGCGCCAGATCAGGGAGACGGTGTTGGCCACGCTTGACCGCCTCGGCGTGGAAAACGCTGCCGTGTCCGTCAACGATCACGGCGCGCTCGACTGCACCATCAAGGCGCGCGTGGAGTGCGCGTATTACCGCGGCTGTCAGTACGACGCCGACGGGACGTATCCGTGGGGAGGGCTGATCAAATGATCCCGCGTCCGAAGCCTGAAAAATTCCGTCTGCGCCGCACGATGATGTTCATGAACGCGCAGAAGCCCGGACTCATCAAAGACGCTTACATCTACGGCGCCGACAGCATCATGCTGGATCTTGAGGACGCCGTCGCCGAGAACCAGAAGGACAGCGCGCGCTTCTCGCTGTACCACGCGCTCACCACGATCGACTACGGCGACACCGAGGTCATCGTGCGCATCAACGGCCTCGACACGCCGCACTGGAAGGAAGACGTGCGCGTCTGCGTGGCCGGGGGCGCCGACGGCATCCGCATCGCCAAGACCGAGACGGCCGAGGACGTGAAGGTCGTCGAGGCCGCCGTGCTCGCCGCCGAGCGCGAGTTCGGCGTGGAGGAGGGCCGCACGCTGCTGATGGCGGCCGTCGAAAGCCCCAAGGGCGTGCTCAACGCCTACGAGATCTGCACCGCCTCGCCGCGCCTGTTCGGCGTCGCCATTTCCGGCGGCGACTACCGCAAGTGCATGCAGGTCAAGCCCATCCGCGGGGGCATCGAGATGCTGGCCGCGCGCGGCAACCTGCTCGTGGCCGCCCGCGCCGCCGGCGTGCAGTGCTTCGACACCGTCTTCACCGACCTCGACGACGAGGAAGGGTTCCGCGCCGAAATGCAGCAGAACAAGGACATGGGCTTTGACGGCAAGTCGCTGATCAACCCGCGTCAAATCCAGATCGTGCACGAGATGCTCGCCCCGAGCGAGAAGGAGATCGCCCAGGCGGAAGCCATCGTGCGCACCATCCGCGAGAACGCCGCCAAGGGCATCGGCGTCTTCACCCTCAACGGCAAGATGCTCGACATCGCCTTCCTGCCCGGCGCCGAGCGCGTTATCCAACTGGCCAAGGCCAGCGGTCTGTATAAGGGGGATCTGTAAAATGATCAACGCAGTCGGCAGAGATATTCCCGAGAGTGTTCTCGCCCTCGGTTATGAGCCGTACAAGGGCGCCAACGCCCGCGACGGCCAGCTCCTCGCCAAGCAGGGGCCCCATACGCGCATCTGTGAGAAGCCGCAGGAGTCCAAGATCGTCGGAAGCATCCGCGAAGCCATCGTCAAATGCGGCCTCAAGGACGGAATGACGGTCTCGTTCCACCACCACTTCCGCGACGGCGACTACATCGTCAACATGGTTATGAAAGAAGTCGTCGCGCTCGGCCTGAAGGATATCACGATCGCCGCCTCCAGCCTCGGCAGCGCCCACGACCCCATCGCCCAGTACATCGAAGACGGCATCGTCACGGGTATCCAGACCAGCGGCATCCGCGGACGCATGGGCGACGTCGTCAGCCACGGCAAGCTCAAGACGCCGGCTATCCTGCGCAGCCACGGCGGGCGCGTTCGCGCCATCGAAGAGGGCAAGGTCCACATCGACGTGGCTTTCATCGGCGCTCCGACGGCCG
This sequence comes from uncultured Synergistaceae bacterium, assembly GCA_964520485.1. Classification (GTDB taxonomy): domain Bacteria; phylum Synergistota; class Synergistia; order Synergistales; family Dethiosulfovibrionaceae; genus Pyramidobacter. The sequence goes on along the minus strand of CAZFNC010000041.1, from coordinate 468 downwards.
ACGAATACGGCAACTGCCGCGCTCTCGGCGGCAAGAGCGACTGCGGCGTGCTCTCCTATGCCGTCGTCGACAGCGAATACGCCGACAAGGTTGTCGTGATCACCGACACGCTTGTGCCCTATCCCAACTTCCCCGCGTCCATCCACGGCATCAACGTCGATTATGTCGTCAAAGTCGACGAGATCGGCAATCCCAAAAAGATCGCTTCCGCCGCCGCGCGCATGACGCAGAACCCGCGCGATCTGATGATGGCCGAGGCAGTCGCCAAGGTCATGACCGCCACGCCGTGGTTCAAGGACGGTTTCTCGTTCCAGACCGGCGCGGGCGGTCCCTCGCTGGCCGTCAACCGTTTCATTGAACCTCTGATGCGCGAGCGCAACATCAAGATGAGCTTTGCCATCGGCGGCATCGCCGGCCCCATCTGCGAACTCCAGCGCAAGGGACTCGTCGGCTGCATCGTCGACACGC
>CAZFNC010000040.1:0-15632 GCA_964520485.1 uncultured Synergistaceae bacterium | reverse complement strand
CGGGGTGGATGACAAGCGACTTCACGTCCGCCACGTTGGCCAGCAGCGAGAAGATAGGCAGGTTGTCGATGAACTTGCGCGCGGTATCAGCGCCGCCTTTGATCTCGAACGTGAAGATGGAACCGGCGCCGTTGGGGAAGTACTTCGCGTAGAGGTTATGGCTGGGTTCCGAGGCGAGTGATGGATGGTGAACCGCCTCCACCTGGGGGTGCTTCGAAAGATAGTCAACGATCTTCAGAGCGTTTTCCACGTGGCGTTCAACGCGGATGGAGAGCGTCTCCAACCCCTGCAGGAACAGGAAAGCGTGGAACGGGGAAAGCGTCGAGCCCGTGTCCCTCAGAAGGATGGCCCGCACGTATGTGGCGAACGCGGCGGGGCCGGCGGCGTCCACGAACGAGATCCCATGGTAGCTGGGGTTGGGCTCGGAAATCCACGGGAATTTTCCGGACGCCTTCCAATCGAAAGTTCCGCCGTCCACGATCACTCCGCCGATGGCCGTTCCGTGTCCGCCGATGAACTTGGTCGCCGAGTGGATCACGACGTCCGCGCCGTGCTCGACGGGCCTGATCAGATAAGGAGTGGCGAACGTGGAGTCGATCAGCAGGGGAATGCCGTGCCGATGCGCAATGTCGGCGACGGCTTCGATGTCGATGATGTTGGAATTGGGGTTCCCCAGCGTCTCGATGAAGATCGCCTTGGTGTTTTCTTGAATGGCGGCCTCGAAGGAACCCTTCACGTCGGGATCGACAAAGGTGGCGGTGATGCCCGAGGTGAGCGGCAGAGTGTGGGCCAGCAGGTTGTAGGTGCCGCCGTAAATGGTTTTGGCGGCGACGATGTGCTCGCCCGTCTTGGCCACGGCGTTGAAAGCGTAATTCACGGCCGCCGCGCCTGAAGCTGTTGCCAGAGCCGCAGAGCCGCCCTCGAGAGAAGCGATGCGCCGCTCGAAAACGTCTTCGGTGGGATTTGTGAGGCGACCGTAGATGTTGCCCGCGTCCCTGAGCCCGAAACGGTCGGCGGCGTGCTGGGCGTTGTGGAAGACGAACGACGTCGACGCGTAAATAGGCACCGCCCTCGCGTCGGTAGCGGGATCGGCCTGCTCCTGACCGATATGAAGCTGTCTGGTTTCAAAACGCCAGTTTTTAGGATCGCGAATGTGAGACATAATATAACCTCCTGTGGGTTTTCTTCTGGTTCCTGTTTCTGACTTCTTACGGACGCAAAAAACGAACTGAGAATGTCCCACGCTCACATTCGGTTCAGACTGAGCAGGATCGAAATAAAAGTATGGAGGCGCCCCTTGGAAAAAAACTGATTCATCACTGCCTTGCCCCCCTTCCTGTGCGGTGATTATAACAAGAAAGGGGAACCTATTACCAATACAGGAAACAGATTTTTGGTTATAGATTTTACTTATATCTCAGAAAATGGACGGCGACGGATCTCTGAAAATGGGCGTTCCGCAGTCTTGTCTCTTTCAGCACGCCTGTTCCGTCAAGCGCGGGAGACGCGCGTTAAAAGAGCCCGGTCGCCGTTCGGGATTTATCTGTATCCCTTATAGTTTTGAAGGTACCTTTTGATCTCCTGAATGTACTTCTCTCCGATGTTGCTCAAACTGCTGTTGGCCTTGGTGATATAGCCGATTTCCATGATGCTGCTTTCCGTGACGGTCTCGTCCTCAAAGGGAATGGCCAGATAGGCGTCGCCGTTCAACTCCTCGCAGATGATTCCCGAGCAGAGCGTGTATCCGTTCAAGCCGACCATGAGATTGAGCATGGTGGCTCTGTCGTTGGCCTTGATCGTTCGGGGATATTCATAGGTGCTCAAAATTTCCTCGGCAAAGTAAAACGAACTGCCGTCTCCCTGCTCAAAGGAAAGGCAGGGGTAGTTCCGCAGTTCCGCGAGCGTGATGGATTTTTTCTTCGCCAACGGGTGTCCCGACCACAGGTACACATAGGCCCTGCAGTCGATAAGGTGATGGAACCGCAGCCCCGCTGATCTCAGGAGCTTGCCGATGGCGGCGCGGTTAAAATCGCTTAAGTACAGGATGCCGATCTCGCTCCTCAGATTGGCCACGTCGGAAATGACGACCCGCGTCTGCGTTTCTCGAATGGAAAACTCGTATTGGAGCATGTCGAAGGACTGCACCATCTCGACAAAGGCCTTTACAGCGAACGAATAGTGCTGAGTGGAGACGCCGAACTTCTTTTTTATGTTCTGTGCCTTGCCGAATTTATCCAATAAGGACTCATACTGGCTGTATACTTGTCTGGCATAGAGGAGGAATTCCGCCCCGTCCTGCGTTACGGTCACTCCTCTGCCGCTGCGGTTAAATACGGAAAAACCGAGTTCCTTTTCCAGTTCCCGCATCGACGAGGTCAGCGATGGCTGGCTTATATAGAGAGACTCCGCCGCCTTGTTGAAGGAGCCGTTTGCCGCGATGGTAATGGCGTAATATAACTGCTGTAAGGTCATGGTTCCGCCTCCCGTGAAAGGAGCAAGAGATTCTCCGTAACGCGCACTTTATGTCCCGCGCTGACGATTTTTTTATGATAGCACAGCCCCTCTCCGCCGACAATAAAAGAAAAGTCCGGCATTGACAAATCCCTGTTTTTTCAGTATACTTTCGCGAAAGCTGTGACGAAGAGGGACGGAAACAGGCGCCACCAGAGAGTCGGCGGCGGGTGCGAGCCGGCGGCAAGTGTTTCCAAAGTCCTATGGCTTCCGAGCTGGGAGTTCGAGGGCGCTGGCGCCGTTAGGGCTTCCCCGATCCCGCCGCGTTAGGGCAAAGGGGTTGTTGGACCCCGAAGGGGCGTTCGATCTGTGAGGGTCGGCGCAATTTGAGTGGTACCGCGGAGGCTTTAAGCGGCCTTCGTCTCAAAGTTGATCTCTTTGAGACGAAGGCTGCTTTTTTTCTTTTTTTCAACCCTCTCTCTCATTTATCTCTGCTTCCCCGTATCTGTCGCCCCGTGCCTTTCCTTGTTCGTTTAACCGGTTTCGGACGTTCGGGAGCAAAAGGCGCTTTTTCGTCCAGAAAAATCAGCAAAAAAACGCAAAGGAGTGGTTTAGTGTGCCTATTAAGATTCCCCACGATTTACCGGCCACAGATACCTTGACCAGGGAGAACATATTCGTTATGACGGAAACTCGGGCGCTGACTCAGGATATCCGCCCCTTACATATCCTTTTGCTCAACCTCATGCCCACCAAGGTGGAGACCGAGACTCAGTTTGCCCGAGTTCTGGGCAACACGCCCCTTCAGATCGAGCTGGAACTCATCGCCCCTGCGGGACATCGTCCCAAAAACACGTCGCAGGACCATATGATTGCCTTTTATAAAACGTTTGCCGAAGTGCGCCACCGCACGTTTGACGGACTCGTCATCACGGGAGCGCCGGTGGAACAAATGCCCTTCGAGGAGGTTGACTACTGGCCGGAACTGTGCGAAATCATGGAATGGTCTAAAACTCAGGTCCACTCCACCCTTCACATCTGCTGGGGAGCGCAGGCAGGGCTTTACTACCACTACGGCATCCCGAAGAGGGATCTGCCCCAAAAACTTTCAGGGGTCTACGCCCATACGCTGGAAGAACCCAACTTCATCCTTTTCAGGGGCTTTGACGACGTTTTCTGGGTGCCTCATTCCCGCAATACGACAGTCGCTAGGGAAGATGTGGAGGCTGTTCCCTGCCTTAAGATTCTGGCAAGCTCCCCCGAAGCGGGGATTTATGCCGTCAAATCCCCGCGGGGCCGGCAGGTTTTTCTTCTCGGGCACGCCGAGTACGACCGCGACACTCTGCTGAAAGAGTACAGGCGGGATACGGCGGCGGGGCTCCCAATCAAGCCCCCGTGCAATTATTTCCCGAATGACGATCCGAATCAGGCTCCCATCGTGAGATGGCGCAGTTGCGCTCATTTGCTTTACGGCAACTGGCTGAACTATTTTGTCTACCAGACTACTCCGTATGACATCACAGCTATCCCCGACCTTAAAGATCACCCTGAAAAATAGGAAAAACACGCGAAGTGACTAAACTCTCCGCTTTCGTTTTCGGCGGCGCGGAGAGACAGGACGTCAAAAGCTCCCCGACTCGAACGGGGAGCTTTTTGTCAGCGCGTCATACCGTTTGTGACCGGACGCGCGGGATCATGAGAAAGGCGAAGGCCGCGCCGCTCATGTGAAACAGTGCCCGAGTCGGGGCGGTCGAAAGCGCGCGGAGGGGGCGAGTACTGCTCGAGAAACTCCAACAGCGACGTGATGTTTGAACGTCTCGCGTGCTCAAGGAGCATGGCGTAGTCCTTTGCCGTCGGCTGAGACGCGAACACGGCGATCAGTTCGTTGAGGCCGTCAGCGAGCATCCGGCGGTCGCCGCTCCTCTCTCCCGTTCGGATGTGAAGCAGCGCCAGCTCACGCTGAGCGTGATCGCGAACCATAGGGCTGTTTTCGGCGATGCGCAGCAGACGTTCCTTCTCGGTAACGTCTCCCGCAATGCTCGCGGCGCGCCGCAGGAGCATGTCAGACCGTACGCCGTCGATGCCGTACCACAGCCCCAGCGCTGCCGTCGCGAGCGTGAACGCGGCCGCCAGGCGGTAAAAGGCGGAAGGAAGCCCGTGAACGGGCAGGACGGCATCCTCGCCTCGGAACAGGTGACGGTTACACAGAGCGAATGCCAGCGTCGCCCAGAGCGCGTTTTCTATGCGGTGAAACGGACGCGTCCAGAGCGCGTCGAAGCAGAAGAGAAAGACGACCGAAGCGCCCCAGAGGAATTCCGGCGGCAGAGCGCGACCACTGTGCCGCCGCACGCAGCGGAAAAAAGCGGCCGTCCATACGGCGCCGAGAAACAGCAGGACGAAACCTCCCGAAATTCCGAACTCGCAGAAGCACTGCAGAATCTCGTTGTGCGCCCAGTAGGTGAACTGCCACCGCAGCCGTGGGTTCAGTTCCATGGCGGCGCGCTGTCCGAGAAGGTAGTGCCACTTGAACTGCCCCAGACCGACGCCTGCCAGCGGGTGCTGCCTGAAGACTTGCCATGACGACTCCCAGATTTCCCGCCTTTTCGCGATGTTCCTGACGTTTTCGACCATGTCGCCCGCCTTGCGCAGGAAGTAGGCTCCGCGCGCTGTGTCAGTGAAAATGAAGACCCCGAGCGCGAAGAGAAAGATCGCCGCTCCCAGGCCGATGCGCTTCAGCTGCCCGCGGTCGCGGTCGGTGACGAAGATCATCAGCGTCAGCGCCGCCGTTCCCACGCAGAACGCGATGATCCCCGAACGGCTGGTCGAACGGAGCAGAAACCAGGACATCGCGGTGTAGAAGGACAAACTGCCGAGGTGCAAAAGTCTGTTTTTCATGCCGCGCGCCGAAGAATTTTCGCCGCCGAGGACGAACAGGAACAGCGAAGAAAACAGCGCCAGAGCAGTCCACAGCGCGAACATATTCTGCTGCCCCGTGTTGCCGATGTAGTGGCCGGGTGTTCGCATGATGATGTTCAGACCGAAGACAGGGGGCGTGAAGCCGCGTATCTGCATCTCGGCGAAAACGCCGTTGATCGTCGCGTTCAGCGCCGCCATTTTGAGGATTGGGCGCAGACTGCGCTCCTCAAAGTTAGCAAAAGCTGTCAGGTAGAAGACAACGCAACCGGCGAAGAAAAACCACTCACGCAGCCAGGCCGTCGCGCTGCGAAGCGGCGTCCACAGAGGCTGCGCCGAGACAGGGATCAGGCAGAGCAGCCAGGCGGTGCCGAAAAAATCGATCCTGAGGGGCGATCCCTTTCCTTTCACAAGGGCTTCGCCGCCCCACGTCAGCGCCATCAGGGCGACGGGCACGAGAGAAAACGCCCACTTCATCAGGTGCAGCGTTTGAAAAAACTTTTCGCCCGAGTAGATCAAGTTTGGCAGAGCCAGACAGCACGTAAACAACAAAAAGTACCAGAACCCCGCGAACGTCCACCCGTGCTCCCCATCGCATAGCCGTAACGAACTCTCCTGCGGAGAAACGTTCCCCGCGGACTCACCGTTGAAATTCCGTGACGCCATGAAGCACCTCCCCGAGATCGTCCAAAAACGGACCGCGGTTCGTCCATCATATCATAAATTTTTCCTGTCTGCCTTGGGAGCATCCGACTCGGATGGCGAGCTCGCCTGAGGTTTCACCCTCGAAGACGGCGGAAGGTTCATTAAAGCGTTCCTCGCGGAAAGGAACGGCGCGGCGCTACGCCGGACACGCACGGAAAATAGGCCGCGCTTTCATTCAGATTTTGCAGTTTTGCGCTTTATGCGTTATAATAATCGTTTGAAAAAAATGAGATTTTGTTCGGAGGCGCGGCAATGAGACAAAATGACAAGAACGACCTTTCGCGCGACGCGGCGCGTTCGCGGCGAAGAGTTATTTTGCCCCAGACGCCCCTGAGCACGCGCGGTCATGCCTTCGGAGAGCGCAGTGGGCAGAGTTCTCACCGCGATCTGCGGGAGCTGAAGATCGCCGACGACCCTTCGCCGGTCAGAAATGACGCCCCGACCGAACCGCGTCGCAGCGAACGCTCCGAGCCTAGGGAAACAGGCGTCCGCCGGGTCTTCGGCGGACGAGACGGAGCGCGAGAGGGCGAGCGTTGGCCGAGCGTGAAGAGAGACGGCTCCTATGAGTGGCCCGACCGCCGCCGTGACCTGCGGGAGCTGAAGATCGCCGACGCGCCCGCTCCGGTCGGAAACGACACCGCTGCCGAACCGCGTCGCAACGAACGCTCCGAACCTAGGGAAACAGGCGTCCGCCGGGTCTTCGGCGGACGAGACGGAGCGCGAGAGGGCGAGCGTTGGCCGAGCGTGAAGAGAGACGGCTCCTATGAGTGGCCCGACCGCCGCCGCGACCTGCGGGAATTGAAGATGATCGACGACCCCGCGCCGGTCGGAAACGCTGCCTCGCCCGAACCGAAGCGGAGCGCGCCCGAAAATCGCGGCCTGTCAGTCCCTGACAGCCGCGGGCTTCGCGAAGCGCCGTCGGGCGAGCGGCAGGCGCAGTTGTCGTCGCAGCAGCGTAACGATCCTGCTGCCGGAGCAGACAATGTGGCCGTCGACGGCGAATCTCCCGTTGCGCCCGCGGGCGATCGGCAAACCCGGCTGCCTCCGCCGCGGCGTTCAGAGCCCGGTGTCAGGTCTGCCCGCCGTCCGCGCGCTCTTAAAGGCGACAGACGGGACGGCGTATCGGCTGATCCGCCGAAGAGAAAACCGACATCCGGTCTGAGGCTGATGAAAGTGTTCATGGTCGTCCTGATCTTCGCCATGGCTGTCGGTTTCTACCTTTTCTGGGCGCTGCGCCCCCAGCACGAACTTGTACCGCCGATGTTCATGCCTCAGCCGTATTATTACGAAGAAGAGCAGCCCGTTCAGGCTCTCCTGCTCTGGCGGGAAGAGACCGTCGTATCGCCCGTGCAGGGTATGGTGCAGCTGGCGGCAGGCCAGCAGGCCTCGGCGGTAGCCGCTGGTGATGTGGTGGCGACCGTGCTGTCGCGCGGACGGGGAACCCCCGTCAGGGTCTCTTCCCGTGGCTACTTCCTGCCCGCGCTTGACGGCGCAGAGGACTCGTGGGATTATTCAACGCTCTGGCTCGGTTCCGGTCTGCTGCCCGCCGCGCCGAAGATCGCGTGGGTGCGTGACCTTGCGCCTCTCGAGAAGAACAAAACAGTCGGTAAGCTCATCTACCTGCCGCAGCAGCCACGCGCCATCTTTTACCTGAACCTCACCGACACGCTGAGGGCGGCGCTCGACCGCGGAACGATTTCAATACGCCGTGAATCGAGAGGGCCGAAGTGGTCCGCTCACGTGCGCGTCTTTGTCAAATACGACGAGCTTCGGGCGAAAGTCTGCCTCGACATGCCCTATTTCCCTATCGACATGGTGAGGTCGCGCGAGACGCGCTTTCTCGTCTGCTCCGACGAGGACTCGGGGTTGATCGTGCCCGATACGGCGGTGACTATCCGGAACGGCACCTACGGCGTGTTCGAACTTGTCGGCGACAGGATCGTTTTTCGCGGCGTTGCCGGTAAACCCGTAGGTGACGGCATGTTTTTCGTCTCCTCGGGACTCGCGCCGGGGAATCCCGTCATTTTGAACGCGGAAAACGCGGAAGAAAAGAGGGTTCGTTTATGGTAAAAACTGAAATGTACGAACGAATCGCGCTTATACAGAGCCGTATCGCCGAAGCGGCGCGCCGCAGCGGACGCCTGCCGTCCGATGTCGCGCTGCTGGCCGTCAGCAAGACGAAGCCCCTTGAGGCGGTGGTTGAAGCCGCGCGGACGGGGCTGGTAAGCCGCTTCGGAGAGAACCACGTTCAGGAAGGTCAGGCGAAGATCCCCGCGTTCCCCCGCGATCTGACCGTCGCGTGGCATCTGATCGGACATTTGCAGCGCAATAAGGTGAGAAAGGCCGCGCAGTACTTCGATGTGATCGAGAGCATCGACAGCCGAGAGATCGCCGCCGCAGCGGAACGCGTCTGCGGCGAAATCGGGAGGACGCTCGACGTGCTCGTCGAGGTGAACAGTTCCGCCGAAGAGTCGAAGACCGGCGCCGCGTGGAACGACGTGCCCGCACTGGTCGATTTTGTTCGCGAATGCCCTCATCTCAGGCTGAACGGGTTGATGACTATTGGTCCGCTCGGAGGCGACGAGATCGCGGTGCGCGCGGCCTTTTCCGCGACGCGTGAGCTTCGAGACCGTCTGCGAGCGGCTCCGGACGACATGCCCTGTCTGTCGATGGGCATGAGCGGCGATTTTGAGTGGGCCGTCGCCGAAGGCAGTACGGAAGTGCGGGTAGGCACCGCGATTTTTGGACACCGTTAGGAGGACAAAACCGTGAGCAGCAAGATTTTGGCCCTTTTAGGGCTGAGCGACAGCGGCAGCGCCGCTGACGAATCGCATCGCAAGCGCCGTACGGACTACATGAAGAAATTTCAGCGTCTTGTCGTCTCTGAAGAAGAGGGGGAAGAGGACGAGGGCGCGCCTGAAAATATCGTCACCGCGCCGTCCGAGGAACAGTCGGACGCGGAGCAGGATGCTCGTTACGCGCAGGACGGGACGTCGTCGCAGGGGCGGCAGACACAGGGCCGTCCGGCGGACGAGACGCCTGAAGCCGAGGCGCGGGAACACGAGGACCCCATGGCTGACAGACGCGGTGAAAGCGGCGCAAAGCATGAGAAAAAGCATTTTTTCAGCTTCGGCGAATCGCTGCACCGCCCCAAGGAGGATCACCGACTGATCCTCGTCAAAAACGGCGCTTCCGAGATGATCGACGACATCGAAGAAGCTCTGTTCCAGGGACAGAATGTTCTGCTCGACTTCGGGCACGAAGACCGCGAAACGGCAATGCGCACCATCACCAAGCTGGCCAACTACGTCCGCACGCACAACGGCGCCTTCTATACCGTAACCGCCACGAGCATGCTCCTTTCGATGGGCAGGGACGCCGTGGTAGAGTGGCGACCCGATGAAAGCGAGTAGAGGCGCGGGTATGCACGGCGAAGGGGATATGCTGAAAGTCGTCGACATCGAAAGCGTCGTTTTCTCCCGTGTGTTGCGGGGATACGACGCCGATGAAGTCGACGAGTTTCTCGACCGAGTGGCCGACACGCTCCAGCAGTACGCCGAGGCCCGCGCCGCCGATCAGATGAAAATCCGCGAACTGGAGAATGCCATTCATGAAAACGACGAGCTGAAAGCCTCGCTGCAGAACGCTCTCGACATGGCGCGGCGCACGTCGGAGGATTTTCTCGCCTCGTCTCACAAGGAGAGCGAGGCCGTCCTGGCGCAGGCCAAGGCGAAAGCCGAAGCTGTTCTCGCCGATGCTGTCGCGCAGAAGGCGCAGATACTCGGCGAGATCGACGAGTTAAAACGCGCGCGTGAGCACTTTATCGCCGACGCAAAGGCCGTCGTCCTCCGCTATAATATGCTCCTTGACGGGTTCGGGGAGAAAAAGCAGCAATGACCTCGCGGCCTCTTTGCCTTGCCGATCCCGTCACGGCCGTGCGCGGCGTGGGCGAGGCGAAGTCGCTGCTCCTGCGGCGCCTGGGGATTGAGACGGTGGAGGACCTAGTCTACTTTTTCCCCCGCCGCTATGAAGACCGGCGGCAGGTAGTCGGCATCGGCGATCTCGTTCCGGGCGGGCCGCCGCAGGCTTTCCGCGCCCGCGTCGTTTCCGTTGAGCACAGGGTTGCCGCGCGCAATCGCAGCGTGAACATCCTTCGCGTCTGCCTCAGCGACGGAAGAAACGTCGCGTGGGCGATCTGGTTCAACCGCTGGAACCTGAAAAACATCTTTCAGACAGGCACGGAACTGGCTCTCTTCGGATCGCTCGAACCGCGTCGTCCCGCCCCGGAACTGCTCAATCCGGAATTTGAAATCCTCGACAACGACGACCCGAAAAGCGTCGGTCGCATCGTACCTGTCTATTCGACCACGGCGGGGCTGAGTGAAAAGTGGCTGAGACGCGTGATCGATACCGTGCTCGATTCCCTTTCGCCGACGTTTCCGGAAATTTTGCCGCCCGAGGTGGTCGGACGTTACGGCTTGATCGCTCCCGCCGAGGCCGTGCGCCAGATGCACCGTCCGAGCGACGAGGATGCGTTTCACGCCGCCAGACGCCGTCTGGTCTTTGAAGAGTTTTTTCTTCTTCAGACAGGGCTGGCGCTCCGTCATCGCAGTGCCGGTCTGGAGAAGAAAGCCGTCCCTCTGACGGGCCGCTCCTGCCTGACGGAACGTTTCCTCAAGCGTCTGCCGTTCGAGTTGACCGACGATCAGAAGAAGGTGATCTCGGAGATCTCGGGCGACCTTCGCCGCACCGTTCCGATGAACCGCCTCCTGCAGGGGGACGTCGGCTCGGGAAAAACGGTCGTCGCCGTGCTGGCGCTGCTGCAGGCCCTCGATTCAGACATGCAGGCCGCGCTGATGGCTCCAACGGCAGTGCTGGCCCAGCAGCATGCCGTGAATCTGCGCAAGTGGCTGGAACCTCTCGGCGTCGATGTGGCGCTGCTCACCGGCGGCATCTCTGCCGCCGAACGCCGCCGAGTCCATGCCGCTCTCGCCGACGGCGCCGTCCGTCTTGCCGTCGGCACCCACGCGCTGATCCAGGACGCGGTCAGCTTCCAGCGTCTGGGACTGATCGTCATCGACGAGCAGCACCGTTTCGGCGTGCTTCAGCGCAAAGCGCTCAACGGCAAGGCGGGTGAAGTTTCTCCGCATACGCTGGTGATGACGGCGACGCCCATTCCGCGCACTCTCGCCCTTTCCGTTTACGGCGACCTTGCCGTCTCGACGATCCGCACGCTTCCCGCGCACCGCCAGCCCGTCAAATCCGTGTGGATCGGCGAAAACCGTGTGCCGGGGATGCTCCGATTTCTTGAGACCGAGATGGACGCGGGGCGTCAGATATACTGGGTCTGTCCCCTCATTGAAGAAAGCGAAAATTTCGACGCGGCGCCCCTTGAGTTTCGTTATGAACGTCTGCGCGCAAAGTTTCCGAAACGTCGCGTCGCCATGCTGCACGGCCGCATGAGCGAGAAGGAAAAGACGTCCGTGATGACGGATTTCGCCGAAGGCAAAATCGACCTGCTGGCGTCCACCACGGTGATCGAAGTCGGCGTGGACGTGCCCAACGCGTCCGTCATCGTCGTCGAGTCCGCGGAGCGCTTCGGCCTGTCGCAGCTGCATCAGCTGCGCGGGCGCGTCGGCCGCGGCGTTTATAAATCGTGGTGCATCCTCTGCGCCGAGCCGAAAAATCCGGAGGCTGAACATCGCCTCGACATGTTCTGCGCTCTTGACGACGGTTTTGCCGTCGCCGAGGCGGACATGCGGTTGCGCGGTCCTGGAGAGTTCTGCGGGGTGCGCCAGCACGGCCTGACGGATTTTCGCGTTGCCGACCTGATCCGCGACGGAGCCGTGATGGAGACAGCGCGCAAGGAAGCGTTCGCCCTTGTGGAAAACGGCAGCCCGCGGACGGAGTATCCGCTCCTGATGAAAGCAGTGATGGCCCGTTACGGCCGGATGCTTGACATCGCTCGTACAGCGTGAGGAAACCATGAAAGACGGAAACGAAGATTTTTACGCGCGGCCAGTTCCCGGCGGCCAATGGGAGGAGAAGCTCCTGCGTCTGCTTTCGACGCCGAAAACGAGACGCGAACTGGAGCGTCGGTTGCGCGCGCTGCGCTGTCCCGACGAAACTGCGCTCGACCTGCTCGACCGCTTTGAAGAAGCCGGTCTGATCGACGACCGCGCTTACGCTGTGCTTTACATCGACTCGAAACGAGATTTCGGCGTGCTGCGCCTGCGCGACGAGCTCAGAAATCACGGCGTCAACGCTCACGACATCGAGGACGCGCTTGAAGAGTGCGGCGTCGACGAGGCCGGACGAGCCCGCGACCTCGTCGAGCGTTGGAAAGGCCAAAATGGCATGACGCCGGAGAAAATCGTCTCCCGCCTTCGTCGCCGCGGCTTTTCCACGGCGGCTGTCCGCGAGGCGGAGGATTTATGCGGATCTTGCCCTGAAAGTGACGATGTATAACGCAAACGCAGAAACGGGGCGGGATTCGTACGGGAACCCGCTCCGTTTTTTGTCGGTTTCGCGTTTCGCGGCGGGAAGCGCAATTCCCGCGAAAAAACAAAAACACGGAGAGGAAAAATTGATGCCTGATCAAACCGCGGGACTGCCCCTCGGAAGAGGACAACAGAGCCTGGAAAGGAACGCCGCCTTTTCAAAGTCTCTATAGCATTCCTGTCATTTTTTTGCTATCTATTCATATTTTGACGTTGAGAAGTTGCGACAAAAATTGTAGAATAAAGATTGGTTTATAATACCGACGTCGAGTCGCCGCTTTCCGCCCGTCTCAAAAAGGTGAAAAATGGCGGTCTCAGGCTTTCGGCGCCTTCGCGGAGCCGAAAGCCGCGTTCAATTAATCATTTAAGGAGTGGGAGAATATTGAACATCTACGTGATTCTGGGAGTGCTGCTGGGCATTATAGGCGGCACGGCGGTTGGCATGTACATTGCCAAGGGAGTGGCGCGGCGCACCGTTGAAGAGGCGCACGCCAAGGCGGACGGCCTGATTAAGGAAGCGCGTAGCAGCGCGTCGCAGGAGAGCCGAAATCTGCTGGCCGAAGCCCGCGATCAGGCGTCGAAAGTTCGCCAGGAAGCCGAACGTGACGCGAGGGAACGCCGCGTGGAGATTCAGCGCACGGAACGGTTGATCGAGCAGAAAGAGGAACGTCTCGACCGCAAGCTGGAAAAACTCCAGCACCGCGAGGACGAGATGAAGAACCGCCAGGATGCCCTCGAAAAGAAGATTGCCGAGGCGGAAGAACTGTGCAAAAAGCGCGTCGAGGAGATCGAGCGCGTCGCGCAGATGACCTGCGATCAGGCGCGCGAACAGCTTCTTCACGAAGTTGAAGAGAGCGCGCAGCGCAAAATAGGCCTCCGGCTCATCGAACTTGAGGAACAGGCGCAGCGCGACGCCAATAAGAAGGCCCGAGAGATCGTCGTCACCGCCGTGCAGCGCTGTGCCGTGGAAAAATCGTCCGACGTGGCCATCAGCACCGTCTCACTGCCCAATGACGAGATGAAGGGCCGCATCATCGGACGAGAGGGCCGCAATATCCGCGCTTTCGAGACGGCGACCGGCGTGGACTTGATCGTTGACGACACGCCCGAAGCCGTGACGCTGAGCTGCTTTGACCCTGTGCGCCGCGAAATCGCGCGCCTGTCGCTGGAAAAACTCGTGATTGACGGCCGCATCCACCCCGCGCGCATCGAAGAACTCGTCGGCAAGGCGACAGCCGAGGTGGAAGAGTCCATCGCTGAAGCGGGCGACCAGGCGCTGATGGAACTCGGAATAAAGCAGATGAACCCCGAACTCGTACATACCATCGGACAGTTGCGATATCGTTACAGCTACGGGCAGAACGCCCTTCAACACAGCCTCGAAGTCGCTTATATCTCCGGCATCATCGCCGCCGAACTGGGACTGAACGTCGAGACGGCGCGCCGCGCCGGGCTGTTGCACGACATCGGCAAAGCCGTCGATTTTAAGATCGAGGGTCCTCACGCCCTTATCGGCGCTGACCTCGCTAAGCGCTACGGCGAGCCGTCCGAAGTCGTCAACGCCATTGCCTCGCACCACGAAGACGTTGAAGTTAAGACTATTTACGACACCATCGTCGCGACAGCCGACGCGATCAGCGCGGCTCGTCCCGGCGCCCGACGCGAGAGCATCGACGCCTACGTCAAGCGCCTTGAAAAGCTTGAGACCGTCGCCAACAGCTTCAAAGGCGTCAGCAAGGCCTTTGCCATCCAGGCAGGGCGCGAAGTCCGCGTTCTGGTCGCGCCGCAGGTCCCCGACGAAGCAGCGGTTGCCAAGCTCGCTTACGATATCGCGCGCAAGATCGAGGAAGAACTCAAGTACCCCGGACAGATCAAGGTTACAGCCATCAAAGAGATTCGCGCTTCCGATCTTGCCAGGTAGACCGTGCCATGAGGATACTTTTTATCGGAGACGTCGTCGGCCGCCCCGGCCGCGACGCCTTTTTTACGGCCCTCCCCGCGCTTGAGTCCGGCAAGGGGCCCTTTGATTTCGTCATCGTCAACGGCGAGAACAGCGCCGCGGGGCGGGGTTTAAGCGAAAAGATCATGCGGACGTACTTTGACGCGGGCGTCGACGTCATCACTTCCGGCAACCACATCTGGGACAAGCGTGAATTTTACACGGTCCTTGACGAAGAACCCCGCGTCCTGCGCCCGCTGAATTACCCAGCCGGCGTTCCCGGCCGCGGCTGGGGAGTGTTCACGTCGAGAAGCGGAAAAAAACTGGCAGTCGTCAGTCTGCAAGGACGCGTGTTCATGCCCGCCGCCGTCGACTGCCCCTTCAGAGCCATGGATGAACTCCTGCCGCAGATTGGCTCAACGCCCGTCTTCGTCGATTTTCACGCGGAAGCCACATCGGAAAAACGCGTCATGGCCAGCTATCTCGACGGTAAAATCGCGGCACTCGTCGGCACACACACCCACGTGCAGACAGCCGACGAGGAGATCCTCCCTGCTGGAACCGCCTACATCACCGATGTCGGCATGACAGGCGCGTTCCGCAGTTCCATCGGCATGAAAGTTGAAAGCGTTCTTCCGAAGTTTCTCACCGCCCTGCCGACGCGCTTTGAAGTTGCAGAAGAAGACGTGCGCCTCAACGGCGTCGCCGTCGACATCGACGACGAGACGGGACGCGCCTGCGACATCGAGCGGATCGCCTGCCGCGCGGGAGAACTGTAAAACAGTTTGAAAAAATTTTTCGCTGAAAATCTTTCCGAAAAGATCTTTTTGGAGCGAGGAAAACGCGGGTTAAAAACGCGGATAAATCCATCGGAAATCAGGCAGGCGCGAGGTTTTGACGTATGTTCAAAGGTTCGTCGCAATCGACAGAAATAAATACACACAGACGCTATTTATATTGTAATAATGTCTATAATAATGTATGGACAAAAAGACGACGATGGTGTATCATTTCCAATGCGCCGAAGCGAGAAGAGTTGTTCACATTGGACCTCTAAACGTAAGGTGCCGCACCATGACAAGGGAAGAGAGATGGAGGAGGAAGCGAAGCGGAAGAAGCGAGCC
>CAZFNC010000039.1:14714-16034 GCA_964520485.1 uncultured Synergistaceae bacterium | reverse complement strand
TTGGCGTTCTCACGCAGGACGCAGTCGCTCTTCGCGTCATCCTGAGCGTCCTCTGCCTGAGGCGATGCGGGAAACTGCAAAAGACATTTAACGACCCACTCAATCATACTTGAAAAGCTTCCTGTTGAACTGCTGAATGGGTTTCCTTCCGCATAATCCCAAACCATCGGAATTGCTTGACGACCAAAAGTATTACGCAAACCTTGACGAGAAGAATCCCAACTACAAATGGTACTGCATCTATCCACTAAACGGTCAACTGTGAAAGCGAGGTACACCCGCGGCGACGGCGTCGGCCTCGGCTCTCTCGCGCGCCTCGGCGACGAGGTCGCTGAACGTCGTCAGCGCTGCGAGCTGGCGGGGGGTGAATAACTCTTTCCATTGAGTGATCCCATACCCACGTCCGCTGACAAGATTAGGGGTGTTGACATCCATCATTTCTTCGGGTTCCCAATTTGGTGCAGCCTCAAGCGCCGCCTTCAGTTGTTCGTCAGATGGCGATAAGTAAATCCTTCCTTTTTCCTTTTTCTTTCCTTTTTTTTCCCTTTCAGCTACGATACCTATAAGAGCCGCTCCGCTGTTCTTGGCGATGAACGCATCATGAATATATGATTTATTAACTATAGAACCGCAACGCACGCATCTAAATTCCGCGCCCTTTGCCAATTTACAGCTGATTTTATCTTTCGGGCACTCTCCATGACGAACGTCATATTTCAACGAGGCACCGTCTACTACAGGTTCAACCCACGCCTCTTTTCCCTTTTTCTTGGACAGCACAAAGGAACTCGCCAGAGGCATCTCGCGGCCGCAGGCGGGGTTGGGGCACTTCACCGTCCGCGCCCAGATCCACGCGATGACGGTCGCCTCGCCGCCGCCCTGCTCCACGGGAACCTTGACCTTGGGGTACAGATGCCCGACGCGCTTGAAGGCCTCGGCCCTCATCCACTCGCCGTAATAGAGCACGTCCTCCGCCAGTCCGCGCGCGCCGTCCCATGACCCCAGCGGAAACTCCGCGCGGGACTGCGGGTTGACGGGGGGCTTTCCAGAGAAGCGCGGCGGGATCTCGATCATGGCCTTGTTGATCATGACCGCCACGGGATTCAGATCATGGGCGTGCGCTTTCAG
Source organism: uncultured Synergistaceae bacterium (assembly GCA_964520485.1). Taxonomy (GTDB): domain Bacteria; phylum Synergistota; class Synergistia; order Synergistales; family Dethiosulfovibrionaceae; genus Pyramidobacter. The sequence continues at coordinate 14,906 of CAZFNC010000039.1, read as the reverse complement.
TCCCAGGCGCTGCGCCTCCAAGGGGATCGCCCCCTCCCGCAAAGGGATCAAGAAATTCCGGCAGATCTCCGCCGGTGGATTTCTTGATCTCTTCCTTTGCGGCCGCCAGTACCTCTTCATTATTGGAATTTTCCCACACGACCAGGTCTTCCAAGATTTTGAACAGACGCTGGCGCTCCCGGTTCTGTTCTT
>CAZFNC010000039.1:9350-14704 GCA_964520485.1 uncultured Synergistaceae bacterium | reverse complement strand
GATCATGACCGCCACGGGGTTCAGGTCGTGAGCGTGGGCTTTCAGGCCCAGTCTCTGCGCCTCAAGAGGGATCGCGCCGCCGCCCGCGAACGGGTCGAGAAACTCGGGAGGATCGCCGCCCACGGACTTTTTGATCTCCTCCTTCGCCTCCTTAACGATCTCCTCATCGCCGGAGTTCTCCCACACGACGAGTTTTTTCAAGATGCCGAACAGGCGCTCGCGCTCGGCGTCCTGCGCCTGTTCTGTCGGGAACTTCTCGGGGTGGGAAGACGGGTCGTCGACGAGGCTCGCCCAGATCACCGCCCGCGCGGCCGCCAGCGGACGGCGCGCCCACCACAGGTGCAGCGTGGACGGGTGCCCGTGGCGAATGGACTTCTCCCGCGCACACTCGGCGTTGATCTCCTCCAGAGGGAGGGCGACCTCGATCAGCTTCTTCACAGTCATGTCCTTCACCTTTTCCCCTCGCGGCGCGTCCGCGCTTTCCCGCCGGCGCCCTCGCGCGCTTTTCCGTTCAGGACGCTTTCGCGCCTCGCGCCGCCGTTCAGTCGCGGTACAGCACCTCGGCGCGGGCGATCAGTTCGCGTATGTCGTAGTTCACGCTCGTGACGGAGAAATCGGGCGCGCTCGTGAACGGGCACTTCAGGTAGACGGTATGCGCTGTTTGCCCGTCCACCTCGACGACGGCGAGGATAAACGTCTCCGCGGCGTTGAGCGCCGTCAGAATCTCGTTCTTGGTGACGGTCACGGTCGACGCGCCCACGGCACGGCCCTTCACCTCGATCTGTCGCAGGGCGTGAAAACAGGGGCCCTTCCTCATGGACTCGGGCACGCGGGACTCCACGTCGTATCCCTTTTTCGCCGCGCTCACGTCCACGGGGTCGTAGCCCAGTTGTCTCTCGACGCGCATCACGGCGTCCATCGCCGCCGTCTCGACGGCTTTTCTGTCGCCGGAGCCGAACGGTTCGAGGCCGCCCGTTCTTCCCGTCAAGGTTCGCAGGAGGCCCTTGGGGACGATCAGCGCGCCGCCCGTCACGACGGGGGGCGTCGGGGACAGGTTGCGCTCCCGCTCGATCCGCGCGAGGCGGGCTCTCTTGCGGGTCTCCAGCTCGTCGGCTCTGCGCGCGGCGAGCGCAGAGTTCTGCCGGGCGTTTGCCTTCGCCTTGCCCGCCTCTTCCTGCCGCTGAAGTTCGGCCGCGCGGTAATCCCAGTACTGGATCTCGGCGGTCAGTCTGTCTTCCACGGCTCTGGCGGTCTTGTCCAGCATGGCGTCCCTGCGCTTTTTCACCTCGGCGAAATGCGGCGGCACAAGCTGATCGACGGCGTACGTCTTCGCCATGTCCTCGACGTCGCGGGCAAGCCATCTCTGTCGCTTCGCCCACTCCAGCACGGCTGCTTTCTCTTTCTCGTCCGCCGCGCGGTAATCGAGATAGGGAGCGCATCCCGCGTCGACGGCGCGGCCGGTCTCGTCAAGCTCCACGAAGTGAAGGTGTCTTGAAACAACGCGGCTGCCCTCGTCTTTCCGCGTCTTTCCGTCCAGCACGGAATCTTCAACGTAGAACAGGACGCGCGCGCGGGCGCCGTCGTCGTTCTCGTCGACGAAAACGGCGCCGCGTCTCAGCACGTCGGCGTCGCGCTCGCGGATCAGGTCGGTCACGGCGTCAAGCAGGGGATGTCCCGGGCAGATCAGCTCCGCGGGAACGAGGCCCTGCACATCGTGGTACTCCTTGTCGAAACAGACGCGTTCGTAGCGCCTGAGGATGGGGTTCCCGTTCCGCGTCAGGGAACCGCGGTTCCGCACGGCGGAGGGCACCGACGCGATCTCGTACCTTCCCTTCTCGCGGGGCAGGATGTTCCCGCCGAGGGAACGGAACGCCTCCGTGAAGAACGCCCTGATGAAATGGGGCTGAAGTTTTCGCGCCTCCATGCGTTCCATGTCTTCCTTGATCATCGCGACGGTCTGCACGTCCATCGCGTCGTCGGTGAGGGCGTTTTCCCTGATGATCTTGTGGAACTCCTCGCGGTTGATCGTGTCGTCGACGACCTTTTTCAAACGCGCCTTGACCTTCGGGTCGTTGCCGTAGCGCACGGCCTCGATCAGGAGTTCGCGCAGGGGTCTGTTGTTAAAGGTCATCTTGGCGAGGATGTCGAACACTTTCCCGCCGAGGGCTTTCCGCTCCTCCTCCAGTTTCTCAAACAGGCGCTTTAACACGTATCCTTCACGCGTCTCGGGGGCGACGAGGTTCCACAGGTGGCAGACTTCTGTCTGGCCGATGCGGTGGATGCGGCCGAAGCGCTGTTCAAGCCGGTTCGGGTTCCACGGCAGGTCGTAGTTGATCATCAGGTGCGCCCTCTGCAGGTTGACGCCCTCTCCCGCGGCGTCGGTCGCCACGAGGACGCGGACGTCGGCGTCCTGTCTGAAAAGCTGTTCGGCTTTCCGCCGTTCCTCGCGGCTCATTCCTCCGTGGATCGCGACGACCGTCTCGTCTCCGCCGAGGAGGGATGAAATTTTTCCTTTCAAATAGTTCAGCGTGTCCTTGTGTTCGGTGAAGATGATGAGCTTTTCGCGCATTCCGTGTCCGTCGAACATCAAGTCGTTGTCCTGCAAGAGGCCGGAGAGTTCTTCCCACTTTCTGTCAACGCCGCTCGCGCGGACGCGGTCGGCCATCTCCTCCAGCCGTTTCAGCGTTTTGATCTCGGCTTCCAGTTCAGCGATCGTCTCCGCGGCGGAAGCGTGGTCCACGACGCGCTCTTCCATCTCTTCACGCTCGTCGGGCGCGTAATCGTCCTCGTCAAAGTCGTCGAGAGTTCCCGAGGTTTCCTCCGGCCGTCTTCCGGCGCGTTCCTCCGCCAGGCGGCGCTCCAGACGCTCGCGCCGTCTGCGCAGGGACAGGTAGATCGCTTCAGGCGACGACGCCAGTCTGCGCTGAAGGATCGTCAACGCGAAGCCGACGGTCGTCTTACGGTCGTTGTTCAGTCTCTCGGCGCGGTTGAACTCTTCGCGCACATACTCGGTCACGGCGGCGTAGAGTTCCGCCTCGGGGGCAGAGAGGTCGTAATTGGCGGTGTACGCGATCCTCTCGGGGAACAGCGGGGCGCCGTCAAACTTCAACAGTTCTTCCTTCACGAGTCGGCGCATGACGTCGCTCACGTCGACGGGCTGATCGGAGTTTCCGTGCGTCCCCTCGAAGCGGTCGGGATCGATCAGGGAGAGGAACAGGCGGAAATCGGCTTCTTTCCCGTTGTGCGGCGTCGCCGTCAGCAGGAGGAAGTTCGGGGTGATCTCGGAAAGAAGTCTGCCCAGCCGGAAGCGCCGCGTGTACTTCACCTCGCCGCCCCAGACTGTCGCCGACATCTTGTGCGCCTCGTCGCAGACGATAGATCCCACTCCGCGGAGGAGAGTTTTTTCTCGATCTCCTCGTCGCGCGCGAGCTTATCCAGACGGCAGATGCACAGGTCGACTTCGTCAAATACGTTTCCTGTCACAGCGGATTCGATCCTGTCGTTGGTCAAAATCTCAAATCGCAGGTGAAACTTCTGAAAAAGCTCGTCCTGCCACTGCTCCACGAGGCTCCCGGGCGCGACGATCAGGCAGCGTTTGAGGGAGCCTCGGGCGATCATTTCCTTGATGAGCAGGCCCGTCATGATCGTCTTCCCCGCGCCGGGGTCGTCCGCCAGGACAAAGCGAAGCGGCAGGCGCGGGAGCATGTCGCGATAAACGGCGGAGATCTGATGTGGCAGCGGCTCCACCGACGACGTGTGAACGGCGAGATACGGGTCGAACAGGTGCGCAAGGCCGATGCGGTACGCCTCCGACACGAGGCGGAGGCGGTTTCCGTCGGCGTCGAAACTCCACGGGAGCTGATCGCCGAGCATCTGTACGCTTCCTTCGCTTTCCCTCAGCAGGAGCTGCGTTCCGGCGGCGCCCCGACTGTCCACATAGACGATCTGTATCTTGTCTTCGTACCGTTTCACGGCGACGACGTTCACAGGGCCGTCCCCGGCGATGCCTTTCAAGTAACAGCCTGTTGTGATGTCCTCAAGTTTCGCCATGGACGAACTCCTTGCCGATCAATCTTCCGCGCGGCGGCTGTCCGTCGCGGCGCCGAGGCTCTCCGCCGCCGCGCGCGGAATCGCGCGTCCGGCGCGGCAGGACGACGCACCGGCGCGCGACGGCGCCCCGACCGCCTTACGCGATCTCCGATCTCTCTCCTGCGCGGGGAAGGGGGTGGTAGACTTCTTCTTTTAAGATTATAACACGCGTTGCCTCTTTTGAACCGCTCCCGCCGTCCTCTTGTTTTTCTCCTGTCCGCGCGGGCTTTCGGAGTAAAATCCGTCGCGCGTCCGTAACGGCGCGGCAGCGCTGTTCACTTTTCGCGCTTTCGCGTGCCGAGGGGACGTTTTTACGCTAAAATAGGAGACGGATTGAACTTTTCATCACGTTCACGAAACGAAAGGAGATGCGTGACAATGCCCGTCAACTGGAAATCGAACGCGGACGCGCCTGAGATGGACGGCGTGCAGTACCACATTCAATGCAGGCGGGGCGACGTGGCGCCGTATGTGCTTCTGCCGGGGGACCCGGGGCGCACGGACATGATCGCGGGGACGTGGGACGAGGCGCGGTTCGTGGCGAGCAACCGCGAGCACCGCACGTTCACGGGGACGACGGGCGGCGCGCCCGTCTCGGTCACGTCCACGGGCATGGGCGGCCCGTCGACGTCGATCGCAATTGAGGAACTTCTGCGCGTCGGCGCGACGACGTTCATCCGTCTTGGCACGTGCGGCGCGATCCAGGAGGGCATCGGGTGCGGCGACCTGATCGTCAACACGGCGGCGGTGCGTCACGACGGGGCGAGCGCGATGTACGTGGAGCCTTCCTACCCCGCGGCGGCCGACTGGGAGGTGACTCTGGCGCTGATCGAAGCGTGCGAGCGGCTGGGCGCGCGGTACCACGTGGGCGTGACGTGCTCGACGGGGTCGTTCCACTGCGGGCAGGGGCGCCCCGGCTATCGGGGCTATTTCCAGTCGTCGTTTGAGCACATCGTCGACGACATGCGCCGCGCGCGCGTGCTCAACTTCGAGATGGAGGCGGCGACGCTCTTCACGCTGGGAGGTCTGTACGGGTTCCGCGCGGGCTGCGTCTGCGTCGTCGTGGCCAACCGCGTCACAAACGAGATGCTCTCGGCCCCGCTCGAGCCCGCCGTCGAGGTCTGCGATCTCGCCGTTCAAATTCTCTGCCAGCGCGACGCGAGGACGCGCGCGGCGGGCAAAAAGCGCTGGTCGCCCGTCGTCGGCTGACGGCGTTCCGCCGTTCGCGTCTCGCGCGGACAGAACGCGAAAGGCGCGGAATCGCG
>CAZFNC010000039.1:6731-9250 GCA_964520485.1 uncultured Synergistaceae bacterium | reverse complement strand
GGGGGAACGTCCCCGCCGCGAGCGCCTTTTCACATGCCTTCTACGACGCGCCTTGTCCCGTGAACCTCTCCGCCGCGCGGACGGTGTCCATCGCGTCGCGGGCGTAGGCGTCCGCGCCGATGGAGCGGGCGAGTTCCTCGGTGACGACGGCGCCGCCGACGATCACGCGCACGTCTTCCGTGCTCCGCCGCAGCGCGGCGACGGTGTCCTTCATGCTCGCGACGGTCGTCGTCATCAGGGCGCTGAGGCCGACGACGCGCGCGCCGCTTTCCTTCACGGCGTTCACGACTTTCTCGGGTTCCACGTCGCGGCCCAGGTCGATCACGTCGAAATTGTAGTTTTCCAATATGACCTTGACGATGTTCTTGCCGATGTCGTGCACGTCGCCGTAGACTGTGGCGAGGACGACTTTGGGGCCGCCGCGCGCCGCGCCGCTTTGAGGCTGCGAAGCGAGCGCGTCCTTGACGACTGTGAGCGCGGCCTTGGCGGCGTCGGCCGATTTGATGAGCTGCGGCAGGTAGATTCTCTGCGCCTCGTAGTCGCGGCCCACGGCGTCGAGCGCCGGTATCAGGAACTTTTCGACGATCTCAAGCGGAGGCAGGTCCGCGAGCAGCTCTTTCGCGCGCTCGCGCGCGTCGTCCTTCAGCCCGCGCGCGATGGCTCCCGTCAGTCCGCCTTCCGGCGCGCCTCCGGCTCCGACCGGAGCGGCGGCGACCTTCGCCGCGGGCGCCGGCTCAGAGGGATCGTCAGGGTGGGCGGCGCAGTACCCGATGTACTCCCGCGCGTCGGTGTCCTCGCCGCTGAGGACGCGCCACGCGGCGATCGTCTCGCTCATGTTCCTGTCGCCAGGGTTCATGATCGCGGCGGAAAGGCCGTTCGCCAGCGCTGCGGCGAGCATCGTGCGGTTGACGAGCGGGCGGCGCGGCAGTCCGAACGAGACGTTGCTGACGCCGAGCACGGTTTTCACTCCCAGCCGTTCGCGCACCATGCGCACGGCTTTCAGCGTCTCCCCTGCGAGTTCCTGCTGGGCGGAAACGGTCAGCGTCAGGCAGTCGATCAACACGTCCTCGCGCGGGATGCCGGTTTCCAGCGCGCGCGAGACGATCTTTTCAGCTATCGCGAAGCGTTCCTCCGCCGTCTGCGGGATGCCCGTGTCGTCGAGCGTCAGGCCGACGACGGCGGCGCCGTACTTTTTGACGATCGGCAGCACGGCGCTCAGGCTCGACTCCTTGCCGCTGACGGAGTTGATCAGCGGCTTTCCCGCGTAACGGCGGGCGGCGGCCTCCAGCGCGGCGGGGTTTGACGAATCCAGCTGCAAAGGCAGGCCGACGGAACCCTGAAGCTCGTCGACGACGGCGGAAAGCATGGCGGGTTCGTCGATGTCGGGCAGGCCGACGTTCACGTCGAGGACGCCCGCGCCCTGCTCGCGCTGTCTCTGCGCCTCGAGGACGATGGCGTCAAAGTCGCGGTGATAGATGGCGGCTTTCAGCTTCTTCCTGCCTGTCGGGTTGAGGCGCTCGCCGATGACGACGGTCTTCTCAAACGGTTCGACGCGCGTGGCGCAGCACACGCCGCGCGGGGGCGTGACCGTGCGCGGGGCGAGGGCGCGGCTGCCGAGAGCCTCGGAGAGCTTTTCGATGAACTCGGGGCTCGTTCCGCAGCAGCCGCCGCAGATGCCCACGCCCCATTCTGCGAACTTTTTCATCCACGCGGCGAACTCGTCCGGCGTCACGTCCCACGACGAGACGCCGTCCTTCACGACGGGGAGTCCCGCGTTGGGCTGGACGACGACGGGCAGGGGCGAGCGATCGACGAGTTTTTTCACGATCGGGGCCAGCTGGGCGGGGCCGAGAGAGCAGTTCACTCCGAGTCCCGACAGGCCAAGTCCCGCGAAAGTCATGATCATCGCCTCGACGGGCGTGCCGAAGAACGTGCGTCCGTCCTCCTGAAAGCTCATCGTCAGGTAGACGGGCACGTCGCTGTTCTCCAGCGCCGCGAGCGCCGTCGCCTTCGCCTCGAGCAGATCGGTGAACGTCTCGACGATGATGCCGTCGCACAGTCCCGCGCCCGCGCGCACCTGCGCCGCGACGGAGTCGTAGATCTCGTCGAACGTCGCGTCCCCCACGGGCGCCATCGCGCGTCCCGAGGGGCCGATGTCGAGCAGTACGCCTTTGTCCGCGAACGCGCCGGCCGCGCGGCGGGCGATCTCAAGCGCGGCGCGCACAACCTGTCCCGTCTCGTAACCCGAGCCGCGAAGCTTGAGGGGATTGGCGCCGAACGTGTTCGTCTGCACGAAGTCGCTCCCCGCCGCGAAGTAGGCGCGGTGGATCGACTCAATCAGATCGGGTCTCGTGAAATTGAGGCTTTCGGGGACCTCGCGCAGCTTCAGGCCCGCGCGCTGGAGCATCGTCCCCATCGCGCCGTCAAACAGCACGACGCGGTCAAATGGGCTCTTCATGGCACATTCCTCCGTTTTCTCTGTACGGGCAGGTCAGCAGGCCGCAGTCGGCGCACGAGCG
>CAZFNC010000039.1:0-6631 GCA_964520485.1 uncultured Synergistaceae bacterium | reverse complement strand
ACGCTCTCGATCTCGCGTTCCACGCCGTCGCAGAGGGAGTCGGCCCACGCCGAGGCGCAGGCGTCGCACGCCACGGCGGAGGCGACGTCCCCGCGCGATTTCATCTGAATCAGGCGGTCCACCTCCGGCCCCAGCGTCACGGCCATCGCGGCGCACGAACGGCAGCCCGCGAAAAGCCGCGCCAGGTCAGACGACCGGCACAGCGTCTCGCCTTCGACCGCGATCTCCGTTCCGCGCGTCTCCAGCGCGAATCTCCGCCAGACGGCGCGGGGGCTCACGGCGGGGGCCAGCTCCGCGAAGCCCTGTTCGGCAAGGTGTCTGTTGGCCTCATAGCCCTCGCGGGGCACTCGCATGTAGCGCAGCGCCTCGTCCAGACGGCCCGGCGTCGGGAACATCACGAACGTTTCACGCGCAGCGAGTAAAGGATGCCGTGAATGTTCTGCGCGATGCGGCGCGTGACGTCGGCTTTGTTCATGCTGTAGACGTGGATGCCGTCCACGCCCGAGGCGAGCAGGTCGGAAATCTGCTGCGTCGCGTAGGCGACTCCCGCTTCGCGCATGGCTTCGGCGTTGTGGCCGTACGCGTCGGCAAAGCGCCGGACGGCGGGAGGAATTTTGGCCCCGCACATCGAGACCACCTTTTCGAGCATCGAGGCGACCGTGATGGGCATGATGCCCGCGACGATCGGCACGTTCACGCCCGCCGCGCGCGCCTTGTCGCGGAACGAATAAAAATCGTCGTTGTCGAGGAACAGCTGCGTCACCAGCGCGTCGGCGCCCGCGTCGACCTTTTCTTTCAGGTGACGGATGTCCTCATCGAGCGTCGCCGCCTCGGGATGCTTTTCGGGATAGCAGGCGCCGAGCACGTGAAAATCGTAGCGCGTCTTGATGTGGCGCACAAGGTCGGACGCGTGCTTGAAGTAGCCTTCGGCCTCGTCGGCGTCGGGCCGTCTGTCTCCCCTGAGGGCCAGGATCGTGCGCACTCCCTTTTCGCGCAGTTCGCGCAACAGGGCGTCCGTCTGCTCCAGCGTGCTGCCCACGCAGGTCAGGTGCGCCGCGGCGGGCAGCATGTAGCGCTTCTGGATCGTCGAGGCGATCTCGATCGTGTTGTCGCGGCTGGAACCGCCCGCGCCGTAGGTGACGCTGATCAGGTCGGGGCGCAGGCTCGCCAGCGCGTCCACTGTCTCGTAGATAGAACTCAGTTTGCCCGTCCCCTTGGGCGGAAAAATCTCAAACGAAAAGTTCGGCATGGCGTCCTTGAACATCTCTCTCATCGCTAAGACCTCTTTTCCGCGCGCACGCCTGAAAAAAGCCGTCTGTCCGGCGACAAACGGCTTGCGAGCACGCGCGCTTATCGCTGTCAGCAGGACCACCACGCCCGCCGTAGCGGACAGGTTGGCGCAGGATCGTCGAGCTGACTCTCTCCCCTGACTCTCGATAAAACACTATCGATTTAGTCGTGATATTACCACAGACGCGCCTCCCGCGCAAGCACGCTGTTCAAGCGCGTCTTTCGGCGCGGCGCGCCAAATTTCCGTTCCTGACGGCTCGGGCCGCGCGGGCTGGACGACGGCCCGATCATCACGGGGCCGACGATGTCCAGAAGCGACGTTGTCCGCGCAACGCTCCTTTCGCCTACTCGTTTGCGAGATCGAGCAGGCAGTCGGCCAGGATCTCTGCGCCCTCGCAGACCATGTTCATGTCGCTGAGCTCCTCGGGGCAATGGCTCCTGCCGCCGATCGACGGGACGAAGATCATCGCCGTCGGCACGCGCAGGGCGAGGATCTGCGCGTCGTGCCCCGCGCCGCTGCCCATGCGGACGTTCGTCAGCCCGCGGGCGCGCGCGGAACGTTCGACCCTTTCGACCATGGCGGGGGCGAACTTCACGGGTTCCGCGTCGTCTGTCATGACGCAGGAAGCTTTCAGTCCCCCGTCGGCGGCCAGCCGTTCGATGCGGGCGACGCACGACGCGGCCAGAGCGTCGAGCGTCGTTCTGTCCTGCGACCGCAGGTCGATCGTGAAAGCGGCCTCTCCGGGGACGACGTTCATCGCGCCGGGGAAGGCCTCGACGCGTCCGATCGTGAACACGGCGCCCGCTTCCTCGGCTTCGCGGGACATGGCGACGTGAAGTTTGGAAACGGCCAGGAGCGGGTCGCGGCGCATGTTCATCGGCGTCGTTCCCGCGTGGTTGGCCTCGCCGGTCAGCTTCACCTCCCAGCGCTTCAGGCCCGTGATGCCCGTGACGACGCCGATATCGATCCCTTTCGCGTCAAGGTACGGCCCCTGTTCGACGTGCAGTTCCAAATAGGCCGACGGGCGGACGGAATCAGCGCCCGAGTAGCCGATGCGCCGCAATTCGTCGCCGACGGTCAGGCCGTCCGCGTCGGCGATTGCGTACGCGTCCTCGATCCGCAGACGGCCCTCGGACACCAGGCTTCCCATCAGGCCGGGGAGAAAGCGCGCGCCTTCCTCGTTTGTCCACGCGACGACGGCGAGAGGGCGGCGGCGCGGGATGTTCTTTTCGGCGATCGAGCGCAGGGCCTCAAGCCCGCCGAGCACACCGACGCATCCGTCGAACATGCCGGCTTCGGGCACCGTGTCGATATGCGAACCCGCCGTGACGGGATCGCCGCCTTCCGTCCCGGGCAGGACGCCGAAAATGTTGCCGATGGCGTCGATCTTCAGTTCAAGCCCCGCTTCGCCGATCAGCCGGCAGAGCAGATCGCGGCCCTGCCTGTCGGCGTCGCCGAGGGCAAGGCGGTTCCTCTTGCCGTCCGCGCCGACGCCGACGCGTCCCAGTTCCTCGAGCGAGGAGATCAGCCGCGCGTGGTTCAGCCTGTTCTCCATGAAAAATTCCTCCGTTCTGTCGTGAACGTCTCATTTTTCCCATTTTAGTGCTCGCGGCGCGCCCCGTCAACCGCGGCGGCGCCCGAAACTCCTCGCTTGATTTTCACGCCGTTCGGACGTACACTTTGCGTGACTTCAAACTGCCGCAGCCAAGGAGCGATCCGTATAATGAAAAAATTCCAGAAACTCTGTTTCCTCGCGCTAGCGGTTCTGACGGCCAGCGCGTCTCTGTCCGTTCGCGGCGCGCGGGCGATCACGCCGCGTCAGCTCGCGGCGCCGTCTTCCGCCGGGGAACGACAGGTCTCTTACGCCTCTTTCGGCGGGAACGACCTCGCCGCGCTGCTCGAGGACGGCGACCGTCCTCTCTCGCAGGTCGTCGCGAAGATCGTCCTGCCGGCGGCGCGCGACGGAAGCCTTCCGCCCGCCGTCGCCGGTTGTCTGGACAGGATTCGCGCTTTCGCTTTGCGCGTCACAGAACGGGGGAAAGGGGACGACGAGGGCGCCGCCGTTTTCGCCGGCGAAATCGACGGAGAACTTCCCGAAGTTCCCGGAGTCCCGGCGTCCGCGGCGCAGAGTTTTCCTGAAGGCGCCTCGATCCTTCCGGCGGGAACGTGCGTTCTGAACGGAGACGACGTGTACTTCGCCTTTCTGAGCCGAGGCGGGGGGCGTTTCCTCCTCGCCGCGCGCGGAGATCCGTCGCTTCTGAGCGCGATGGCCGTCGCGCCGGAGGAGACGCCTCCAGAAGCGCCGCGCGCCGGAAACGTTCCCGTCTGGTCATCGTGGTCGTTTGCGCCGACGCGGCTGTCGAAAATATTCAGGGAGGACTTTCTCCCCAAGGCGCTGAGCACGCCGCTGCGCGCGGAAGCGGTTCTCGATCAGACAGACTCTTCGATCCGCGCGCACGTCCGCGTCAACGCCGAGGAGTTTTTCGGCGACGCCGAAGTTCCGCGTTTCGACGAAAAGCCTCTTCTCATCGGCGGCGACAGCCTTTGCGCGCTGCTGAGCTTCGAGGGGCTGAACGCCGTCCTCGCCGCGGGGTGGAAAAAACTCGTCTCGTCCGCCTCCGAGTACGGCATCGGCGAGGACGAGCTCGCGTCCATCCTGTCGCACCGCGTCACCGTCGGCATAGCGGGCAAGTCGTCGAGCTTTTTCGGCGCGCTGCCCGGCTTTTACGTCCACCTGGCCGGCGCGGACGGCGACACGGCCGGAAAGCTGCTCTCCATCGCGCAGCAGAACGCCGCGCTCGGTTTGAGCAAGACGGAGGAGTTCTCGCGGGGCAAGTGGAAAGGCGTGCGCGCCACGCGCTGGTCGCCCGTGCAGGCTTACGCCGCCGCCTCAGACGAGGGGTTCGTGATCGCCGTGCAGGACAGCGGCGGGCTCGGCCGCGCCCCGGACGCCGCTTCGGAAATCGAACGCGCGATCGAGGAAAAACACCGTTTCGTCTTCGCCGTTGACACGCAGACGCTCCTGGACAGCGTGGATTCCGCCATCGGAGCGCTGGGCAGCCTGTTTTTGAAGGAGAAACGGCAGCGCGAGATCAAAAGCGCTTTTAGCGTCATGAAAGCGTTCGGCTGCGTCACGTTCGTCGCCGACAGTCTCTCCGAGGGCGACGCGGAACTCTTTGTCAATCAGCCGGAGTTCGGCCGTCTCCTCGACGACGCCGCCGAAAAGATCGCGCTGACAGCGCCGGCTCCTCAGGAACAACAGGAAGAACCCGAGGTTCCGTCCGCTGAGGATGCGTCGCCGTCGGAACCGGCGCCCGAGGGGGACGAAACGTTCGCGAGCGCCGCCGCGCGGTTCACGAGGATCTTCCCGGGGGCGTCCGTCGAGCCGCGGGAGGAAACCGCCTCGGCGATCTACGACGGCAAGCCCGTGACGATGACCGTGGCGCGAACCCCCGAGGGCGGCGCGCTGATACGCTTTGCCTCTGAGACGAGCAGCTCGCTGCTGAACATCGGCCCCGACCGCGCGGAACGGCTTGTCCGCAGGTGGCGCGAGGCCTTCCCATCGTCGGCGTGCGAACTGCGGAGCGAAAGAAACGGCGACGAGACGGACATCGAACTGTCCCTGACGGTTCCCGTTTCGCAGGCCGCCTCCGACGCCGATTTCACGTCGCGCGCCGACCGGTTCCTCGCGGCGCTTGACGGCTTTTACGACCTTCTCGCGGAATAACGCCCGCGCAAAAAGACGCTGCCTGAACCGCCGAGGCTCAAGCAACGTCTTTTTGCGCACGGGAAACGACGCGGGGTCAGAGGGTTTCAATGTCCCCGATCAGCGCGTCCACGTTTTCTTCAGAGGTCGCCCAGCTCGTGCAGAAGCGCACCGCCGTCTCGCTTTCGGTCAGTCTGACCCATGGCGAATAGACGTACTTCTTCCCCAGCCGCTCGAGGGCGACGTTGGGGACGATGGGAAACTGCTGGTTCGTCGGCGAACTCATGAGGAACGACCAGCCTTTGGCCGCGCACGCGTCGCGGATTCGCAGCGCGAGATCGATGGCATGGCGTCCGATCCTCTCGTAAAGTCCGCCGGTAAAAAGCGTCTCAAACTGCACGCCGAGAACGCGTCCCTTGGCGAGCATCGCGCCCCGCTGCTTCTCGACGTAGCGGAAATCGGCCTTGAGGTCGTCGTTCACGATGACGAGGGCCTCGCCGAACAGCGCGCCGACCTTGGTGCCCCCGATGTAGAACGCGTCGCACAGGCGCGCCATGTCGGGCAGCGTCACGTCGTTTTCCTTCGCCGCGAGCGCGTAGCCAAGGCGGGCGCCGTCGGCGTAGAGGTAAAAGCGGCAGTCGTCGCAGGCCGCGCGCAGGGCCTCCATCTCTTTTTTCGAGTAGAGGGTGCCGAACTCCGTCGGCTGCGAGACGTAGACCATCTTCGGCTGCGCCATGTGCTCTTCCGTGCCGCTTTCGTAGTGGTCACGCCAGACCTGACGGACCTGTTCGGCGGAAATTTTTCCGTCCACACCCGGCACGGGGATGACCTTATGCCCTGTCGCTTCCACGGCGCCCGTCTCGTGCACGTTGATGTGCCCCGAGTCGGCGCACACGGGGCTCTGGTGCGGCCTCAGGGCGGCGGCGATCATCACCATGTTCGCCTGCGTGCCGCCCACGAGGAAATGCACGTCGGCTTCGGGAGCCTCGCAGGCCTCGCGGATCAGCGCGGCGGCGCGGGCGCAGTGGGCGTCCTCGCCGTACCCCGGCGTCTGCTCCATGTTCGTCCTGATCAGCGCCTCGAGGATCGCGGGATGGCAGCCTTCGTTATAATCGCTGTTGAAACAGATCATCGCGTCGTCTCCACACGTATCTCAAAAAGCCGTCCGACCCGAGGCCGAACGGCTTTCGTGTTCCGTCTTGACCGGAAAAGCTACTTTTTAAGGCTGTCCGAGAAGACGACGGCGGCGGCCACGGAGAGAAGCTTGGTGCGCGGCGAGTCGGCGCGGCTGGTCAGGACGATGGGCGCGGCGGCGCCGATGATCAGACCGGCGGTCTCGTTCTCGGAGAAGTAGACGATGGCCTTGAACAGCGCGTTGCCGGCTTCGATGTTGGGCGCGAGCAGGATGTCCGCCTTGCCGGCGACCGGCGAGACGATGCCCTTGATCCTGGCCGATTCCTCGCTCACGGCGTTGTCGAGAGCGAAGGGGCCGTCGACGATGCAGCCCTTGATCTGCTTGCGGTTGTTCATCGCCGTCAGCGCGGCGGCGTCAAGCGTCGCGGGCATGTCGGGGTTGACTTCCTCGATGGCGGCGAGGCAGGCGACCTTGGGGCACTCGATGCCGAACGAGTGGG
>CAZFNC010000038.1:0-16147 GCA_964520485.1 uncultured Synergistaceae bacterium | reverse complement strand
AGCATAAATACCAGAAGCTGACAAGGCGTTATTTAACTCATTGCCGGAGAGCTGTGTAGGGTTACCGTAGATGTGCCTCCACTGCAAAGATGGTTAAGTTCTATAAGAATGTCGATCGGCGCAAAATCTTCCGCCGAAAGCAAGGTGAAAAGCCGCCGCTTCAGGCGTTTTCTCTTTTCGAAAACTTTTTGCGTCCGTCGCGCGGCGGGATGACCTCTCGGGAAAAACCTTTGTCAACGTTCGCGCGAAGCCGCACGAAAACTGCCCCGCCGCGTTCGCGGCGAGGCAAAACTTTTTTCTGAAAGTTTTTAGAACGCGATCTCGCCGTTCCGCATCCATTTGGCGAGGTCGGGCGCGGAATAGGTGATGATCACGTCGGCGCCCGCCCGGGCAAGGCTGTAGGCGGCTTCGCTCACGGCGCGGCGCTCGTCGATCCATCCGTTGGCGGCGGCGGCCTTGATCATCGCGTACTCGCCGCTGACGCAGTACGTGCCCACAGGGACGGCGCTGATTTCCTTGACGGCGCGCAGCACGTCGAGGTAGAGCAGACCGGGTTTGACCATCACGAGATCGGCGCCCTCAGCGATGTCGATCTCGGCCTCCTTCAGCCCCTCGCGCACGTTGCGCGGATCCATCTGATAGGCGCGGCGGTCGCCGAAGGCGGGCGCTGAGCCGGCGGCGTCGCGGAACGGCCCGTAAAAGGCGCTCGCGTACTTGACGGCGTAGGAGAAAATGATTTTATTCTCCATACCAGCGTCGTCAAGCCCCGCGCGGATGGCGGCGACATGGCCGTCCATCATGTCGGACGGCGCGACGATGTCGGCTCCGGCGGCGGCCTGCGATACGGCGATGCGCGTCAGGTACTTCAGAGTCTCGTCGTTGTCCACTTCCTCGCCGCGGAGGATGCCGCAGTGTCCGTGGCTGGTGTACTCGCACATGCACACGTCGGCGATGAAGTTGAGTTGCGGAAACTCTTTCTTGCCGATTCTCAGCGACTTCTGGATGACGCCGTTTTCGTCCCACGCGCCCGTGCCGACTTCGTCCTTGCGCTCAGGCAGGCCGAAGAGCAGGACCGAGGAGACGCCCGAGGCGGACATCTCTTCAAGGACGCGAGGGAACGTGTCGGGGCTGTAGCGCTTTTGTCCCGGCAGCGAGGGAATGTCCTCGACGATGCCGCGCCCTTCGCGGATAAACACGGGGTAGACGAGCATGTCGGGCGAAAGGCGCGTTTCGGCGACCATGTTGCGGATGACGGGGTTCTGACGCAGTCTTCGAGGGCGAACGATCATTTTAATCTCCTTGGGTCAGCGTGCCGACCAGATCTTCGAGCGTCGCCGCCGCGGCGACGCGGACGTGTGCAAAACCCGCGCGGCGCGCGGCCTCGGCCGTCTGCGAGCCGATGCAGCAGGCAAGAGGCACGCGCGGATTCGGACAGGCGGCCGTGAAACCGCGCACGGTGGAGGCGCTTGTGAAGAGCACGGCGTCTGCGTCGCGCGGCGGGAACGGCGCCTTGACGTATTCCGCGCGGTACAGCGCTGTTTCCTGAAAGTTCGCGCCGTGTCCTTTCAGCGTTTCCGTCAGTTCTGGCGAACCGTTCAGCGCGCGGAACAGGACGATGGCCGCGCCACGGGCGGTGTCCGCGAGTTCGGCGGCGAGGTGCGCGCCGTCGTAAACGGACGGCACGAGGTCGACGGCCAGGCCGCGTTCGCGCAGCGCTCTTGCCGTGGCAGGACCGATGGCGGCGATTTTCGCGCCGCCCAAAGAGCGCACGTCGCGATGTTCGCGCGCCAGCAGCGCGAAGAAACACTCGACGCCCGTGACGCTCGTAAAGGCGGCCCAGGCGACGCCGCTCAAATCGGGCAGACGCGCGCCGTCAAGCGGCACGGTCCGGATCGCCGGCAGTTCGACCACCTCCGCGCCGAGCCCGCGCAGCATCGCGCACAGGCGTCCCTTGCGATTGTTCGGACGCGTGACGATGATCTTTTTGCCGGAGAGCGGCAGGGCCCTGTCGGGGGAGAGACGCTCGGAAAGTTTCGCGACGGCGCCGACGACGATCACCGACGGAGGACGCAGCCCGAAACGTTCCGCCTTGTCGGCGAAGTCGGAGAGAGTGCCCGTCAGCGCGCGTCGGCGCGCCGTCGTTCCGCGCTCGACGGCGGCGACAGGGGTGTCGGGGGCAAGACCGTTCGCCGTAAGACGTCCGCAGATTTCAGGCAGAGCGGAAACTCCCATCAGAAACACAAGCGTGCCTCGCAGACGCGCCAGCGCCGCGTAATCCTCTTCCGCGAGGCCGCCCTCTTTGGTGTGCGCCGTGACGATGTGCAGCGAGCTGCTCAAGCCGCGGTGCGTGACGGGGATTCCCGCGCACGCGGGCGCGGCAATGGCAGACGTGACGCCGGGGACGACCTCGAAAGGGACGCCCGCCGATTTCAGGGCTTCTACCTCCTCGCCGCCGCGTCCGAACAGGAACGGGTCACCGCCCTTGAGTCGCACGACGCGTTCGCCCTCCAGCGCTTCGCGCACGAGGATCTTTTCGATGTCGCGCTGGGGGACAGGA
This sequence comes from uncultured Synergistaceae bacterium, assembly GCA_964520485.1. Taxonomy (GTDB): domain Bacteria; phylum Synergistota; class Synergistia; order Synergistales; family Dethiosulfovibrionaceae; genus Pyramidobacter. Next base: position 13,590 of record CAZFNC010000038.1, on the reverse strand, counting down.
TGTCTGCTGCCCGATTTCCCGACGTCGACGCATTTCGCTCCGTGTGGGATCAGGGCGAGCACGCCGTCGCCGACAAGCCTGTCGCAGACGACGACGGTGGCGTTTTGAAGCGCTTCGCGCCCCGCGCAGGTGAGCAGTCCGGGGTCTCCCGGGCCGGCGCCGACGAGCCATACTTTTCCGACGGGCATGTTACCTCATCTCCTTGAGCAGCTTTTCGGCCAGCCGTTCTCCCAGGCCGCGCGGGTCGTCCCTGGCGCCGGCGAGCGTCCCGCGCGCCGTGACGCCGCGCGATTCGTCAGCGAAAAAACCCGTCAGCGTCAGTTCTCTTCCCGACACGCGGGCGAAAGCGCCCACGGGAGCGGAGCAGCCGCCGTCCAGCCGCGCGGAAAAGGCGCGTTCGGCCTCGGCGCAGTCGGAAACGTCTGGGTTTCGCAGCGCGTCAAGCCACGGCGCGCCCGCGTCCTCGGCGCGTCCCTGCACGGCAAGGACGCCCTGCCCCGGCGCGGGCGTGAACTCTTCGGGCGAGAAAGTGCGGAAGATCCGCCCTTCCAGCCCGAGGCGTTTCAGCCCCGCGCGGGCCAGCACGAGCGCGTCGAACTGGCCGTCGTCGAGTTTGTGCAGACGCGTTTCCACGTTGCCGCGCACGGGTTCTACGCGCGTCTTCTCGCCGAAGAGACAGATCGCCTGCACGCGCCTGCGGGCGGAAGCACAGCCGATGAGGGCGATTCGCGCCGTTTCGACGCCGTTTCCGGGCACGAGCGCGTCTCGCGGATCCTCGCGGTGAGAATACGCCAGCAGCGGCAGTCGTTCGTCGACGGCTGCGGGAACGTCCTTCAGGCTGTGCACGGCGACGTCTATTTTCCCCTCGAGAAGAGCGCGCTCTAGTTCGCGAGTGAACAGTCCCTTGATGCCGGCAGGATCGGACGCCTGCGGGAAAGGCTTCATGTTCATGTCGCCTTCGGTGACGATTGGGACCAGTTCCAGCAGGCAGCCGGGGCACGCCGCGCGCACGGCGTCCATGACAATGCGCGTCTGGATCAGCGCGAGGGCGCTCCTTCTGCTCCCAAAGCGAAGGGTCTTCATTCGGGGGGCTCTTCTTTCCCGTCAGGCTCTCGCGCGCGCCGCTCGTCGGCGACGATCTCCGGCCACAGACGGCGCAGGCGGTTCGCCAAAGCGTGCGTCAGCGACGGGGCGAGCCCCGCCGTGGAGACGCAGACGGAAACGCCGTCGCGCTCGATCAGCGAAGGGAAACAGAACGTGCCCTCGGCGGCGTTGTCCGCGACGCTGACGGGGATACGGCGGCGTTTGGCCTCGCGGGCCGCCGAACTGTTCTCTTCGCGGCTGTCGGTCGCGGCGACGACGATCGCGGCGTCGTCCATGTCGTCGGGGCGCCAGCCGCGCGAGGCGCGTTCGCAGGCGACGACGTCCCAGCCGCCGCAGAACATGGGAGCGACCGCCCTCACGCGCGCGCCGCAGCGCAGGAGAGTTTTCGCGCGTCTCAGGGCGACGGGGCCGCCGCCGATCAGAAGGGCCGCCGCGCCCTCGAGCGGTACGAGCATGGGAAAGAGCGGCGGGCGGCTCAGACCCAGCGCGCGCCGAGCCCACAAGACGGCTTCCTCGAGACTCGCGCCCCGCTCTTCGTCGCGTCCGATGACGATGACGCGCGCGCCCATGGACTCGGCGGCCTCCAGTTTCTCTCTCATGCCGCCCGCCGCGCCGCCGTCCTTGGTGACGAGCGTGCTCGCGCCCGTGGCAGCGAGAACGGCCTCGTTCATGGCGCGGGTGAACGGCCCGCGCATCGCGACGATGTGCCCGGCGTCGAAGCCGAGAGACTCGCACAGGCCGATCGCGTCGGATGTCGGCAGCACGCGCGCGAACAGGCGCGATTTCGCTTCCTCGACGCCGGCAAATGCGCGCAGTTCCTTGCTTCCGACGGTCAAAAGCACTTTTTCGCGCGTGCCGTTTAAAAGTTCTGCCGCTTCCGATGCCGAGGCGACGGTGACGGCGTTTTTCGGCAGGAGAGTGCGCTCGCGGGCAAGTCGAAGGAGCTTTGTTCCCGTCGCGGCGCAGGCGGCGCGGATGTTCCTTGACACATCGTTCGCGTAGGGGTGAGTGGCGTCGATAGCGTGCGTGACGCCTTCGCGGCGGATCAGTTCCTCCATCGCGGCGGCGTCGAGGCGTCCGACGAGCGGCGTGACGCCCTGCAGACCTTCAAGCAGCCTCGCGCCGTAATCGGTGGCGACGCAGCACAGCGCGGGGATGCCGCGCTCCAGCAGCGCTCGGCTTTCCGTCGTGCCGCCGAAGACGATCAGACGCGCGCTCATCGTCTTGGCAGGTAGCCGCGCGGAGTGACCATTCGCCCATGCGCGACCTTTGTAGCGCTGCTGCCGACAATGACCGTGCAGGACATGTCGAGACGGGCGTTCGGCAGTTCGCCGAGCGTCGTCAGACGCGTTTCCTCGCCCGCGCGCCCCGCGTTGCGCACCCAGCCCGCGGGCGTGTCGTGACTTTTGGCGCGCAGCAGGATTTCACACGCGCGGCGCAGCGTGTCGGGGCGTCCGCGGCTCATCGGATTGTACATGCAGATGACAAAATCGCCGACGGCGGCGGCTTCAAGACGTTTCTCGATCGTCTCCCACGGCGTGAGCAGATCGCTGAGGCTGATGACCGCGAAATCGTGCGTCAGCGGCGCGCCGAGCGCCGCCGCGGCGGCGCATGCAGCCGTGACGCCGGGGACGACCTCGATTTCGTCGTCTGGCCCCGCCAGTTCAAGCAGGATGCCCGCCATGCCGTACACGCCGGGGTCGCCGCCCGAGACCAGTCCGACCGTCTGTCCCGCGCGCGACCTTCGCAGAGCGTCCTCGCAGCGACAGACTTCGCCTCGCATCGGGGAAGCGACAATCTCGCGGTCGGCGCGAAAACGCTCAGGGATCAGGTCGATGTACGCCGTGTAGCCGACGATGGCGCCGCAGCGCGAGAGCGCGTCCAGCGCTCTCGGCGTCATCTGATCCTCGCCGCCGGGGCCGAGGCCGATCACGTAGATCATTTTCTTCGCCGCCTTGTCTGAAATTTTTCGCGACCGCATGGCCGTGGTCATTCTGAAAAGGGTTTCCGCGCCAGCGCCAGCGTGACGCCGGCGTAAACGGTCTTGCTCCGCAGCAGAGGCCCGCCCGCACAGCGCACGGCCGCGCGCTCGCACACGTTGTCCACGCCCGCGACGATCTTGACGCGCTCTGACGACGAGAAATGCCCGGGAGTCGCGGCGAGCTCCGCCGCGCCGTAGGTGACAAACGGCACGTCGAACGCCGACGCGAGATCGATCAGGCCTGTTTCATCCTTTTTCAGGTCGATCGAGGCGAGCGCGCACAGCGAGAGGGGGGAGACACCCGCGCCTTTGAGAAAATCCTCGGCTGCCGAGCGCAAGGTTTCAAGGGATGTGCCGCGCTTGCAGCCCGCGCCGAGCACGAGGTCGCGGGGACGCAGCCACAGCGTGACCGGCCACGGCGCGGGCGCCTTCAGGTCGGTCACGGCCACACCGACCGGCGTGCCGTCGAGCACGGCCGAGGAAACGCTCTTGACCGCGCCGACGTTCTCGATCGCGCAGTCATGGTCTTTCGCCCACTCGTCGACGGCGACCTCGCCGTGAACGTCCGTCGCCGTCGTGACGACCGCCGTGCCGCCCGTCATCTCGGCGATGCGGCGCGCCAGGACGTTGGCGCCGCCAAGATGTCCCGAAAGCAGCGAGACGACAAAACGCCCGCGGTCGTCAAGGCACACCACGGCGGGATCGGTACGCTTGCTCTTGACCCACGGCGCGACGGCTCGCACGGCGATGCCGCACGCGCAGACGAACACAAGCGCCTGCCCGGGCACAAAGCGCTCGCGAGCCCACTCAGAAACGGGCGCGAGCAGCGGAAGGACGCCGTCGCCAGCGTATTTGGCGGGCGCCCACGCCTCGCCGCCGAGCGCTTCGGCCAGGCGGCGCGCCAGATCGGCGCCCTCGCGCGTGAAGGCTGCGACGGAAACGGCGATCATCGGGCGGCGCGGAAGCCGTGCGAAAACGAGGGATCGTACAGCTTCGAAAGTTCGTAGTCGCCGTCCAGGAAACGCCCCACGAGGATCAGCGCCGTGTTTTTGATCCCTTCGGCCGCCGCCAGCGCGGAGATCGTGGCGACTGTACCGCGCAGCACCTTCTGCTCGGGCCACGACGCCTTGTAGACGACGGCGGCGGGAGTGTCCGGCGGATAGCCGCCTTTAAGCAGGTCGGCGCAGGCCTCTTCCATCAGGCCCGCGGAGAGAAACAGCGCCATCGACGCCCGATGCGCCGCCAATGCGCTGAGCTTCTCGCGCGCGGGGACGGGCGTGCGTCCTTCCATGCGCGTGATGATCACCGTCTGACTGACCGAGGGCAGCGTGTACTCGGCTTCCGCCGCCGCGGCGGCAGCGCAGAACGAGCTGACGCCGGGCGTGATGTCGTACGGGATGCCGTGTTCGCGCAGCCTGTCCATCTGCTCGCGGATCGCCCCGTAGACCGACGGGTCGCCCGTGTGCAGGCGCACGGCCTCAAGCCCTCTGTCGTCGGCGCTCTTGAGCTTCTCGATCACCTCGTCGAGCGTCATCGACGCGCTGTTGTGAATCTCGCAGCCGTCGGGAGCCAGAGCCAGAAGTTCGGGGTTGACGAGCGAACCGGCGTAGACGATCATGCCCGCCCGCGAAAGCAGCTTTGCCCCGCGCAGGGTGATCAGGTCGGGCGCGCCGGGCCCCGCGCCGACAAAATGGATCATGTCAGTTTCCACCTTTCTCGGAGTCAGCGACACGCGAGCTTTCGGCTTCGCGGCCCGTGACGGCGGAGAAGATCGTCACGGGGTTTCGCGCGGCCATGACGGGCGTGCCTCCTATCGTCTTCAGGCGCGTGACGGCCACGGTCACGGCGTCAAACGAGTGAAAGCCGTCCCCGCCCAGGGTGCGCGCGCACTCGCTCCATGTTTTCAGCGCCACGGCGGTAGCGACGACCCTGATGCCGCGTCCCAGCGTCCGTACGCGATCAAGCAGCGTCGGCGTGAGACCGCCGCCGATGAAGACGTGCGTCGGAGCGGGCAGCGAGGGGAACGCGGCAAGGTTGTCCTCCTCGTGCACGGAGACGTTATGACGGTGAAACTTCGCGCGGTTGGCGCGGATCAGCGCGGCGGCTTCGGGATTTTTCTCCACGGCGCAGACGCGGCCGTCGACGCACTCCAGCGCCGCGGCGACCGATACGGAACCCGTTCCCGCGCCGAGATCCCAGAGAACGGAGTCGCGCGAGAGCCCCAGCGCGTCGAGCACGGCGCCGCGCACGGTCTCGCCCGTCATCGGCACGGCCGATCGGATAAAATCGGCGTCGAGCGGACGGCGAAGGGGCGGCGTCCACGGATCGGGGTTCTCGACGAACACGAGCGCGAGGGCATCGTGCGCGTGTTCGCGCAGTTCTTCGGGCGTTCCGGTCGTGAGACGTTCGTCGTCGTAGCCGAGCCGTTCGCCGATCGTGACGCGCAGACCGTGAATGCCCGACGCGGCGAGCGCGGCGCAGACGCGCTCGGGCTTCCATTCGGGACCGCAGAAGAAGATCGTTTTGGCGTTCCCGTCGGCGGCGTCGAGCAGCGCCGCTTCGCTCAGGGCGCGTCCGTGCCCCGAGAGGATTTTCGCGTCGGCCCACGTCTGAGCGAGGCGCGCGCACAGTGTCTGCAGAGAACTGATGCCCGGCACGGCCTCGATTTCGTCGCGCGGGAAGCGCTTTTTTAAAAGCGGCAGCAGACTGAATACGCCCGTGTCGCCCGATACGAGAACGGCGGCGCTGTTTCGGTCAAGCTCTGCATCGATCGCGTCGAATGCCGCGTCGAAGTTTCCGAGTTCGACGACGCGCGAGTGGCCGCAGGCTAAATTCCTATAGCGCGGCGAAGCCACGATCAGAGCGGAGCCGCCGATGATCTCCCGCGCGCGGGGCGTCAGCTGGTCGGGCGCGCCGGGGCCGACGCCGACGACGTAAAGTTTATGTCTCATGACGGAGTTCCTCCGCGAAAGCGGCGGCATGGGCGGACGCGCCGAGGATGGCGCCGCTGTTGTCGATAAAGGCGGCTTCCGCCGCGAGATCGCCGTACATGCGGGCCCTCACGCGTTCAGCGGCCACTTCCGCGAGGACGGACCAGAGAAAACCGAGCCCTTCCTCGCGCATGACGCGCATGGCATCTTCCGTCGTCGCGCTGTCGTACAGCCTTTGGACGGTCAGGCGCGGAACGCCGGCCAGTGCCGCATGGGTGCAGAGCGCCTCGCGGCGCCCGTCGCCCGTGCGGTTGTAGGTGTCGAACGTGCCGGCGGCGACCTTGAGCAGCTTCCCGGGGTGGCCGCAGAGCAGCACGCGGCTGAACTTGAGCCGCAGCGCCTCGTCGAGCACGTAGCCCACGTAGTTCCCCATGCGCAGGATGCACGGCGATGTGATGTTCCACGCCGCGCGCATGGCCTTTTCGCCCGTGCTGCCGAACGTCAGCCCGACGGCTTTGCGCCCTGCGGCGGCGAACGTGTTCAGTTCAAGCGTGAACGTCTCGTACACGGAATCCAGGTTGTAGGGACGGACGATACCCGTCGTGCCGAGCACGGACAGTCCCCCTTCGATGCCGAGCCGCGGGTTGAACGTGCGGCGCGCACGCTCCTCGCCGCCGGGGATCGAAATAGTGACGACGGCGGACCGTTCGCCGATGGCGGTCCGCAGCGCCGTCTCGATCATTCGCCGAGGGACGGGGTTGACGGCGGGCTCTCCGGGGGGGACTTTCAACCCCGCGCGAGTGACGGTGCCGACGCCTTCGCCCGCGAGGAACGTGATCGGGCCGTCCTCCTCGCCGACGCGCACAGAAGCGCAGACGAGCATGCCGTCCGTCACGTCGGGATCGTCGCCCGCATCCTTGACGACGCCGCAGGAGGGGTAGGGGAGCTCGACGATCTCAAGCGTCAGTGCGCGCCCCGATGGAGTCGCGATCGTCACGGCGCGCGGCGTGCGCGAACAGCGCTGGCGAAGAGCGGACGCCAGCGCGGCCGCGGCGGCGCAGCTGCCTGTGGTGAAACCCTCGCGCGGAGGTTTATGCCCTGAAGATTCCATAGAGAAGAGCGTTGACGACAGCCGAAGCGACCGTTGAGCCGCCCTTGCGGCCCATCGCGACGATGGAGGGCACGTCCGTGCGCACGAGACGTTCCTTTGACTCGATGACGTTGACGAAGCCCACGGGCACGCCCACGACCAGCGACGGACGCGCCTCGCCCTCGTCGATCAGCCCGCAGAGCCGGATCAGCGCCGTGGGGGCGTTGCCGATGGCGAAGAGGGCGTCGGGCGTTTCCGCCACCGCGCGTTCCATGGAGACGGCGGCCCGCGTGACGCTTCGAGAGACGGCCTCTTCGGCGATCTCGGGGTCGGACATGCGGCAGAAGACGGAGACGCCGAGCGCCGCGCACGACTTTTTGTTGACGCCCGCGGCGGCCATCATCGTGTCGGTCACGATCGCGACGCCGTTTCGCAGGGCTTCGCGCCCTTTCCTCACGGCGTCCCGTGTGAAACGCAGCTTTTTTTGAAATTCAAAGTCGGCCGTCGCGTGGATCACGCGCATCACGACGTCCAGTTCCTCCGGCGCGCCGGTCCACGGCTCCATTTCGGCGGCAACCGTTCTCATGCTCGCCTGTTCGATTTCTTCGGGTTTCAAAAGGGATCACCTCGGTGTCTAAAAGATCAGCGGCAGCGCGGAGACGGCAAGGGTCAGCAGGGCGATCGCCGCGGAGATGAGGACGTTCCAGACGAGCATCGACTGAGCCAGACGCCGGGGAAAGAACCCGAAGTAGTACCCCGCGTTGGTGCGCACGAGCCGCGTGATCAGGCTCAGACTGCTGCCGAACAGCAGCGCGAACACGGCCTGCGCCGTCGTCAGTTCGCCCGCGGACAGACTGCCTCCCGCCAGCGCCAGCGCTGCGGAAACGTGCGCGAACGAGGCGGCGGCGACGGCCACGGCAGGCAGAGGGAAGAACGAGCCGCCCTTCAGCCACGCGTGGAGCGCCCGCTCCACGGGCGGCACGAGCAGCGTCGCCGCCGCGTAAAACAGCCAGGCCCACGGCAGCGTCTTGAGGATGCGCAGCGCGAACTTTTTCACAGGCTCCTTCAGCGTTTTTCCGGGCGCGCGTTCGGGCGGCCCGTCGTCGTGTCCGCCGCGGCCGAGCATGTAAAGTCCGACGGCGAATTTCGCCGCCGAACGAAACAGCAGCGCCAGCGCGAAGATCGCTCCGGCTTCGCCGGCCATGCCGCAGGCGAGAACCATCGTCGTCACCCAGCGGCGCAGGTAGGCGGGAAAGGCCAGCAGAAGCGCGCCCCATTTCGCGGTGCGCGGCGAGATGCGCCCGCAGCCGAGCGCCGAGGCGATGAGGGCGGCTCCCGCTTTCGCCGAACCGACGCTGACCGTGAGCGCGGCTCCGAGCGACGCGCCGATGCCGAACCTTTTCAGGCGAGGCAGAAGGCGGCGAAGGAGCCTGTCGGCCAGGCCGGTATGGACGATGAACGACCCGACGGCAAGGCCGACGAGGACGTCCGCCGTCAGTGTCAATTCGCCGCGCGCGAGCCGCTCCCAGTTCATCTGTCTCGCCACAGAAGCAGGATCGAAAGGTACTCTTCGGCGGAGGCGAGCGCCGCCTCTCCCCTCAGAATCCTCTGGTCGGGCAGGCCCGCGCGGTCAACGCGCAGCGGCGCCGACCACGGACCGGAAGTCTCCACGACCGCCCGCAGACGATCCCCGAGCGCGCTCGGCTTATAGATCGCGGCCGAATCGGCGGCGGCGAGCGCGGCGGCGATTTTCGCTTGGGACGCCGTGGCGGGGACGACCGTGAAAATTTCCGTTCCCATCGCGAGGAAACTGCCCGACGCAGCCGCGGCCAAAGAGTGCGCGGAAATTCCCGGCAGGAGTTCCAGCTCCAGATCGGGGACAAGTTCCTTCCACAATCCGTACAAGTAGAATCCCGTGGCGTAGAGAGTCGAGTCGCCGATGACGGGCAGCACGGACGTTCGCGCGTTCCGCCAGCGCGGACGCAAGGCCTCAAGCTGCGCTTTCAGCTCCGCGTCGCGCTTTCCGGCGTCGGACGTCATGGGAAAGAGGACGGGCGCCACGGCCAAGTCGGGAATGTGCGCGCGGACGACGGTTTCGGCCACGCCGGCCTGTCCGGCGCGCGAGCGGGGGGCGAGCACCAGGTCGGCGTTCCGAACGGCCTTTAAGGCGCCGACGGTGACGAGGTCCGGGTCGCCTGGGCCGACGCCGACAACGGTGAATTTCATGCTCCTCACTCCCCGTAGAAGATCTTCAGCAGAGCGTCGCCGCCCTCTTTCAGGCTGAGCAGCGAAGGTCGGCTGAGCAGATATTCGGGAATTCGCGCCACTCGCGATTTTTTGAGAGCCGCGCTCCACGGTCTCGCGGCAAGTTCCTCGGGACCCGAGCGGTTCATAGGGCCTTGCTGGATCAGGTAGACGTCGAGGCCCGAGGCGAGAAGCGACATCGTGCGTTCAAGCCCCCAGGGGGCGATCGAGCTTCCGTCACGGAGCGGACGCGCTTTTTCAGCGGCGTTGACGCCGCCCGCCAGCTCGATCATGTGCGCTGCCCATGAGCCGGGCGCGCAGGTATGGAGTTCTTTAGCTGTGGCCTCGACGAAGACCGACGGAACAGACTTATGTCTGCTCCAGGCGATCGCGGCTTCGGAGCGGATGTGGTCGCACAGACCGGCGAACCGCATGACGGCGGCTTTGGGATCCGTTCCGACGAGCGGCGCGAGCGCGCGCAGATAGGCCGTGAACCCGTCCCACGCGGGCGGGTCGATACACATCACCGTCACGCCCGCGCGCTCAAGGACGCCGCGCAGAGCGGGGTTCTGTTTCTCGTTCATCGCGCGCATCAACACGAGATCGGGACGGACGGCGAGAATGGCTTCCGCTCCCGTCCTGACGGGAAAGCGCGGCAGGTTCGGCAGACGCGCCGGCTCGTCGTTTTGAGAAAGGCCCGCGAGACGGTTCTGCCCGCCGAGAGCGATGATGTTGTCCGTATGCCCGGCGTAAAGCGAGACGATCCGCTCGTAGGCCGCTCCGCACGGAACCGTCGCGGCGATGACGATGGAAAGCGCCGTCAGGATCGTTTTTACGCGGGAAACCATACTCTGTCACCTCCGGAAGACGTATAGGGGATAAAGGGCGCGCCGTACAACGCGCCGAGGACTTCGCCGTCGATTCCGTCGGCGCGCCCCGCCGATACGATCCGTCCTCCCCGCAGGGCGATGTAGAAGTCGGCGTACCTCATCGCGGCGTTCACGTCGTGAGCCGCGGCGACGACGGTCTTGCCGCGTCCCGCGAGTTCGCGCATCAGCTCGTAGGAAAAGACTGCCTGACGGGGGTCCATCGCCGAGGTGGGCTCGTCGAGGAGAAACACCGCCGGATCCTGGACGAGGAGCATCGCCAGCAGGACACGCTGGCGCTCGCCGCCGGACAACTCCGTGACCGGACGAAAGAGCAGATGAGAGACATCAACGCGGGACGCGGCGTCCAGGACGGCGCGTGCGTCCGCGCGAGACGGCCGTGACAACAGCGGGCGGTGCGGCAGCAGCCCGAAACCGATGACCTCGCGGACGGAAAAGGCCGTTTTGAGGCCTCTCTGCTGCGCGACGACGCCGACAGCCTTTCCCAGTTCGCGACGCGAATAGGAGCGGAGTTCCCTGCCGTTCAGGCGAAGGGAGCCCCTGTAGGGGAGAAAACCGCCGAGCGTCTTGAGCAGCGTGCTCTTGCCGCCGCCGTTGGGGCCGACGAGGACGGTGACGGTCCCGCGAAGGAGCGAGCCGCCCAGCGACGACAGGATTTCCGTCTTTCCGTACCCCGCGCTGAGGTCGGCAAAACGGTACGCGGGCTGTAAAGTGCTCATTTTCTTTTGACCATGATCCAGCAGAAAAAAGGTCCTCCGACAAGAGATGTGACCGCGCCCGCAGGAAGTTCGCCGATGGACTGCGCCGCTCCGTCGGCGAGCGACAGGGCGGCCGATCCTGCGAGGAAGCTGAACAGCAGCAGCGGGCGATGGGACGGCCCGACGAGTTTTCTCACGACGTGAGGCACGACGAGGCCGACGAAGCCGATGACGCCGAAATGGCTGACGGACATCGCCACGCTCAGCGAGGCGGCGCACAGCAGACAGAAGCGGAGCTTCTTCTCGTCGATTCCGAGCATCTCGCCTTGCCCGTCGCCGAGCGAGACCGCGTCGAGACGAGGTCCCAAAAACCATGACGGAAGCAGAACGAAGAGCGCCCCCAGCCAGGCGGAGATGGCTCCCTGCGGCGAAGCGCCGGAGAAACTGCCCATCAGCCAGAGGACGATCGCGCCGAGCTTGTCGCCCGCGACGGCCTTCAGCAGCGTCACGGCGGAGGAGAGCACGGCGTTGACGATCACTCCCGCCAGCACCAGATGCGTCGTGCCGCCGCCGCTGCGAAACGCGATCGCGCAGACAAGCGCCAGCGCCCCGAGAGAACCGGCGAACGCCATCGGCGTGACGGCGGCGGCGCCGATAAAGATGCCGAGCGCGGCGCCGAAAGCCGCTCCGGCGGCGATCCCCAGCGTATGCGGATCGGCCAGCGGATTCGCCAAGAGGCCCTGGAGCACGGCGCCCGACACGGCGAGAAGCCCGCCGCTGCCGGAAGCGGCCAGAAAACGCGGCAGACGCACAGACCTGACGACGATCGCTTCGGGCGACTCGAGCTCGGACGCGGGCAGAAAGGGGGAGAGCAGGTGAAGGACGCGCGAGAGAGGAATATCCCACTCTCCCCGTGCGATTCGCCACAACGCCGTGAGGAGCAGCAGCGCGCACAATACCGCGCCGAGAACGGCGTAGCGGCGGCGTCGCGCCGCGACACGGCGCCGCAGCTCCACGGCGGGCGACGGATTTAGGGACATTGCCGGAGTTTAGTCCAACGCTTCCCTGAGGTGCGCGACGAACAAGGCGGCGATCCCCTCGTCTTCGCCGAGCCCTTCGACCCTCGTCTCGACGGCGAAGCCCTCTTTCGCGAGAACGCTGTGCCATGATTCCGGATCGTCCTTGTCGGCCATGTCGTTGTTGGCGTGGTCGCCGGCGACAATCATCAGCGGAGAGAGCAGGACTTTCCCGCGACCGGATTTTTTCAGTGAGACAACGACGTCATCGATCAAAGGGGTGTTCTCGACCGTGCCGATGAAGAAACGGCCGTCGGCCTTTTTGTTCAGCGCCAGCTGAAGCTGGCTGTACATCGCGTTGGCGATGTGGCGTGGCGTGCCGTGCCCCATGAGCACGACGGCCGTGTCGTCGGGGACGGACGAGAAACGTTTGAGAATCGCTCCCGCCATCTCGTCGCAGGCTTCGACGCTCGACAGAAACGCCGAGCCGAGGCGCAGATCGGGAATGCCGTACTTGCCCTTGAGCGTGCCCCATGCTTCGACGACATTTTTGATCTCGTCGTATTCGGCGCCCGGGATGATATGCGTGGGCATCACGCAGACCTTTTTGAATCCCTCGTCGTTGAGATCGGCCAAAGCCTGAACGGGCGTGGGCGGAACGTCTTTCGCCCCCTCGCGCTTCAGCTTGCGGCGGATGATGTTCGACGTGAAAGCCAGGCGCACGTCGGCGTTTGGGAAAGCTTTCTTCGCCGAGTCGACGAGGGTGTCGATGGCCCTGCGCGCGGCAGGCATCGACGTGCCGAACGCCGTGATCAGGATGGCCTGTTTTTCAGCTTTTTCTTCTCCCCGCGGCGCGCCGAAAGCGACACCGCACAGCGCCGAGCAGACGGCGACAAACGCGATCAGCGGAGACTTAAACGACATTGTACGATCAGAATCCTTTCGTGAGAATTTGAACCGGTCGCATGACCGGCACGGGGATAAAAAAAGAGACCCGGACGTGCGATCCGGTTCTCCCGTGTATGGCCGACGGTCACAGTCAGCCGCTCCGGAGTTCGCCCACGCAAACATTCCCCCTTTTCAAGCTCTCAGGCGGAATATTCTGGCTACTCTTCGTCCTCCTCCGAGCCTTCCCGCGCGCGAAAGCGCACAGTGACATGTTTCGGATTCGTCTGAGTTACAGCGGCGGGGCCGCGCCGGATTTTCACCGGCTTCCTCCGGATGAGAGTTTCCTGTTCAATTTTATTTTATTATAGCACGACCGCGGTCGACCTTCAATCGCGTTGACGCTGTTTCTTGCAGTTCGCGAGTTTTTGCGGTTGTCCATCGGCGCCCGCGCGCGGTCGCGAAAAGGCGGATAGGCGCGCAGGGGCGTTTTATTCTGTGTCGCTGCGGACTGAAAAGCTGGGCGGCAGAAGCATTTTCGGAACGGCGTCCACCTTGTTCGGGAACAACGTCGGGCATCCAATTCACGGACTTCAAACTCATGGCGGTATGTATGGAGCGCTTAAATCATTAGCTAATAAGCATAGCGAATTTCCTCAAAATAAAAACGATGCTCTAAATCAATAATAAAAAAAACCGCCCTCTTTCGAGGACAGTTTTCAGAAATTTTACTGATTTTCTTCTTGGACTTGGCG
>CAZFNC010000037.1:0-16427 GCA_964520485.1 uncultured Synergistaceae bacterium | reverse complement strand
TCCGCGCGAAGCGCTGATGCGCTTTCCCTTGTCGTGTCTCTGTGTGAGGCGTTTCGCGTGTGAAAAAAGAGGAAAAAAAGCGATCATCACCGTTTTTCAAGCATTGTCGCTCCGATCGCACCGGCGAACTGTGCTTTTTCGGGGGTAATCACTCTGCGGCCTGTTTTCCGTTCGATCATCGCGGAGAGGACTTCGTTTCGCGCGCATCCTCCCGTAAAGCAGACGACTCCGTCGTCGGGAAGGCGGGAAAGGAGACTGACGGCACGATCCGCGACAGAGTTGAGGAGACCGAGACATATGGAGTTCTTGTCGACTCCTTTCGCGAGCAGTCCAACGACTTCGGACTCGGCGAACACGGTGCACATGCTGTTGATCGGCCGGAGCTCTGTGCCTTCGGGAATGGCGCGGAAGTCTTCGAGCGTGCACCCGAGATGCGCCGCCATGTTCTGGAGGAAGCGCCCCGTCCCCGCGGCGCATTTGTCGTTCATCAGAAAATCCAGCACTTTGCCGTTTCTGTTTATTTTTATGACTTTCGAGTCCTGTCCACCGATGTCGAGAACGGTCGTGGCCTCCGGCGCGAGGTAGTGCGCCCCCGCCGCGTGACAGGTGATCTCCGTGACGCGACGGTTCGCCCCGAAGATGTTTCTGCCATATCCTGTGACGGTGACATAAACGTCTTCGGGATTTGTGATGTTCGCGCTCGAAAAGACCTCGCGCATGGCTTTTTCGGCGCTTTCGGCGGGAGCCCAGCCCGTGGGCGTGACAGAGCAGACGAAGCGCGCGCCGTACCTGAGCGCGCACTTCGTCGCCGTAGAACCGATGTCGAGTCCGACTTTGACCATCAGAGCATCTCTGAGAAGGCCCCGAAGCGCGTCGCGAGCTGGCCCACGTCGCCCTGAGAATAGTCAGTTTCTATAGCCATGTAAGGTATACCCTCTTCGGCGAGGAAGCGCTTGATCGAGTAGGATTCCACGTTATAGGTATGGCAGGCCTGGAGGATCACATCGACCACCGCGTCCGCTCTGTATTTCTTGACGTATTCCCTGAGCAATGTGTAACGTTCTGTGTTCGGCGACATGACGGAGCAGGGGATCGAGAGGTATTTCTCCGCGAGGGCGTCGATCGGATCCGTGTCCTCGCGCACTTTGCGGTACATGGGTTTAAGGCCGCTGCAGTTTTCAAAGCCGACGACGATCGACGGGGTTTCCGCGGACTCTATCGCGTCCACGACTTTTTCGAGCGATTTGCCCATAGGGCATCCCGTGATGAGGATGCGACGAGCCGTCTTGTCCTTGCGGCAGATGCCGTTCGAGGCGGCTTCGAGGATTGTATCCGTAAGTGCGTTGAGCGTGGCGACGCTCTTTTCGTAGTCGAACGTAAATTTCATGTAGTCGGAGACGAGCATGATCTCCTTGCCACTCACCATCGGCACGGGCAATGCGGCAAGGTCGTAAAAGCGCATCGCGGCGGCATTCATGGAGTTTCGAAGGGCTATGGACTTTCTAAGTTTCTCGTCTGTGACCTCCGTGCCGCAGCGTTGCTCGAGGACTTCCTTCAGTCTCAGAATTTCATGTTTCCATAGTTCGCGACTCGTCTCGGACGTCGGATCCTGCGGGAGCTGCATGACGTGTGTTGGACGAAGTTCGTTGAGCAGTTCATACATCTTTTTCTTTCCGTCGCAGGTTGTCTCGCCGATGACCATATCGCAGAAATGGAAATACGGGCATGTGTCCGTCAGAGCAAAGCCGTAGCTTGACTTGATCAGAGGGCACAGGTTGCGCGGCAGGTGTTTTTCGGCAGCCTGTATGGGTTTTTCGTTCGTGCTACACAGCGAAACGGCGATGCCTCCCGCCGCGTTCACAAGTTCCCACGGCGTAAATGTGCAATATGTGCCGATGACGGGAACGCCAGACTCTTTCAGGTCTTTCACGCTGATCGGGCCGTTGCGGACGGCTTCGCGCATCTCTTCAAAGATTTCATCTGTTCTGCTCATGTCGCTCATGAAGGGTTCCTCCTTTTCATTTTTCGTCCTGTTCCAAAAGCCCGAGGATTTTCTCGGCCATTTCGCCGTATCCTTTCGTCGTTCGGCTCCGCGGGCGGTCGAACGGGACGTCCGTTTCTTCAAGGACGCGGCCCGGATGTGGTGTCATCACGACGATCCTGTCGGCAAGGTAAAGCGCTTCGTCGACGCTGTGCGTGACGAAGACGACTGTCTTCCTGTCCTGTTCCCATATGCGAAGAAGCTCTTTCTGGAGCAGGACGCGCGTGTGCGCGTCGAGCGCGCCGAAGGGCTCGTCCATCAACAGCACGTCGGGGTTGTTCGCGAGAGCCCTCGCGATGGCGGCGCGCTGGCGCATGCCGCCCGAAAGCTCGTGCGGTTTCGCGTCGGCAAACTTTTCAAGGCCGACTCGGGCAAGATAATCCATCGCGATCGCGCGGCGCGTCTTCGCGTCGACTCCCGCGAACTCGGGCCCGAGCGAAACGTTGTCTGCGACGGTGCGCCACGGGAGCAGAGAGTACTCCTGAAAGACCATGCCGCGTTCCTTGCCGGGAGCCGTTACGGGCGCGCCCTTGTAGAGGACTTCTCCCGACGACGCGCTTTCAAGCCCCGCGACGATCCTGAGCCATGTGGACTTGCCGCAGCCGGACGGGCCGACGAGACACACGAATTCCTTATCCGCCACCGCGATGCTCGCGCCCGCCAATGCCTCGATGACACCGCCGCCGTCAAGCGGGAACACTTTTCGCAGGTCTTTTGTCTCTATGATCGGCGTCATCTCGACAACCTCTGCCAGGCAAAGTGTTTCGCGTCAAAGTATCTGAAAGCTCCGTCAAGAGCGAGGCCGACAGCGCCTATGCTCAACATGCCGGCCATGACGATGTCCGTGCGCGCGACGGTATAGGCGTGGGTGATGACGTAGCCGATGCCTGAGATACTCCCCGGCATCATCTCCGCGGCGACGAGGCACATCCACGAGACACCGAGACCGAGCCTCATGCCCGTGACGATAGATGGGGCGGCGGCGGGGAGCAGAATCTTGAGGAAAATATCACGATCCGAAGCCCCGAGGACGCGCGCCGAATCGATCAGCGTGGATCGCACGCTGGATACGCCGTAGACGGTGTTCAGAAGGATTGGGAAGAATGCTCCGATGAAGATGATGATGAGCATCGAAAATTTGATGTTGTTGAAAAAAACGTACCATTTGCCTTCTTCGATGCCGAACATCGTCGCGAAACTGGCGACGCCGAACCATGCGAGTACCAGCGGTATCCAAGCCAGCGGAGGCATCGGACGCAGAATCTCCACGAGAGGGGTCATAAAACGGTTGAAGTTCTTGGAGTGTCCCATGAGAATGCCGAGCGGCAGGGCGAGCACAAGTCCCGCGATGTAACCGCACAGCACGCGGATGGAACTCATGCCGAGGTTTTGCAGAAGGGAACCGAGGCGCAGAAGATCCCTGTTTGGATGCATGAAAAGGACGCAGACCTGCCCGACTGTCGGAAGCACAACGTCATTTTTGAGCTCAACGGCGACGACTTCCCACAGAATCAGCACGAGCAGGGGAGCGACGCAGGGCAGAAGTATCCTGCCGAAAAGAAATTTCATGGATTCCTCCATCATGCCGCCGCGCGGCAGTCCCGCGCGGCGGCGTGAAAACTGTTACTCCACTTCTGTAAAGCGGAAATCGAATACGAGGTCCTCGACGTCGGCAAGTTTTTTGTCTTTCAGGCTGCCTGTGAGCTGACCGAGTTCATTGAGGATGTCGGGGTAAAGCGCCGCGTTCTTCTTCCATGTCGGCGTGACCTTCGTGGAAAGTCCCATGACGGCTTTCGCAATGACCGCCGGTTCGACGCCCAGCCAGTCTCCCGCCGCCTGAGCGGCCTCGTCCCTGTTGGCAAGGCACCACTCGCTGCTCTTCGCGAGCAGTTTGACGAACGAACGGACGGCTTCGGGCTGCGCGGCGATCACGGCGTCGCTCGCCGCCACGCAACAGCACGGGAAATTCTCCCACGCGCCCAGAGGAGGCAGTTCTTTCATCTGAAGGACGATGCGCCCCTGATTCTTGCTTTCAATGACCTCAGGGGTCGGGGCGGGAACGACGGCAAACTCCACCTGCTTGGCGACCATTGCCGGAATGACGTTCGGTATGCCCTTGAGATCGACCATCACGATGTCAGCCTGTTCCTTCGTCGCGTTGGCGTCGCCCGTCACCCGAAGGTTCGATTGCGCCATAGCCGCTTCGAAGACGATCTTAGGGGCGCTGGTCGGCGAGTGGTAGCCGACGGTGACGGGACGCTTTGAAGCCTTGACGTATTTTTCAAAAGCTTCCCAGCCTTTCACGTCGATGTCGTTGCGAGAGACCATGGCGATGGCGTCGGACTGGAGCGGAGAAATGACTTTGATCTTCGCGCCGCTGTCGATGCCGGAAAGCATCGCCGGGAAAGAATTCGTCGTCAGGTCGAGATGTCCCTGAGCGAAGAGCGTTGTCGCCTCGCTGCCGCTTTTCGTGACGATCACTTCAAGGCGGGCCATCTTCTTGCCGCCGTCGTAAAGGTCGAATTTCTCTTTTTCGACGATCGGTTTAAGCCAGACGCCGGTACTCTCCAGCTTTTCGCCGAGCGCCATCGCGACCATAAATGCCTGCTGGTGCGTCGTCATCGTATAACTGGCGCGGAGCACGGGCGTATCGTCGGCGTATGCCGTTGCGGAGAAAACCGCGATCATGAGGACGAGAACCATCGTACACAACTTTTTCATGGAACTTCAGCACTCCTTTTCATATGGAATATAATGATTTCTTCTAAAACAAACTGCGCGCGTTCGCGCTCTCTTTTTTTTGAGAGTCCAGCGAACGAGTGAAAATCTGCCGTTCTCGAGTAAAGAATTAAGCTTGAACAGTGATCGGACAGAGCCGCGCGACACACGGGCGAGCGCGTCGCGTTCCAATGAAGAAACGTCATGTCATTTTGTCCTCACCCGACTTTCCTGTTCCAGCAGGAGAACACAACAAAATTTTAAATCGTTATATTAACTACTCTTACTTATTATATAACGCGACATGGAAAATTGCAACGGTACGCGGAACGGCGGCTTGTTCTTTTATCGTTTCACCGCAAGCACAAGATGAAGGTCAAGCAGAGAAGAACGAGGCGGACAGCGGCTAACGATGTCGCTTGTGTGCGGGGAAAGCCACCTGCGGGAACGATTCATCCTGAAAGCGGAAAAGGTCCTTGGGCGCAAGAGCGTGCTCAACGTTTTTCCTGACGGGAAATCAAAGTCGCCGCGCGCAACCTGCGCGACGTCAACATGCTTCTTCACGACGTGAGTTTTGATAAGTTCGCCCTCCACCGCGACGACGCGCTCGCCATCCCGCGCAGGGACGACGAGTCGTTTGAACGGAAACTTTTAAAAATTCAGTCAACTCCAATTTGACGTCGCCCCTTCCTCCATGCCGAATTGTCGGCGAAGATGACAGCGCTGAAAAAATTTTTTTCGAAAGACTTCAAATCCTGACAGGTAAGGGATATTAAAGTTATTCATCGGGAGCATACGTTTGCGAATGTACGCTTGAGAGTGTCGGCGCCGTCCGTCTCTCTCTTCTTTTTTGCGAAAGGACGTCTAGCGGGACGCGGCAGAACGGCGACGATGAGCCCGAAAACGCGCTAGCGTCCCGGTAGAGCGCGCCCCTGAAATTTGTCGTCCGGGCGGGAAACGGGGATTTTAGAACGGTCTTACGCCGGATGTTTTTCCCCGCCGGGCGCGGCTTGCACGCGCAAAGAGCGAACCGGCGACAAAACGGGCATATCTCGTCCGTTCTTTCGTCATTACAAACTCACCTCCATGACCTCGAAATGCCTCGGGAAATCCTTATCGTTTCTGGCCACGCGGATAAACTGTCCGGCAGAACACGGAAAGCCAGGGGCGCGGCGGAAAGATCGTCTTAAAATTTCTACGATTACCGTATTGACACTATGATACAGATATGTTATATTTGTTTCGACAAATAAAAAACGCCGCTCGAGCGCTCAGTCGGATGCAATTTGAATTTACGACGGTTTCAATTCTGTTTCCTATTCCCCGACGCCGCGAAAAGCGGGTCCACAGGGAAGGAGAAAAAACTCGCCACCCAATACAAAACACGGCGAACAAAACGCCCATAAGGAGGTCTGTATCATAATGGCTCTCACACGATGCCCTGAGTGCGGCAGGATATTTTCAGACAGAGCGGAGGCATGTCCTCGCTGCGGGTGTCCCGCGAAAAGCAAAAAGGTGCCGACGGACACGAACACCGTCCTGTGTCATTTAGAGGGAATCAACGGACAGGTCGACTTATACTCCAACAGGGTTGTGATAAGGAGGGAAGGCGTACTGGCAAAAGTAACACATGGATTTTTTGAGGGCAACACGGAAATTCTGTTGAAAAAAATCACCGCCGTGCAGCTTGACAAAGGAGGTTTGCTTCCGGGCCATATTCAGTTCATCGTTCCGGGAGGAAGCGAACCCAGATACACCATATTGAATCCCGTCAATAACGGGTACGCCGTCGCTCTCGGCTCGAACAGCAACAAAACCGTCTTGTTCAGCGCGGATCACAATCAAGAAGCGGAAGAACTGAAAAACAAAATTTACGAACTCTTATGATCCCCGACCGGCGCGACATCTCCGCACGGTAAATAAAAAGCGAACATTTTGCGATTTGAAGCGTCGACCGGAAACGGTCGGCGCTTTTTATACCTTGAAAAGGAGGCCGACCGCGCACATGCAGAAAAATGAACTCGCTTTTCGTCATTCAGGTGTACGGTTGCCTCGTGGAAAAGTTGGGAGTCTCCGCGATGAAAGGCTTGAAAAGACTGTGAAACGCACTTCGGGAGCGGAAGACCGCTCAGACCTCTATTCGCCGGAAACCGGCAAGATGGCACACAACATGATATCAACTTTTCACAGATCGCTCGCGCGCTGATCCACGCAAAGAAATGACTTGACATGAGTTGAGACTCTCACTATAATTTATTTTGAAAAGGTAGTTTTATTGCCTTGACAGCGCACTAAGATAATTAAAGTTATTTTCAGAAAGGGGAAAAGTGATATGGCCGGATTGAAAGGGTTGTTGTTGGGCGACGCGATGATCGGATACGAGGGTTTTTGCGGCGCGTGGAAGAAATATCTTCAGGGCTACGGCGACGTTCAGTTCGCCGGAAACTGGGAGCCGAACTGGGATCAGCTTCAGCACCGCCGTCTTGAGGTGGAAAAGCGCGGTCCCGAGATCGAGCCCTGCGATCCTCTCGTCCTTGAGCACGGCGCGGGCGCGAACGTCCTCATGGGGCTCTTCATCGCCGTCTCCTCCAAGGTGATGGAGGCTATGCCCGACCTGCGCATCGTCGGCGTCAGCAGGGCCGGTCTCGAGAACGTCAACGTTGAGGAAGCCACAAAAAGGGGAATCCTCGTCTTCAACGTCATGGGCAGGAACGCCCACGCGGTTTCCGACTTCGCCGTCGGCATGATGCTGGCGGAGTGCCGCAACATCGCCCGCGCGTTCTACTCCATCAAGCAGGGACAATGGCGCAAGACGTTCTCCAACAGCGACAACGTGCCCGAACTGGGCGGCAAGACCGTGGGACTTGTCGGCTTCGGCAACATCGGACGCCTCGTCGCCAAAAAGCTCTCCGGCTTCGAGGCCGACGTGATCGTCTACGACCCCTACGCCAACCCCGAAGCGATCGCCGCGGCGGGATGCAAGCTGGTCGACCTGGAGACGCTATTCAAGAGTTCCGACTTCATCTCGATCCACGCGCGCCTGACGGACAAAAACAAAGGCATGATCAACGACCAGCTCATCCGCTTGATGAAACCCACCGCGTACTTCATCAACACTGGCCGCGCCGGCCTTGTGGACCAGGACGCACTGGCCTCCGCCCTGGAAGAGAAGCGCATTGCGGGCGCCGCGCTCGATGTGTTCACGTCCGAGCCTATCGACCCGAACAGCCGTTTCCTGAAACTTGACAACGTGACGCTTACAACCCATCTGGCGGGCACCACTTCCGACGCGCTCACCAATTCGCCCTACCTGTTGGCCGCCGACATCGCCGCTTTCCTGAAGGGCGAGAAAGCGCGTTTCATCATCAATCCCGCCGTGCTGGAGCAGGACGGATTCAAGACCTGGCTGGCGGGCGTCAGGGCCTAGCCGTTCGAGGGACGCCATGCTGAGCAATTTTAAGGAGATGCTGGGCAGAGCCTACGCCGAGCACTTCGCCGTCGGCTCCTTCAACGCTTATAACTACGAGACGATCCGCGGCATCATAGAGGCGGGCCACCAAATGGGCGACGTTCCCGTGATCGTCGCTTTCGGCAAGAAGTATCTTGACAACATGCACCTCGCCGACGCCGTCGCCGTCGTCAAAGCGCTTTCTGACGTCTACCCCATGCAGGTCTGCCTGCACCTCGACCACTGCGATAAAATCGACATCATCAAGGCGGCCATCGACGCGGGCTTCAACTCTGTGATGTACGACGGCTCCATGCTTCCGTTCGAGGAGAACGCGGCCAACACCAAACTCGTCTGCGACGCGGCCCACGCCAAGGGCGTCTCCGTTGAAGCTGAACTGGGATCGCTGGCTGCGGGCGAGCACTCGCACGAGGGCACGGCGGACGACCGCGAGAAGTACACCGACCCCGCGAAGGCGGCCGAGTTCATCGCTCTCACCGGCGTGGACGCCCTGGCCGTCTCCATCGGTACCGTCCACGGGCTCTACAAGGGCACTCCCAACGTGCGCATTGACATCCTAAAGGAGATCAACGCCGCGTGCGGCATTCCTCTGGTGCTTCACGGCGGCTCCGGCACTCCCGAGGACACCATCAAGGCGGCCATCGAAAACGGAATTGCCAAGATCAACGTCAACACGGAAATTTCCGTTTACACCGTGGGCAAGATCCGCGCGATGCTGTCGGAAAAGAATCCTCACCTTTCCGTGCTGTCCAAACTGGAGGAAACGTCGGTCACCGAAGTGGCGCTGAAGTACATGGAGTTCTTCCGCCACAGGTAGGTATCACGCCGTCCGAACGTCCCGCGCACGGCGGAACTTCTGACGGCAAGCCGACGCGGGAAAACTCCGCCGTCGGGCGATAAAATTTTTCAAGGAGGAAAGACAATGTTCCCGACATCTTTGAGCTGGCTTATCGGCGTCTTCCTGGTCTCGCTACTCTTCGTCCTCGTCTCCATCATGAAGTTCAAGATGCATCCTTTCCTGTCGCTGCTGCTGGGCGGTATCATCATGGGCGTGCTGGCGAACATGCCGCTTCCGTCCATCGCTTCCACGCTGGCGAACGGTTTCGGCGGCACGCTGGGCGGCATCGGCATCATCATCCTCTGGGGCATCGTGCTGGGCAACCTGCTCCACAAGTCCGGATGCACCAGTCAGATCGCCGCGCTGATGCTCAAGGTCGCCGGCAAGAAGAACACGCCCCTCGCCATCGCGCTGACGGGATATATCGTTTCCATTCCCGTGTTCTTTGACGCGGCCTTCGTTATTCTGGTCAATCTGATCAAACAGATTTCCCGCAAGGGCAAGGTTCCTTTCATCACGCTGGTTACCTCGCTGGCTGTCGGCCTGATCACGACGCACGCCATGGTCATCCCCACGCCCGGCCCCCTGACAGTCGTGGGCAATCTGAACGCGAACATCGCCTCGTTCTTCATCTATGGCTCTATCGTCTCCCTGTTCGGCGTCTTCGTCGCGGGCGTCGTCTACGCCAAGATGTTGGGCAAACGCAAGGAGTACGCCGAAGACTTTGCAAACGCTTTCGATGACATCGACGAGACGGAAGACGTCGCCGCAGCGGCCGACAAACCATCGGGCGGCCTAGGCATCTGGCTGATCCTCTTCCCCATCCTGCTGATCCTCGTCGGAACCATCGGCAAGGAAATGATCGCCGACAAGAACTCGTTCGGCTATCAGCTGATGAGCTTCATCGGCGACAAGAACATCGCCCTGCTCGTAGGCGCGATCGTGGCCTACGCCTCTCTGGGCAAGTACCTCGACGAGAGCTTTGAAGAGTTCATTTCCGAGTCCGCCAAGGATGCCGGCATCATCTTCCTGATCACCGGCGGCGGTGGGTCTTTCGGCGCCATCATCAACGCCACTGGCATCGGTAAGATGCTTGTGGCCAGCATGCAGGGCTGGACGAGCGCTTCCGCGACCATCCTCGTGATCGTGATCTCCTGGCTCATCAGTCAGATCCTGCGCGCGGCGCAGGGCTCCACGACAGTGGCCCTCACCACGACATCCGCCATCTTCGCCCCCTTGCTTGCCAGCTTGGGCACCATCTCGCCCGTTCTCGTCGGCCTGGCCATCTGCGCGGGCGGAATCGGTCTCTCGCTCCCCAACGACTCAGGTTTCTGGGTCGTCAACCGCTTCTCCAAGTTCTCTCTGCGTCAGACGATTGAGTGCTGGTCCATCGGTGGCACCGTTTCCGGCCTGAGCGCGCTCGTGGCGATCATCGTCCTGGCGCTGTTCCAGAACGTGCTGCCTGGCCTTGCCATGGTCGCGGCCGCCGTCAAGTAGCCGACCGTCTCACTTCGTTTTCACTTTCCCCGCCGCCAGCCTCTCGCGGCGGGGATTATTTTAAAGAACTTCCTGAAAAAGGAGAGTTTGAGCATGAAAACCATTATCGCTCTAGACATCGGCACTTCCAGCATGCGCACCGTCGTCTTTGACTTTCAGGGTCGGGCGCTGCATCAGACGTCTTCCGAGTACCATACCATCTTTCCGCGCCCCTCCTACGTGGAGGAAGAGCCGGAAACGTGGTACAACGCCGCCGCAGTCACGCTGTCGGGGGCTGCGGAATATCTGCGTTCCGTCGGCGGGGAAGCGGTGGCCGTCTCCATCACGTCCCAGCGCGCTTCCGTGATCCCCATGGGCAGAGACGGACGGCCTCTCTGCAACGCCATCATGTGGCAGGACAAGCGCACCATTCCCATCTGCGACAGGCTGATCGAGGAATACGGCATGCCCGTCTTTTACAAAAAGACAGGGCTGCGCGTGAACCCGTTTTTCGTCCTCAACAAGATCATCTGGCTGAGGGAGAATTCCCCTGAACTCTGGGGCGCCGCCGACAAGTTCATCGGCGTGCAGGACTACGTGACATATAAGCTCACGGGCAAGTACGTCACCGACTGGACGCAGGCCAGCCGCACAATGCTGATGGATCTGAAGGAGTTCAAATGGGATCCCGATCTGCTCAAGCTGGCTGGCATTGCCGAGAACCAGCTTTGCGATCTCGTTCCTCCCGGAAGCGTGGCGGGCGGCCTCTCGAAGGACTTCGCCGCCGTCTGCGGCCTGCCAGAGGGTACGCCGGTGATCGTCTCAGGCGGCGACCAGCAGAACGCCGCCATCGCGCTGGGCATCACCCATCCCGGCGTCGCCGAGGCCAATACGGGCACGGGTTCCTTCGTCCTCTCCTTCTCCGACACGCCCGTCTTTGAGAAAGACTGCCGCGTGCTCTGCCAGGCGTCCGCCGTCGCGGGCAAGTACATGGCCGAGACGTCCATCTTCAACACCGGCGCCATCTTCCGCTGGTTTAAGGAACAGTTCTTCCCCGAACTGGCCGATAACCCCAAGCCCTACAACGCGATGACCGAACGGGCCGAACAGGCGCCCGTAGGCAGTCACGGCGTCATGATGCTCCCCCACTTTGAAGGGAGCGCCGCTCCCTATTGGAACCCCATGGCAAAGGGCATCTTCTTCAACCTCGGCCTGGGCACGACCCGCAACGACATGACGCGGGCCATCATGGAAGGCATCGCCATGGAGATCGCCGAGAACCTGACGCTGATGCGGGGCATGATCGGCGGCATCGACAGAGTAAGCGTGGCGGGCGGCATGGTCAGGAGCGACCTCTTCTGTCGAATCCAGGCAGACGCCTGCCAGGCTATCGTGCTGCGCAGTTCCAACGCCGAGGCGACGGCGCTGGGCGCGTTCATCAACGCCGCCGTCACGCTTGGCATCTTCGCCAACCATACCGACGCCCTGGAATTCGTGACTTCCTCGCCTCAGGTCTTCCAGCCCATCCCTGAACTGGCGCCCGTGTACAGGAAAATGTCCATCCTTCGCAACGCGCTCTACAACGCCTTGAACGAAGCGGGCGTCTACGCGAAGTTCATGAACTGAGCGCGGGGAAAACGAAACCTTCCTCTAAAAACAAGAAAAAAAGTTCATGCCGCGGAGCGCCCTGGCGATACGGGCCGCCTGACGGCATGAACTTTCCAGCGGAAAAAAGCTGCGTCCTTTGTCCGCCTTACCGCGCGAGGGAAAGTTCGAGCAACTTTCACATCTGACAACATTTCCGGCGGCTTTGCCCCGAGCGCTGCGTTACACTCTCTTTCCCGTTTCGCAAAGTGTCGTTTTTCCCACGATACCTCGCGGAGGGAAAACGGAACAAAAGACACTTCTGAGCTAGTTCGCGCGTTCCCGCTTTAAAACGCGTCCTAGAAAACGCGCATGCGGCAGGGCAGTGAAAAGGCCGCCCTGCCGCGGCTCCGACGCTTTCCGTGTGATATAATCATGAGAGTGTGAGATCGCCGAAGACACTTGCGGTCAGACGATCGAAGTCTGCCTGGGAGAAACTTCACGACAAAAGCGATCGTCGCCGGCCCGATCGCCCTTTCCGAACGTGACTCGTGCCGGCGATCTCAAAAGACGGCTGTCCGGCGACGGCAAACGCGCGGATAGGCGCATACCAAAAGCGAATTTCTTTGAGAACACGAGAGGCGATGAATACAAGCTGCCGCTCGGTTCTTTCCCGTGTGGACGACGCGTGAAACGCGGCGGACGTATCGTTTGGCGCGAAGGCAAAATGCGGCTGACCTTGCTCCAAAAAAAATCGAAACCCTCGGTTGCCGTTTGAGATCGATCCGAAGTTCCGGTTTCTGCCGCGATCATGGCGTCGCGGTCACGGCAAAAAGGCATCCGAAACTATCGGTCGTAAAGCGGCCGTCGGCGCCGTCTTGAATAAAACGCACGATCCGCGGGAACCGCAGTTCTGCACCACCTCGTGGAAAATCCGCCGTTTCAACGAGGCGTTTCCCGCTTAAAAGCGCCCGTCACGGGCCTTTCGCACAACGGAGTTGATCACAATGAGTTACCAGTCGACGGACGGGTTGATGCGCCATCTTCGAGACAGCGGAATCCAGATTTCAGGGGCGAAGCAGAAACGTCAACTGCTGCATACGGGATATTATCACGGCTACAAGGGGTACCGTTTTTTCGGAAACTCACAGACGCGGCTTCCTTTCACAAGCTATGACGAGGTTGAAGCGACGATCCATTACGATCTTGAGCTCAAAGCGCTGTTTTACAGGAGCATCATGTTCATCGAGACGGCCGTCAGGAACATCTCGCTGGAACGGATCCTGGAGACCGTCCGCTCGGAAAAGATCGCCGACATGATGGACAGGGCCGTCTGCGGCTACAACAACGCCCCGCCAGGCTCCACGGCGGCTCAGAAGCGCACTCTCCAGACGAACAAGCTGAACCTGCTGAAGTCCATCCGCTCGAACCTCGCCTACGCTTACCGCAAGGGCAATCCCATCGTCACACACTTCTACAACAAAGGGTGCGCCGACGTGCCCATCTGGGCGTTCTTTGAGATCATGACGATGGGGGATTTCGGTCATCTTCTTCAGTGCCTGACGTACAGTGTGCGCGACGACATCTCCAGGCGGCTCGGCCTGAACGTTTCCTGCGACACGGAACGCCTTCTGATCTGCAAATACGTCTACCTGCTGAAAGATCTGCGCAACGCTATCGCCCACAACGCCGTCATATTTGACGCAAGATTCCGTAACTTCGACCCAAACAAGGCGATGAAGCAGTGTCTGACGCTGGAACTGGAACTGACCGGCGTCAATTTTGACAGCATCGGGGATTACGTGCTCCTGATGGGATATTTTCTGAAGCTGTTGCACGTGGCAAAACCCGAACTCGAGGCTTTCGTCCGCGAATTTGAGCGGCTGACAGATAACTTCAGAGCCTCCGTCAACGCGAACGTGGCCGCAGTCGCCATTCGCCCCGACCTCTCCGTGAGGATGGAGGCGCTGAAAAATTATTTCATCAAGGACTTGAAAAATCCGAACAGTCGGGGTAAACTGGATTAAATAATTGGGGTGTGCGTTTGCGGACGCACACTTAAGGGAGCCGGAGCGATCCGTCTCCCTTTTTCTTTTCGTCCGCGGAAAAAGCGCGGCGCGCATGGACGCGCCGCGCTCAAAACCGATATTCCAACTTTTCTCCTTGGCCCCGTCCGCGCGTTTCTTCCCCAACCGCGCCTACCCGCCTCGCGCTGCGCGGCCATACGCGCGGTTAAAAGTTGAACCACGCCAAAATCGCCGTCATTTCCGCGAGGCTGAAGACGATGGAGACGCCGTTTGCCGCGCCCGCCTTGCCCGCGTCGCCGCCGCACGCCTGCGTCCACGCGGGAGCGATAGCGCTCATCGGCGAGAAAAATATGAGCGTCAGCGCCTTTTTCACGTCCGAAGAATACGGCAGAACGAGATACACCGCGGCGGCGAAAAGAAAAGCGGACACCTGCCGCAGGAGCACGAGACGCGCGATTTCGCTCAGATATTCCGGCTTCAACTCAAGGCGGAACACCACGCCCAGATAGAACATGGCGAGAAAGGCGTTGGCATCCACCATCGGTCGGATCAGCGTCAGAACGCCTTTCGGAAGGTGCAGTCCTGCGAGACTGAGCGCGAGCATCAACAGGCACGCGAGGATTGTCGGGGCGCCCAGAAGCCGCGTCAATATCGAGCGCAGCCCCGTCCTTTTCCCGTCGAGCCACGCGCGCGCGATCGCGTAACTGCCGCCGGTGCACATAAAGTTGTTGCCGATTTCAAACACGCACGCCGCCACGCCGCACAATGGCGGCAGAAAACCCTGAACGAACGGCAGACAGAACGTGCCGATGTTGTATCCCTGCAGGCTGAACAGGTACAGCGTCTTTTCGGCGTTCGACTTCCCCCGCGTCAGGAACATCGCGACGACGATCATCAGCAAAATGACCACAACGGCAAGGAGAGAGATCGACAGCAGGCTCGCGTCAAGTTGCGGCACATGCGAAAAGTTGTTGACGATGGCCGCCGGAAGGGTGACGCATAAGATGACCTGCTTGAGCGTCAGGCTTCCGCGTTCATCAATCACCCCGCACGCTCGCGACGCCCATCCGGCGACCATCGCCAGAAGGAACGAAAAGGCTCGGAGGATCACGTCGGCCATGAGCGATTCCCCCTCGCGTTTCCGTTTTCTGCGCACAGACCGAGCGAAACGGGAAACACGGTTTCTCGAAGCCCCGCCGACGGGATGTCTTTCACTCCATCTTTCATTTCTGTCATCTCCCTCCCCGCGACACCACTCACTTTCGCGCCGCCGTCCGCACTTATTGTACACGATTTCCCCGAGAAACGCGAGAGCAGGGCAGCGCACACGAAAAAAGCCGTTCCCCATTCGGGGAGCGGCTTCATGAGTTTTTTCGATGTACGTTACTTAAGCGCGGCGATGACAGCCTTGATGGCATCCACGGCGTCGGCGGGCAGCTTGTCCACTCCGCCGTTGAACGTCTCGCGCGAGGTCACGAACTCGAGGCGGTCGGCCATGCGCTTTGCAAGCGCGTCCGCATAGACCGGATCGGAAATGTCGACGTTGAAGCCCTCAATGGGAAGGTACTCGATGCCGGGAATCTCGCCGAACGGCTTGAACTGCGCCGTGCCGTCCACAACGGCCTCGAGCGCGGCAAAGGTGTTCTCCTTTGTCACCTTCTTGCCCATGAACTCGCCGGTGTTGAGGATATAGCAGCTCACGCCGTCCTCGATGAGTTTCTTGAACCTCTCGTAGTCCATCGCAAGCGGGTAGGTACGGAACGGGTTGGCGTAGCTCTCGATGACCAACGCGTTGGGATCGACACCCTTGGCCAGCTGCTCGGCTGTGGTGCGCTTGGTCGCGAGCGTCGCGCCCATCACGGAGGCCAGAGAGGCGCCCGTCAGCTTGAGCATGGGGGGCAGCGTGGGGTCCTTCATCAGCCAGCAAATGGCATTGAGCGGCTCATCGATGCGGTCGACGCGGTTGCTCGACCACAGCCGCGACTTGATGGAACGTCCGTTGCCGCATCTCACGTCCTCGGTGACGGCCAGCAGTTTGCCGTCGGCGTCCTCCGTGACGCCGCAGTTCTGAACGGTGAGCAGGTACTTGTTCGCGTCGCAACCGATCGGGTAGTCCTGGAGCTTGTCAAAGTAGGTCGGCTCCATGGCGATAGCGTACTTGTCCTTGACGTTGACGACGAACGCGTCGTCGTGTAGAACCATAATGTCGTATTTGCCGTCGTGCTTGGCGTGCGTGATCGTGGACTTGCCCGATCCCGACAGGCCGAACACGGC
>CAZFNC010000036.1:12637-16498 GCA_964520485.1 uncultured Synergistaceae bacterium | reverse complement strand
CTATGTTCTGTTTCGAGCTGGGCTTCTCTTTGTTAGACTTTCCATCTAAAAAATCGCGGACTGTTCGTACATACTTATACCAATCATTTTCCAACACCAATTGACTTGCCATCGTTCCGGTAATTCTATTCCCTGTTTTCCCTGTGATGTGCATGAAACACCCGTCAATGGCTACAAGTGAATTGATACGTATCTTAGAGATCAACACAACCGGCCTGATCAAGCCGCACCCGCCGTTTTCGACGCCGCCGGTCAGAAAAGCCGTTCTCGTGGTCTCGCTTTCTTCTATCTTTTGAGCCAGATAGATCGGCACGGTTTCTATGGTGCGCAGTTCCCTGCCTTTCTTGTCCGCCGACTTGACCAGCATAAAGTAAGCTGTAGAGGCCTTATTGTAGCCACCGTATTTGGCGATGTCTCTGCCCGCCTTGACGGGGATCTGCCCCTTCCCTTTCTTCATCAACTGGATGTCATACAGCTGGCCCTTGCCCGTCAGAGGCATACGTGTAAAGAGAACGTTGTTTTTGCGCATGGTCTGCTTGACCACAGCCATGGAGCCGTCCTTGCCCGCTTTCCACGCCGTCTCGTCTCCGCGAACGATGTCGCGGGCAAAAAACTCCTCCGTATTTAAAGTGTAACCCCTGTCGCCGTGCTGACTTCTAATGAACTTCAACGCATCTTTAGTAAACTTCACGTGGAAGCTATTGCCCACGACGATGTTCAGGTAGGCGTCCTTGGCGTGGTGGTAGTCGTTCACGTCGCGGCACTTGAGCATGTCGAACATGTACCTAAATTTGGACACATTTGTGGCCTTGGAATAGACGATCTCGCTCTTTGGGCACTCCAACTGCAGAAGTTCGGCGGCGGCCTTTGTTGACTGGCTTGTCTCCACGATCTGCCTCTTGATGAACTGGGCCAGCTCTTCGTCGCTTAGCTGAGTGGTCCGCACCAAACGATTAAACTTTTCCTGGCTAATGAGCTTCTTGGACAATAAGAGCTGCCAAAAGTTTTTCATTTTTGACTGGGTGTCGGCAGTCAAAGGATAACTATCGCTCTTTTCCCTGTTGTAGATGTATTTCACGAGCACTAGGTTGTCTAGGCTGTCGTCCTTGGTTCTGGAACGAGGATAGATGTGGTCTCTGTCGTAGATGTCTACGCCGCTCTGTTTGCTGTAGAGAGAGTTGATGTCGATCTTCTCTCCGCTGTACATGCAACGGCCCAGCTGGGTATAGTACAAATAGAGTTTCCTGCCGCGCAGGCTGTCGTCAGTCTCCTTCTGCAGTGCGTCGTAAAGCTCGGGCTCTTCCTTTTTACAGCTTTCGTACAGCTTGTTCAGGACCGCCTTGCGGCTCACTGTTCTCTTCTTGATTTCAGCGTCCTTTCTCGTCACTTCGACAAAGATGCGCTTCGGCTGGTGTCCCATGATCTTCTCGATCTCTTTCACTATCAGTATGGCCTGCCACGTGCTCCGCTTCACCGCCGGCGACAGGTAGAGTTCGTCCACATGTTCATAGCTCACTTTCCCGGTCGTGTCCCTGCCCTCGCCGTTCACGCGGGCAATGTCTTCGTTTACTCTCTCGTCAGCAAGGAACTGCATCAGATTGAAATTATACGTTCTGAAGGCGGCGATCAAGGGCATCGGCTCGCCCGTCTCGGCGTCACGGTACGAGATTTTTTCGCTGTCCAGCAGGGTCTTAGAAAGTCTGCCCCAGCCTCGGTACTTCAGCTTGCAAATTCTGTTCAATGCATCCCGCGTCAGTTCCGGCACGTCGGGATAGTTCTTCTCGATCTGCCGCCGCAGCATCTGCTTTTCTTCGCTGAAAAGGGTGATCCAAAGGATCATGTCCTCCAGCATCTTTTTATTGTTCGTGTTCCTGACAAAGTCGGAACCGAAAATTCCGCTGAAGTCCTTATAAGCTTGCAAGTTCGCCTGCAAGGGGTTGTCCACGCCGGTGAGCGCTTCGGCCCTGGCGCCGGGGATGATGCTCTCGCCGCGCAGAAAGTCGGCTATCTTCTTCTTGGTCAGCTTGCCCCTGCCTTTCAGCAAAAGGTTGTCGTAAATGGCGTTGATGACACCGATATCAAGTTTTTCACCCTTGTAGCGGAGGTTGTTCAGCTCGTTGCGAGCCATGAACTCCGCGTAGAGCAGGGAGTACTTGGGCAAAACGTCCTCGCCCGGCAAATAGGTGCACTTGCTGGTCATGTTGGTGATGAACTTTTCGGCGCTCTTTTCTTTGTCCACCACTCTGTCGAAATTCCACGGATAGACTTTCTCCTTTGTGCGCACCACCCAGCAGCGTTTTTTCGCCTTGGACATCTCCGTCCCCGCCAGAGGCCCCACATAGTAGGGAATGCGGAAACAGAGGATCTGCACAAACTTCTCGGCCATGGTCAGGCCTGTGGCGTCCGCGACCGCCAGGAAAGGCATGTGCTTTTGAGCGTTCGCCAGGATTTTTTCCAGTTCCGCCTTATTGACCTGCATGGGAATGATGCCGTTGCTCTTCATGGTCTGCTTGGGAAAAGCGCGTTCGATGCCGACGCGGTACAGCAACTGCTGAAACTCCGTTCCCCCCTGTTCCGCAGACTTGGCCTGTCCCATCACGTCTTTCAACGCTTTTTTCAAAAATCCGCAGAAAGCGGCCTGATCGCACCTCTTATCCAAGGCGACCTTACGGCCCCGTTTGTCCAGGCAAGACCCCGTATAATGACTGTAGTTGTCCGCATCGTCGGGGCCGAAGATGCGGCGGTAAAGCGGCCTGTTCCCGCGGCAATACTCTTTCAAAATCGTCAGATCTCTGCGGTGTTCGTCATAAACTTTTACCTTGGCACATGACAAGTAGGTCTCGCCGTGCAGGATATCGTTGAGCAGGCCCCAGTCGTAGACGGCCTTCAGTCTGAGCACCAGTTCGAAATCCTCGCCCAGGAGCGCCTCCAACGTTCCTTCAAGTTCTTCAAAGTCATCTTTAAAGCTGAACTCCGACTTCTCGGCGTCCTTCAGTTCTTCGTCAGCAAAGAGTTCCGCCAGTTTGCCCTTGCCGCCGCTGAGGAAAGCTGCCATGGCCGAACTCTGCTTGCCGGCGGGACGAAAGATGTCCTTCAACCGCTTCTTTTTCTCGGCAATGCCGATCGCGGCGGAGGTTATTACGGAACGGAAACTGTCGAGATCGGTACAGTGCCAGTCCTCCATATCCTCCAGATTCTCTTGGATGTGCTGCTCCAGTTCCCCGTAAAGGGCGTCAAAGTTCCTCACGCCGCTCGCGTCCAGCCCCTCAAAGAGGAAATGTCCCCTGTGCTTGAAAAAGTGGGACAACACAAGATAGAGCAGCCTCACGTCAAACGCCTCGGGAACGTCGTCCAGCATGGCTTTGCGTAGGTGATAGATGGTGGGGTATTTGCGATAATATTCGCTGTCGCTCATGAAGTCCTTCGTGAAAAGGCTGTATTTTACCCTGTTGTCCGCGCTTTTGTCTTCAACATGCAGGTTGCTCTCTTTCAGCCTTTGGTAAAAACCGGGATCTACCTTGCCGATCTCGGGAGCCAACAGTTCCTGCAACAGGCTCAAACGCCAGCTCTGCCGGGCGATCCGCCGACGAGCCGCCCTGTTCACTCTGGCACCAGCGGCTGTTTGGGCCTCGTCAAACAGCCTCACTCCCCACAGAGCCTTGCCGTTCAGCTTTTGCACATGGTAGGTTTCATCGGTCACAGCCCAGCCGACAGAATTGGTTCCCATGTCCAGACCGATATAATATTCGCCGAATTCTTTCTTTGCCATCTTGACAGCGCTCCTTTCCTGCTGTATAATAACTTCGTTCTGGTGATTGACTACCATCAGAATTTACACCATAAGTTCAAAAATCAAGGTTC
>CAZFNC010000036.1:0-12537 GCA_964520485.1 uncultured Synergistaceae bacterium | reverse complement strand
AAAAAAGGCGGCATGGACATCATGCCGCCTTTTTTTATGTTCCTTGAATACGACGAGAACAATCCTCTACTTCCGGCAGCAAGCGCCGACGCTCTTGAGAGCAGTAACGAGCGAACGACTTCCACGCTAGACTGTTTTCGCTCACCGTTTTGGCTGTTCCAGTAACCACGACTTAATCTTGTTTTTCGGCGCGGCGTACAGGGCCGCCAGTTCTTCGGCGATTTTTTTCACAGGCTCGCCCGCTTCCCGCCTCTTCAGGGCTTCGGTCTGCCATGCGTCGTCGGGCGGCGTTTCCGCCTCGCGCGCGCCTTCGACCACCAGCGTCAGTTCGCCTTTCACACCGTCGTCGAGCGTTTTCAGCACCTCGGACAAAGCGCCGCGCCGCGCTTCCTGGTACACCTTGCTGATCTCGCGCACGAGCGCGCACAACCTGTCGCCGAACGCGTCCAAAACATCGCGCGCGTGCGCGGCCGCCTTGTGCGGCGACAGATAGAACACAAGCGTGAACGGGTGGCGCACCAGCCGTTCCAGCGCCGAAACACGTTCGCCCCTCGCGTCGGGCAGAAAGCCGTAAAACGTGAACGGCTGAGGAGCGAGACCGGACAACAGCACGGCGGGAACGAACGCCGTCGGCCCCGGCAGCACGTCGACGGGGTATCCCGCGTCGAGGGCGGCTTTCAGGACGATCTCCCCGGGATCGGACATGCCGGGCGTGCCCGCGTCGCTGATCACCGCCACGCGCTCGCCCTTGGCGAGGCGCGCGAGAATCTCGTCCGCGCGCGACCGCTCGTTGAACTTCTGGTAGCTCAACAGCGGACGCCCGATGCCGTAGCGTTTCAACAGCAGTCCGCTGTGGCGCGTGTCCTCGCAGGCGATCAGATCGGCGTTTTTCAGTTCCTCGAGCGCGCGCAGAGTGATGTCGCCCATGTTGCCTATGGGCGTGGGTATGAGTATCAGCGGCATGCCGCCACTCTCCTTTCGCTGTGTCGTCGCGCGTCCATTCTACCACGGGCGAGGCCGCGCGCGAACAGTCGGCACGTGTCTTGCCGAGAGCCGCGGACGATCCTTTCCGGTCGTTATCGCCCGTTGGAGATGTGACGTGAAACGCCGTGAAAGTTTCCCCGCTGAAAATAAAATCACGAGCCGCAGGGCACAAAAAAAGAATAAAAAACTGAAATATTATTATAACGATCGAAGTAAACTAAAACCCGTTCCGCGCCGCGACAAGGCGCGCGCACGCGCAAAAGAGATCGGCCTCAAAAACCGCGTCTGAAAGGTTTGCCGCACGCGCGTTGCGGATACCATCACAAGAAAGGACAACGCTTTGAGTTTCGCGCGTTTGTCCGTTCGAGAGCGCGCTATGATTGATCGCGCCGTCGCCATACGGCAGCGAGCTGTCTGTGGAAAACGGCCGGAGAAATATACTTAAATTAAAAGAGGACGATATGATTGCAATGACTTGACAGGAACTTCAGGAGAGCGGAGCAAGCACCGTGACGGATTCCCCCGGCAGACCGGCAAACCGCCAACGGCATGGACGTTTCATTTAATTAAATACAACGTTTCCATTAAATATGAGAACAAAGGGTTTTACATCATTTAAGCCTCTACCACGTTTCATATTGACGACATAGGCTGAAAATCGATATATTCCAACGAGAGCTTCAAGCTGCTCCGATCAACGCCGATCCCGATTTTTCCCTGGAAATCGTTCGCAGAAGCATGTGAAAAAGCAAACTTTGACGATTCATGATGCCTCAAAAAGAAAAGGTCCCGTTACGCCGCGCTCCGGCGGATTGCGCTTTCTCTCTCCGCGCCGCCGCGATCCCTGCCGCCGGAAATGACGCGGCCCGCCGGAAATGTTCTCCGGCGGGCCGTTTTTTGTACGCCGCTGTCTTCGATTTTTTCTGAGCCGTTCGCACGGTCGGGCGCGGACGGACGTTTTTCTTTTCCTCGCCGTCAGGCCTGCGCCTCCGTGCCGAGCAGACCGATCTCGGCGGCGTAGGGTTTCATGCCTTCGATGACGATAGCGGCCACGTCCTTCACTTCCATGCCGAGCATGGCGCATCCCTGTTTGATCAGATCGCGGTTGCACTTGCGGGCAAAGGCCTTGTCCTTGAACTTCTTCATGAAGCTCTTCACCTCGAGGTCGGTGATGCCCTTCGGCCTCATGCGCGCGCAGGCTTCGACGATGCCCGTGAGCTCGTCGACGGTGTAGAGACTCTTTTCCATGTTCGTCTCGGGTTTCACGTCGTTGCAGAGACCCCAGCCGTGGCTGAGGATGGCGCGAATGTCGGCTTCGTCCACCCCCGCCTCTCTCAGCGGCTCCGCGGTGTGCAGAAGGTGCTCTTCGGGATATTTTTCGTAGTCGAAGTCGTGCAGGTACCCCACGGCCTTCCAGTGTTCCTCGTCCTCGCCGAAATGACGGGCCATCGCCCCCATCGCGGCCATCACGTTGATGGAATGAACGATCAGGTGCGGCTCGGTGACCATCGTCGCGTTCAGCTCTTTGGCGCGTTCAAGTGTCAGCATGTGACTCACTCCCCTTTCGCGGCGCGCGGACGGACGTCTCTCGCGCGCTCACGTCCTATTTTATCCCAAAGAGGGCGTTCCGTGAACTCCCCTTTACGTCCCGCGCCGTCGCGGAAAACCGCGCGGATGTGTTCGCTCTTTTTGAGTGCGCTTTCAGTTCTCGAACGTCGCAGCGACTTCCTTCAGCCAGCCCGTGATGCCGATGTGCTGCGGGCAGACGCGCTCGCACTGACGGCAGCCGACGCAGTCGGAAGCTTTGCCGAACTTCGTGTAGCGGTTGTCGTAGTAGAATTTCTGCGTGGAAAAGCCTTTCATCGTCGCCAGCTTGTGGTTGTTGTACAGCGAAAAGTAGTCGGGAATCGGAATGTTTTT
Source organism: uncultured Synergistaceae bacterium (assembly GCA_964520485.1). Classification (GTDB taxonomy): domain Bacteria; phylum Synergistota; class Synergistia; order Synergistales; family Dethiosulfovibrionaceae; genus Pyramidobacter. The sequence goes on along the minus strand of CAZFNC010000036.1, from coordinate 9,633 downwards.
GGGACATCCCTTCGTGCAGTAATGGCAGGCAGTGCAGGGTATGGCGATGGACTCGCCGATCATGCCGACGACCCTGTCGAGCGCGGCGCGCTCCGCCGCGTCAAGCGGCTTGAAGTCGCGCATATAGGCCGTGTTGTCGTCGAGCTGTTCAAAACTGCTCATGCCAGACAGCACGACGAAGACGTTCTCGCAGCTTGCGGCGAAACGCACGCCCCACGACGCGACAGAGAGGTCGGGACGGGCCTCTTTCAGGAGTTTCGCGGCCTTTTCGGGCACGTTCACCAGCGTCCCGCCCTTGAGCGGTTCCATGACGACGACGGGCTTGCCGTGCGCGACGCAGACTTCGTAACACTTGCGCGACTGGATGCTTTCGTTCTCCCAGTCGAGGTAGTTGAGCTGAAGCTGCACGTACTCCGTCTCGGGGTGCGCGGTGAGAATCTCGTCGAGCAGATCGGCGCTGTCGTGGTACGAGAAACCGATGTGGCGAACCTTGCCCTCGGCCTTCCTGCGCGCGATGAAATCGAAACTGTTCCACTTTTTCGCCTTTTCCCAGTTCGTCTGCGTCATGGCGTGGAGCCAGTAATAGTCGAAATAGTCCACGCCGCACTTTTCAAGCTGTTCAGCGAAGATTTTCTCCTGCTCGTCGCCCGAGTTCATCAGCGCCAGCGGCATCTTGCTCGTCAGCGTGAACCCGTCGCGCGGGTAACGTTTCACGAGCGCCTCGCGCGTCGCGATCTCGCTTTTGAAATCGTGGTACATATAGGCCGTGTCGAAGTAGGTGAACCCCCTCTCGAGGAACGTGTCCACCATCTTCGTGAACTGCGGCATGTCGATACTGCCCTGATCGTCCGGATCGGTCAGCGGAAGGCGCATCAGCCCGAAGCCCAGTTTTCTCGGCGTCATGTTTGATTCCCCCTTTGAAACGTTTTAGACGCCCATTAAGTATACGCCGTTGGAGCGGGCTCCAGTCAAAGTCTCACGCCTTGCGGCGGTCGAAAAACGCGTGGCCGATCAGCGTGAAAAGCGGCACAGCGTAGACGTAGACGGCATACGGCATCGCCGCGTAGGTCTCGCCAAGGATCGCCAGCGGCACACCGCTTAAAATGCACCACGGGATCAGCGCCGGCAGCAGAATGGCGGAGTTTTCGATGTCGGCGGCGAGGTCCTCGCGGCTTTTGCCCGCCCGTTCGTAGGCGCGTCCCAGAAAAGCGTTGCTCGTCACGATCGACACCACCTGATTGCAGAACACGGACGACGAAACGAGACACACCAGCATCATCACGGGAAAGAGCCCCAACCGCGCGCACAGGGCTTCGATGCGGCGATGAAGCGGGTCGAGCATTCTCGTTCCGTCGAGGATGCCCGCGTAGGCGCAGGAGATCACGACGATGGCGACCACGCTCAGCATCGAGACGGCGCCGCCGCCGTCGAGGATCGAGGCCATGCCGCCCCCGTCCGATCTGTAGCCGAGGACGCACGCGCGCGCGATCTCGCCCCACGAAAAGCCCTGAAGCGCGCGGGCGACAAGCGCCCCCGTGACGATGCTCGCGGCAAGAGTACGCGATACGCGCACGCCGAGCGGCGGCAGACAGAGGATCACGACCACGGGCGCGAGCGCCCACGGCGAAGGGGAAAAACGACCCGCGAATCCCGCGACCGCCGCGGGATCAAGAGCGCCGAGAGGGTTTTTCGCCGACAGGACGGCGTAGACGGCCGTCGTCGCGAGCAAAGGCACGAAGCCCGTTTTCAGCATGCGCCGCACGTTGCCGTACAGATCGGTCTTCGTCACCTGCGACACCATCAGCGCCGACGAGGACACGGGCGAGCCACGGTCGCCGAAGAAAATCCCCGACAGAATCACCCCAGCTGTCACGGCCGTGTTCACGCCGCCGCCGCGAGCCAGCGTGATAAACACCACGCCCGCCGTGCCCGCCACGCCGAACGACGTGCCCAGCGCGTAGCTGAGTCCGCACGTGACGGCGAACGTCACGAGCAGGAACAGGGACGGCGTGATCGCCGCGATGCCGTACCGCACACAGAGCACGATCGTGCCCGACAGCCGCCAGATCGCCGTGAGGACGCCGATCGTCAGCAGAATCCGCCCCAATGTCAGCGCCTCGCGCGCGCCTTTCAAGGCCATGCCTCCCAGTTCGCGCGCGCTGAAGCCCCTTTTCAGCCCCAGAGCGAACGCGAGGGCAAATCCGGCCAGAAGCATCCCGATGATGTAACGCATTGTGCGCCTCCACGCGCGTCGTCCGCCCGACGGCCCGCAAAGCGCGGGCGTCCTTGCCCGCTCCGCTCTCCCGTTCGCGCGGGAAACTTCGCGACGCCGCCGGTCAAAAAGTTCCAAAACGACGCCCCGTTCCGTTTCGAAGCCTCGCTCGCCGGAGCGCGGCGCCTTTCGTCCTCGCGGGAATTTACAAAGGACGTCCGGACACCGGAACGCACCGCCCGCAACCCTGACGCGCCGCGCGGACGGAAAGAACTTCCGCGGGCGCGGCCGTCAAGATATGCTTTTCTCGCCCACGGCCTTTCGCAGCGGCCGGCGTCCTTTTCAGATAACCTTTAACGGGAAGAACTTTTGCCGAGCGTCTCGTTCATGCTCCCCGTGCGATAGCCCTGCAGGTCGAGCGTCACGTAGCTGAAGCCCGCCGCGCGGCACTCGGCGACGACGCGCTCGCGGTTGCGAACGACGAGGTCGAACTGTTCCGGCAACACCTCGATCCTCGCCATCGTGCCGTGAATGCGCACGCGCACCTGGCGCGCGCCGAGGTCGATCAGAAGCTGTTCGGCGCGGTCTACCATGCGCAGTTTCTCCTCGCTGATCCTCTCGCCGTAGACGAAACGCGACGCCAGACACGCGAACGACGGCTTGTCCCACGTCGGCAGCCCCATCTCCTTTGAAAGCTCGCGGATTTCCGCCTTGTACAGGCTGGCCGCGCGAAGGGGACTTTTCACGCCCAGTTCGGCGATCGCCGTCAGACCGGGGCGGTAGTCGCCGTTGTCGTCCATGTTCGACCCCTCGACGATAAAGGCGCACCCGTTCTCGGCGGCGACGCGCTTCATCTTCGTGAAGAGCTCGCGCTTGCACAGGTAACAGCGGTTCTTCGGGTTGTCGCGGAAGCCGTCGATGTCCAGTTCCTCGGACTCGCAGACGACGTGCCGCGCCCCTTCGCGGGCGCAGAACGCTTTGGCCTCGTTCAGCTCGCGCTCGGGGAACGAACATGATTTCGCCGTCACGGCCACGCACCTGTCGCCCAGAACGTCGTGCGCGACCTTGAGCAGAAACGTGCTGTCCACGCCGCCCGAAAAGGCGACGGCGACGCTTCCGAGCCCGCGCAGATACGCCCGCAGGCGTTCCAGTTTTTCGTTCAGTTCGGGAGAGATCACGGCCTTGCTCCTTTCTGTTCCGCGCGGAACATGTCCCGTTCCGCCGGTCAAATACGCTTTCGCCGCGCGCTCAGCGGCCTTTTGCCTCCATGTGGTTGACCATGCTGGCGAAATAGCCCGCGCCGAAGCCGTTGTCGATGTTCACGACCGTCACGCCGCTCGCGCAGGAGTTGAGCATCGACAGCAGCGCCGAAAGCCCTCGGAACGACGCGCCGTAGCCCACGCTCGTCGGCACGGCGATCACGGGGCAGTCGGCCAGCCCGCCGACCACGCTGGCAAGAGCGCCCTCCATGCCCGCCACGGCGACGATCACCGAGGCGCCCATGATGTCGTCAAGGTGCGCGAGCGTGCGGTGCAGCCCCGCCACGCCCACGTCGTACAGCCGCGTCACCTCGTTGCCGAACATCTGCGCCGTCAGCGCAGCCTCCTCCGCCACGGGAATGTCGCTTGTGCCGCCCGTGGCGATCACGACGCGGCCGATGCCGTCCGGCTCGGGGAACGCGCCCGCCACCGCCAGCCGCGCCTCGGGGTAGTACTCGATCTCAAACCGCGCGGCGACGGCTTTCGCCGCCTCGGGCGAAAGCCGCGTGATCAGAACGTTCTTCTGGCCGTGAGACGCCATCGCCGACAGGATGCCGGCGATCTGTTCCGGCGTCTTCCCCGCGCCGTAAACGACCTCCGACGCTCCCTTGCGCACGCTTCTGTGCAGATCGACCTTGGCGAAACCGATGTCCTCAAAAGGCGCCTGCTTGAGCGTCAGCAGCGCCTCGTCCACGCTCACCGAGCCGTCTCTCACGCCCTCGAGAAGATTTTTGACTGAAGTGTTCATGCTCCGAACCAACTCCGTAAATTTTTTCGCGTCCGCATCATACCCTCAAAAACGGTTCTATTTTAACACAGCCGCTCCGTATGGAGAATATACCCCGCCGCGCCGCTTTGCGCAACCGTGAACCGCGGTCAAAGGTCGTGGCGATCGGGCCAGCGTGCTCGCGAAAAAACGTTTCGCAGAACAAAAGGGAGCGCGGAGAATCGATTTCCGCGCTCCTATTGTCTGTATGTACGTACCGCTACTTGGAGGCCATACCGATGTCAATAAGTTTTCGCTTATAATCGGCAACGTATTTCCGTGAACTTTCGAGATCGAAATAGATTACGTCGATCATGTTCTTAGACAGCGCTTCAGCGTACTCAGGGTCAGCCACCGCCTGTTTGCAGGCGGCGGACAGTTTGTCGAGGATATCCTTTGGCGTACCCTTAGGAGCCGTAACGGTGTAGAAAACAACGGCGTCAGTGTTGGGATATCCGAGCTCAGCGGTGCAGGGTATGTTGGGCGTATATTTACTGCGCTCATTACCCATCGAAGCGAGGCAGACGACGTCGCCACGCTTAACGTACTGCTCGATCACCGAGTAAGCGCCGAGGAAAATATCGATATTGCCGCCGAGTAGGTTAGTAAGACGCTTATTCATGTCGCCCACGGCCGCCGGGGTGATGTCGAATCCGGCCTCGATCAGCTCAAGCACTTCGGCATGAGCCACTGCTCCGGGACTGTCGGCGGCAACGAGTTCTCCCGGGTGCCTGCGGCTGTACTCCCGCAGGTCGTCAAGTGTACCGATCTTCGCTTCATCGGCCATCTCCTTTCTGATGGCGATCCAGGTGCCGTGTTTTTCAGCAGGGATGCACACCGTCTCCACGTCGTTGACGGCGTCGAAGTTGGTACGGCCCATCACGTCGCTGATGAAGATGCTGTTATTGTTCCAACACAGCGTGTAACCGTCAGGAGCAGCATCCACGACGGCGCGGGTTGCGTCGACAACGCCGGATGTGTTGCTGATAATGACATTCTCACCCAGGTACTTATGCGCGGCTTTAGCGAACACGCGCGCGGCCATATCGATCTGTGAACCGGCACGGGCAGTTGAAAGCGTGATGGCGCGCGAGGGGTACTCCGCAGCGGAAGCAAGCGAACAAACAACCGCGACTGAGAGAGTGGCGAACAAAACGAGCTTTTTCATATGAAATACTCCCTTTCATGTGAGATAATTTTGTACGCGCTGCGCCGGCTACACGGCCTTGCGCTTTGAAGCCATAATGTTCTTACGCAGCGACCAGGCAAATGACAGCACGGCGAGCATAAGAAACGTCAGCGCGATGGGACGCCCGAGTAAGCGCGACGGATCTCCGCGACTGATTGAGAGTGCGCGCACAAAGTTGTCCTCGATAATTTCGCTCAAGATGAAACCGAGGATGATCGCGGCGCGCACGATCCCCGCTTTCTGAAGAAAAAACCCGAGAACACCGCCGACGGCGAAGACGAACACGTCAGCGAAGTTGTTTCTGGCACTGTACGAACCGAGGAAACACATCATCATCACGAACACCATCGTGACACGTCGCGGCGCGGTAAGAACCTTCAGGTAACCATTCAGCACGCCGCGCTCGATGACGAGCATGTAGACGTTAGCGATCATCAGGATCGCGAAAATCGCGTAGATGAGGTCGGTATTCTCGATGAACGCAAGAGGGCCGCACTGCACGCCATGGAGCGTCAGTGCACTGAGGACAATCGCCGCAGTCGACGAGCCGGGAATACCCAACGCCAGCATGGGAATCATCGCACCACCGATGCAAGCGTTGTTTGCCGTCTCGGAAGCGATGAGCCCGTCGATATCGCCCATGCCGAATGTCTCAGGGTGCTTAGACTGGTTTTTGGCCGTCATATAGGCCAAAAGCGAGGCGCTTGAGCCGCCGACGCCCGGCAGCAGACCTACGTAAGCGCCGATGACCGCCGAGCGTAGCACGTTGAACCAGTGGCCCGCGTATTCCGCCAGCGTGATGCCAAAACCGCGAAGCTTCTCGATCTGTCGCACTTCAGCCGACTCGTCGTCGAGATCCAGTGCCAGCTTGATCACCTCGGGAACCGCGAACATGCCGCACATCAGCGACGTGATCTTGACACCGCCTTCAAGTGCCTGGAAGCCAAAAGCATAGCGGGGAACCATGCCCACAGGATCAGTCCCCGTGCAGGCCAGGCACATGCCCAACAGCGCAGCGAGCACACCCTTGAGCACGTTGTCGCCCGCCACGCTGACGATCATCGAGATCGAGAACAGGCCGATGGCAAAGTACTCCCAAGGGCCGAACTTGAGCGCGATGTCTGCGATTAGTGGTGCGATGTACATCAGCAAGACAAAGCTGATCAGGCCACCCACAAACGAGGTAAGGATACCGATCCCGATGGCCTTGCCCGCCTGACCTTTAAGCGCCATCGGGTGGCCGTCGAACGTCGTCGCAATCGATGACCCCGTGCCGGGAATGTTGAGCGCAATAGCCGAGATCAGCCCTCCGCTCATGGCGCCGACGTAGCAGGCCAACAATACACACATCGCCGTCTTTGTCTCCATATTGTACGTGAGGGGCAAAGCCAAGATCAGCGACATGTTCACCGAGATGCCGGGCAGCGCCCCAAGCAGGATCCCCAGCGCCACAAAGCACAGCATCAGGCCGATATACGACGGAGTGGCAACCAGTTCGAGAGCCGAAGAGAAGAAGACCGAAACCATCGTGGTGCCTCCTTAAAGAAAACGGGCCAATACGGGCGCGAGGACGCCCATCGGCAGCAGCGTCGAAAAACCATAGTAGAAGATGAAGAACACCACAACAGGCGCCAGCAGAGAGCTGAAGAAATACAGCGTCCATCGGCGGCGGCAGGGCTTCTCGATGATCACGAACAGAGCGAACATCATAGGCGGCATCGTCAAGATAAAACCCAATCTCTCAAAACAGCAAGCCGCCGTAAACAGCACGACGGCCACCAGCCCAACGCGCGTCCGACCGGCCACCGAAGATTTCCCCACCACTTCCTCGACCTCTCCGGCCGCAAGCGCACGGCGGCGGCGCCTTATTCCCTGAAAAAACAGCAGCAGCGAACACATCAGCACGATCACGCCGAGAACGCGAGGTACGAACGTGGCGTCCACCGTGTTGCGCAGCGCCACCGGCTGGAAGCGATACGTCTCGGCATAGAACAGCGCGGCAAAGACCGCCATGCACGCGCCGAGGATGATGTCACTTTTCGCGTCTTTCAATTCATGCACTTCGGTTCCCCTCCTTAAAAAATTCCCGCAAGAGTTCTTCAACCTGTCCAGGGTTGCTATAATAACTACGAATATACTAGCATCGATTCCGCGGAAAATAAAACAATTTATCGGACAAAAGATTCACAGGAAAAAGCCTGTTCACAAAAAATGGCCACATTCGCCCATCGAAGGCCGACCTTTCCAACGTCGCCCTCGGTTCGAGAAAGACTGTCCCGTTATTTTCTAAGGAGATCCGTCATGAAACTATCCAAACTGAACTACTTTCTCACCGTCGCTGAGGAACTGAACATCACCCGCGCCGCGCAGAAACTCTACATCACACAGCAGAGCCTGAGCGAGAACATCGCCCAGATTGAAGAGGAATACCACGTGAGGCTGTTCCGCCGCCGTCCCAGCCTGCAGCTCACCCCTGCGGGGGAGAGATTTGCCGTCCTGGCGAGACAGATGATCGGACTCGACGCGCACGTCCGCGCTGAAATGTCCGACCTTGCCCGCAACCACGAAGGCGCGCTTGCCGTTGGTGTACGGCGCCCCTACAGCGATATCCTTGTTCCGTATATCCTGCCCTGCTTCATGAAGGAACACCCGCGCATTCACGTGCGCATTTACTCCACAGGTGCACCAGAACTCGCTCAGATGCTCACCGACGGCACGATCGACCTCTGTGTCGGCATAGCCCGCTACATGAAAAACCGCGCCTTCGAAAACGAGATTCTCTGGAGCGACCGCTACTGCGTCGTCGTCCCCGATTCGATTCTCCGCAAACAGTTCGGCCTCAGCGAAAAAGACTTGCGCGCAGGGCGGGAGCCGGATTTTTCTCTCCACCCCGACGTACCGTTGATCCTGCGAGACTCACGCTCCAACAGCCGAGCCACAAGTGACCTGTTTCTGCTCCACAACGGCATCACAAACCCGAACGTCCTCGCCGAGCTGAAAGACCCCTTACTTCCTCTCAGGTTCTGCGCGCGAGGGCTGGGCGTTACTTTCGCCCTCGAAAAAGTCTTCAGCCACTTCACGCGCTTTGAGACGCAAGGTGAAAAGCTTCACGCTTTTCCCCTGTCCGACGCCGCGTTCGACACGTCCACTTCCCTTTCTACATACAAGGGGCGGTACGTCAGCCGCGCCGCGCGGGACTTTATCGAACTCGTCAGGGAGACTGGCAGAAGCGGCGTCTATTTCTGACCGTCACAGGACAAAAACTGTTTCCATGCCAATCCTTTTGGTGTTTGACTTCCCGCCCTACCCCGTCGATAATAATTTTGGACGATTTTATTCTGAATTAAAGGAGAAAACACATGTCATTTTACATGGAAAGCAACTGTCTTCTTGACGCGATCCGCGCGGGGAAAATAGCTTTTGGAATTCAGCTTCGCAGCCGTTCGCCGCTCATTGCCGAACTTGCTGGCTATCTGGGTTTTGACTACGTCTACATCGAGACGGAGCACTTCTCTTGCAATGACGAGACGATCGAGGACATCGTACGTGCCTGTCAGGTCTCCGGCACATCGCCACTGATCCGCGTCACCCGCGACGACCCTGAGTACATCGCTCATCTCTACGACTGCGGCGTGCAGGGGGTAATCCTCCCCCACGTCGAAACGGCCGCACAGGCCAAAAGATTTGTGGACGCGACCAAGTTTCCGCCGCTAGGACACCGTGGCGCGGCGGACTCGTGTAGGGCCGCCCGCCTTGGCTGTATGGACAGAAAAACTTTCATGGACGCGGCCAATCGTAACTGCACCGCCATCGCTATGATCGAGACGCTCAAAAGCGTCGAAAATCTTGACGCCATCCTCGATGCCGGCGTCGACATGATCCGCGTTGGTTTCTCAGATCTCTCGCTCGACATGGGACTGCCCGGCGTGTCACCGATGGACTCCCGCATCGAAGCCGTCGCTCGCCGCGTCGTCGAGACAGCGAACCGTCATGGCGCGCCTGTAGGTGGCAAAGTGACGAGCATCGAGGAAGCGAGGTACTTTGCCGACCTCGGTTTCCGCTGGCTGAACGCCGCCAGCGACCTCGACCACCTCAAAAAGACCCTTTCCGAGCGCCTTGAGCAATTGCGCGGCGCCACGGCGCGGTAACGTTCCTGCCTTCTTCAACACGCAAAGAACCGGCTTTCCATGCGGAAGGCCGGTTCTTT
>CAZFNC010000035.1:0-16786 GCA_964520485.1 uncultured Synergistaceae bacterium | reverse complement strand
TCACCGAGTCGATCTGCAAGGCGCTGGCCGAAAACGACGAGGAGATGGACTTCCTCATGGGCGAGATGATGCCCCCCATGCTCGTCGGCGGCTTCACCACCGTGACGATCGCGTCCGTGTTCATCGCCGGTATCTTCGTCAACCTGTTCTGAGCCCACAACCGCGAAAAGCCGTTTGACAAGAGGCAGGGCGCGCGTTTAACCTCCTCGCGGGGAGATTGAACCCGCGTTTCTCCGTTTTCCCCGCCGCGGCATTTTTCACATTCCCATAAAGAAAGGTGATTCGCCATGGACATCAAAGCTTTGGCCGAAAAGTACGAGCCTTACATCATCGAGCGCCGCCGCTATTATCACGCGTGCCCCGAACTCTCGCGCGAGGAAGTCCGCACGTGCGCGTCGATGAAACGTGACCTTGAGGAGATGGGCGTTACCGACATCGTCGAGATGAAAACGTGTCACGGCCTGATCGCCACGATCCACGGGGGACATCCCGGCAAAACCGTGGCGTTGAGGACCGACATCGACGCGCTTCCCGTCAAGGAGCAGACCGGTCTGCCCTTCGCCTCGAAGAACGAGGGCAAGATGCACGCCTGCGGGCACGACAACCACATGGCGATGCTTCTCGGCGCGGCAAAAATCCTGAACGAGATCAGGAATGAACTGCACGGCAACGTCCGCCTCGTCGTACAGCCCGCGGAGGAGAGCGCCACCGGCGCTCTGATAATGCTGAACGAAGGCGCCGTGGACGGCGTGGACGCGATCTACGGCGCGCACATCTGGGGCACAGTCAAAAGCGGCCTCGTCGACGTGACGCCCGGCAACCGCATGGCCTGCTGCCACATGTTCAAGATCACCGTCACGGGAGTGTCGGCGCACGGTTCGGCGCCCCATCTCGGCGTCGACGCGATCACGGCTTCGGCTGAGATCATCAGCAGCCTCCAGCAGTGCGTCTCGCGCATGAACGACCCTCTCAACCCGCTCGTGCTCACCATCGGCACGATCTCGGGCGGCGACCGTTGGAACTGCGTGCCGCGCGAGGTGGTCATGGAGGGCACGGTGCGCACGTTCGCGGAAGGCACGTTCGTCGAGGACAAGATGCGCGAGGTCATCACCTCGGTCGCCGCCGCGTTCGGCGCCAAGGCCGAGCTTGAGTACACCTACCTCACCGTGCCGGTTGTCAACAGCGACGAGCAGCTCAACCGCATCGCCCGCGACGCCGTCGTCAAGCTCTACGGCGAAGAAGCCGTGGGGCACATGCCGACGATCATGGGAAGCGAGGACTTCTCGTGGTTCGGCAAAAAAGCGCGCTACGTCTTCGGCTTCCTCGGCAGCCGCGACGAGGGGAAAGGCTACGTTTACACCAACCATCAGGAAAAGTACGACGTGGACGAGTCCGTCCTCAAGCGCGGCTCGGCCGTGATGGCCCAGTTCGCCGCCGACTTCCTGGCGGAGACGTCGAAATAACCGCGAAAGCGTTATCGTTCAAACGACAGAGGGCGAGCCGGTTCTTTCCGGTTCGCCCTCTGTCTGTCCGTATCCGTCGAAAAGCGCGCTGAACAGCGCCGATGAGCGCCAGCCTTCGCGCGGCTGTCCGGCCCTTCTGGGTCATTCCCTGCCGTTCCAGCAGTACGTGCACATTTTGCAGCGGTCGATCCCCACAGCGTCAAGCATGTCGTCAAGACGGTTGTACCTCAGCGACGTGAAACCCATCTGCTCGCGGATCCCCTCGAGCATGGCAAGATAGCGGTCGCTCTCGGGATTGGCGTACTCCGCCAGCACCTCGGGCGACGGCTCGTGCCCCTCCAGCTTGCTGACGATACGCCGCGCGATCAGCTCCATGTCGGAGTTGGAGCGCGAAAAGTTGATGTACCTGCAGCCGTACATGATCGGCGGACAGGCCGGCCGCGCGTGCACTTCCCTCGCGCCCGAGCGGAACAGGAACTCCGTCATCTTGCGCAGCTGCGTGCCGCGCACGATCGAGTCGTCGATCAGGATCATGCGCTTGTTTTCGATCAGCTCGTGCACGGGGATCAGCTTCATGCGGGCGATCATGTCGCGCTTGGACTGCACCGTGGGCATGAAGCTGCGCGGCCACGTCGGCGTGTACTTGATCAGAGGGCGCGAGAAGGGAATGCCCGATTCGTTGGCATACCCCACGGCGTGCGCGATGCCGCTGTCGGGCACGCCCGCCGCCGTGTCGGCCAGATCGCGCGTCATGCTGTCGCGGCGGGCCATGCGCGCGCCGCAGGCATAGCGCATCTGCTCCACCGACACGCCCTCGTATCGCGACGACGGATAGCCGTAGTACACCCACAGAAACGTGCAGATGCGCAGCGTGTCCCCCGGCTTGACGAGCGTCGTCACGCCCTCGGGCGTCATCAGGTCAATCTCGCCCGGGCCGAGCTCCTTGTAGTCTCGGTAGCCGAGATTGAGATAGGCGAACGGCTCAAACGACGCACAGAAACCCTCGTCTTTCAGCCCGACAGCCAACGGCGTGCGCCCGAAACGGTCGCGCGCCAGATAGACGCCCTCGGGCGCCAGCAGCAGGATCGTCATCGAGCCGTCGATCATCTGCTGCGCGTAGCGCACGCCCTCGACGAGGCTATCCTTCTGATTGATCAGGGACGCGACCAGTTCCGTGGAATTGATGTCGCCCGTCGTCATCTCGAAGAAGTGCAGGGCGCACTTTTTCATCAGCAGGGCCGTCAGCTCGTCGCGGTTGTTGACCTTGCCGACAGTTGTGATCGCGTAGGTGCCCAAGTGCGAGCGAACGACAAGCGGCTGAGGATCGTAGTCGGAAATGCAGCCTATGCCCATGTTCCCCTGCATGGAGACCGCTTCTTTTTCAAACTTGGTGCGGAACGGCGAATTCTCGATGCTGTGAATCGAGCGGTCAAACCCCTTCGCTCCGTAAGTCGCCAGCCCCGCGCGCCGCGTGCCCAGATGCGAATGGTAGTCCGTGCCGAAAAACAGGTCGAAAACGCAGTCCTCTCTCAGTGCCGCCGCAAAAAATCCGCCCATGCGCAACCTCCCGCCGTCGAGATCGTTTTTTTGTAAAAAAACGTCAGCCGCCTTAGCGCCCAAAGAATATGCGACGCGGCGGCAAAAACGGAATAGCTTAAATTTTACCATAGACACGGAACTATGTCAGCAATTTCTGCGCAAAAAAAGCGGCGCCGGAACAAAGAAAGCGCCGCGAGGACCGGCAGCAACGCCGCCGGAGTTTATTAAAGACCGTATCTTCCGTTCGTGTACCGCCGTCAGAGCGACGTCAGAGCGAGAAGGCGGAACCTCTTTCTATTGAGCGTCTCCGCCGGTGAACCAGCCCTTTGACCTGTAAAGTTCAAGCTTCTTCTTCGCGTCCCCGTCCCCGAGAGCCGCCGCCTTCTTGTACCAGTTGTAGGCCTCGGCGGGGTTCCACTCAACGCCCTCGCCGTTCTCGTAACACTGCCCCAAGTTATACTGCGCCTCGGGCAGCCCCTGCGCCGCCGCCTTTCTGAACCATTCCGCGGCCTCTTTCCCGTTCGCGGCGATTCCGCCCCAGCCCTCCTGCAAAAATCGGCCTGCCATGTTCTGCGCGTCGGCATGCCCTTGTTCCGCGGCCTTTTTACACCATTTAAAAGCTTCGGCTGTGTCCCGATTAACGCCTGAGCCGTTGAAGTAAGAACACGCCAGCCCATATTGCGCGTCGGGGTGGTTCTGTTCCGCCGCCTCTTTGAACCAGCGGAACGCCTCGGCCTCGTCCCTGTCAACGCCTGTGCCGACGCCGTAACATAGCGCTAAAATACACTGCGCGTCGGCATGGCCCTGTTCCGCGGCCTTCCTAAACCAGCGGCAGGCCTCAGCGTCGTCCTGCCTGGTCCCGTTCCCGTTGCTGTAACATAACGCCAGATTAAATTGCGCGACATCATATCCCTGTTCGGCCGCTTTTTTGTACCACTCGACGGCCTCTACAGGGTCGGAAATCACTCCGCCCTTGCCTTCGTCCAGGTAGATGCCAACTTTGTTTTGGGCGGGAAAGAGTCCCTGTTCCGCCGCTTTCCTGTACCAGCGGTAAGCCTCTGAAAGGTCTTCTTCTACGCCTTCGCCGTACTCGTAACAAAATCCCAGCGTGTATTCAGACGCGTCAAACCCCTGTTCGGCAGCTTTTCTGAACCATTCGACGGCCCGTTCCCTGTCGGGCGTCACCCCGCCCCAGCCCGCGTTCAGGAAACAGCCTGCCTCGTGCTGCGCGCGCGCATAGCCCCGCTCGGCCGCTTTCAGGTACCATGCGTAGGCTTCGGCGGGGTTCTTCTTGACGCCCGTACCGTTAAAGTAGCGCTCCGCCAGATCGGATTGCGCTTTTGGCTCTCCCCGTTCCGCCGCGGCGATCAGCTCGCGCAGTTCGTCCTTTTTCACTTTCCGCATCCTCCTTCGTCCTGCCGCCGTCCGTCGCCATGTCAACCCTTTCGAAAGGCAGACGCGCTCTCGTTTTTTTATGAACGCCGCCCCTGAGCGGTTACACAAACCTGACCACTTCGTCGAACGCCCTCTTGGGCACGTAGTAGTCGCGGTTTTCGTCCACGTAGTACTTGATCTCGCCGCTGGCGGGCACGGGGACGATCGTGCTCTTGTGGGCGGGGTAACCCAGGGCGATGACCAGAGACACCGTGTCGCCCGCCTCCACGCCGAGCAGTTTGGCGATCCCCGCGCGGTTGACATAAGCGATCATGCAGCTGCCGACGCCCGCCTCCCACGCCGTCATGACGATGGTATCGGCGGCGATACCCACGTCCATATCGACATACGGCGTGGAATCGGCTTTTCTGACGATCACGATGAAAGCTGTGGGCTGTTCGCCCGCCTTCGGCACGCCGACCTCGGGCGGCAGGGCCGCTGCCCATTTGACGAGCGGCTGCATGGCCGCGACCGCCTCGGACGTTCTCACGCAGATATAGCGCAGGGACTGGGCGTTGCTGCTCGAGCTGGAAACGCGCGCGTTTTCAAGACATGAGCGCAGCACATCCTCAGGAACCGCGTCCCGCGTGAAGCGGCGGAAACTGCGGCAGCCTCTGTACAGTTCGGAAATATTCACGTTTTCTCCTCCTCGCCGGGTAAGTAAATCGCCTGAGACGATTGTATCACACACGCCTCCGCGAAAAACGGCCCCTGAGTCCTTCCCTTCTTTTCAGACGCCGGACAACACGGGCAGACGGCGGACTCGGGCCCCGCCGCCGACGACTCCCGTAAAAAAGGCGCCGGCCCTTTTCGTCGTGAACCGCGAAAAAGGCCGCCGTCCGTATCTTGATAAACGTTAAACCGTCAAAGTCACACGAACCTGGCCACTTCGTCGAACGCCCTCTTGGGCACGTAGTAGTCGCGGTTTTCGTCCACGTAGTACTTGATCTCGCCGCTTTCGGGCACGGGGACGATCGTGCTCTTATGAGCCGGATAGCCGAGGGCGATCGCCAAAAAGACCGTATCGGCCGCGTCGACGCCGAGCAGTTCGGCGATCTTGGCGCGGTTGATCGAATACATCATACAGCTGCCGACGCCCGATTCCCACGCCGTGGTGACGATCGTGTTGGCGGCGATGCCCACGTCGATGTCGGCGATCGGGCTTGAGTCGGCTTTCTTGACGATGACGATGAAAGCCGTTGGCTGTTCGCCCGCCTTCGGCACGCCGATCTCAGGCGGCAGGGCCGCTGCCCACTTGACGAGCGGCTGCATGGCCGCGACCGCTTCGGGCGAACGGACACAGACGTAACGGAGCGTCTGGGCGTTCTTCCCCGCGCTGGCGATGCGCGCGTTTTCAAGGCATGAACGCAGCACATCCTCGGGAATCGCTTCCTGCGTGAAGCGACGGTAGGTGCGGCAGCCGACGTACAGTTCGGAAAGGTTCATGACGTTTCCTCCTCGTTAAATAGGTAAATTGCCTGCGATGATTGTACCACATTATTTCCGCCGGAGCAGAAGTCGCGTCCGTCAGGAAAAAAGCGCAGAGGGCGGCAAAAAAAAACGCTCCCGCCCCTCCCGCGTCACGCCGCTGACGCTGAGACGGGCCAGTTCCTCTCAAGACGGCTTTTCAAGCCCTCCAGTTCCTCGGGCGTCAGCCCCAGGGAAAGAATGTAGCGCTCGGCCTGTGCCTGCGGTGCGACAGTGTCCTCCTTCGCGCCGATGATGCGCATGAAAGAATTGACCGTGGAGGGAACGTAGTACGCGTACGTCTCGTCGCCGACCTTGAGGTGATAATAGTTGAGGTAACTCAGCCCGTAGTCGCGCTCAAGCTCGTCGCGCGTCGCGCCCGCCGCCGCCGCCAGCAGAAAACAGACGAACCCCGCGCGGTCCTTGCCCTCCGCGCAGTGGACGAGGTACGGGCCGGGACGCGAGATGAGAAAGCGCAGCTGGCGCGCCAGCCCCGTCCTGAACGACTGACGGGTGAACACGGCGGGCAGCGCCTCGGAGATGACGCCGCCCGCTTTCCAGACTGAACGGTAGTAAGGCGACTTGCAGTCAGGGCTGCGCATGTTCTCCGCGAGCGTCTGAGGGGAGTTGGCGAGGTTGAGAAAGGTCTTGATGCCCGCCTCCGCCGCCAGCTTGTCGGCATACGGCGCGCGCGGCCTCTTGACGCTCGAAGGGATGCTTGAGCGGTAAAGCGCGTTGGAACCCAGACGTCCGCCCTTGACGACACGGAAGTTCGCGAACACGGCGTCGCTCGAGTAGTTCCTGCGGCTGTCGGTGACGTACAGACTCGGACGACGCGTCTGCGAAGCGGCGGGCTTCTTCTGCCGCACGGGGAACAGGTGCGCCAGATCGGACTTGTTGCGCCCCATCTCGGCGGCGGAGAAACCGTCGCGGGAACGCGCGTTGGGATTCGCGCCCAGCGAGAGCAGAAGTTTCACAGACTCGGCGTTGTCGGCGCGCACGGCGTACATCAGCGGCGTCATGCCGCGGCTGTCGGCTTTGTCCACCTGCGCTCCCGAAGCGTCGAGCAGCAGCTTCAGCACGGCGGTGTTCCTGTTCCCCGCGGCCCAGATCAGCGGCGTCCGCCCCTCGTTGTCGGCGCGCGAGACATCGGCGCCTTTTGACAGCAGCAGGCGGGCGATATCCTCGTTTTCGTTCAGGGCGGCGGCCATCAGCGGCGTCATGCCCGCGGCGGAAGCGCGTTCCAGCGTGTCGGGCGCGGCGGAAAGAAGCGCCGTCAGCACCGCCTCGCTGCGACTGTGTCGAGACGCCAGCAGCGTCGCCGTGCTGCCCGTCATGTCCGTGGCGCGGGGATCGGCTCCCCTGGCCAGAATCGCCTGCGTGATCTTCGCCCTCGGATTGCCCATCGCCGCGGCCATCAGCGGCGTCAGCCCCTGCGAGTTCGCCTTGTCGATCTCGGCGCCGCGCTTCACAAGGTATTCGATCACGCGCGGATCGTCCTGCTCCCTCGCCGCGCACAGCAGAGGACTTTGTCCGGCATCGTCCACGAGGTTGACGTCGGCCTTGCGTTTTACGCCCTTCACCACTTCCGAAAGCTTTCCCGTGGCGCAATACGTCAGGAATTCCTCCTGCGGCATCGTCGCCTTCGCCCAGGCGGCGAGCGCCGTCAGCGCGAGCACGACGACAAGCGCCGCGCATAAATTTTTTCCCGTTATTCGCGTTTTCATCGAACAAACGCTCCTTTCGAGTGAATCGCACGTTTTACAACCTCTCATCATAACACGATCCTGCAAATTTCATATTGTCCGTTTCACCAATATTGCGCGGCTTACAACGGTTTATTCGAGCGCTGTCGCGCCGGCGACAAACGCGCGAACGAACTGAAAGCGGCGCGCTCCGTCGCCGTTTTAAGCGCGCGGCGTCACAAAAAGAACGAACCGCCGGGGGATGACGGTCCGTTCTTTTTGCGCGGGGGGAACGCGCTCTCTTGGAAGTGTGAAGGGGATCCCGCGCTCGAAAAACGCGTTTTCGCAAGGTTTTCGCGCGCGGGACGGTAACGCGGGAGTGAGATATGAAACAGTCAACGAGGTTGCTCTATAAATTAGTCATGACTAATTTATGGTTAGAGGATACTCCTCCGTTTCATTTTTGTCAAGCTCCAAACGCAATTTTTTTTCGCGCTCGGACGACGGCGAACACAAAAACGGCGACGGACACGCGGCGAACGGCGCCGCGCCTCCGCGTCCGCTCACGGCTTTAAAAAAAGAGAGCGGACCGCCGTGGAAAGACGGTTCGCTCTCTTCGCGCCGGAAACGCGCTTTTGTTCCGTGACAAAAAGGGATTCCGCGAAAAAAAGCCTGTCCGCGGCAGATTCCGCTTGCCGCGCGGAAGCGGACGGGAATAAAAACGGGACGTCACGGCGTCCGCCGCGCGCACGGAAAGCGCGGACGCCGAACGCTGTTACGGTTATGACGGAACGCGAAAAAAACAGGGCCTCAGGACGATTTGTTCATAAAACGGCAGATCGCGGAAAAACTTTCCTCCGAGAGAACGTGTTCCACCTTGCAGGCATCGTCGACGGCGACGCCGTCCGAGACGCCGAGAAACCGCAGGAACGACGAGATGATCTTGTGGCGGTTATAGATGCGCTCGGCGACCTCCCTGCCGGCGGGAAGAAGCGTGATATGCCCTTCCCTGTCCATTTCAATGTACTCGTTCTCGCGCAGGCGCTTCATGGCGACGCTGACGCTCGGTTTGGTGACCTTCAGCTCGTTGGCGATGTCCACGGAACGGGCATATCCGAGCCGTTCAATCAGGATCAGAATACGTTCCAGATAATCTTCGGCGGATTGGTGAATTTGCATGTCAAAGCCTCGCTCTCGCACGTGGAATGAGATAACGTTATCATACCAGAAATCGCGCCAATTTGCGAGACATAAAAATGTCCCCTGCGCGCGCATGTACCGTCGGAACCTCCGCGCGGTCCGAAAAACGCCCGCGCGGTCCCGCGGCCGGGCGCGGACAAACAGAGACCGCCGCGCAAAACCGGCGAAACGGCCGCGCGCTCATACCCGCGTCCGTCCGGGGAGCTGCGGCATTGTAAAAAGTTTGTAAAATTTTAAACCGAACAATTGACAAAATCAAGGCGCGAGTGTATCCTCCTGTTCGTTTTCGTGCCAAAACCGGCCCATGGCCGCGCAGAGCGCCGCTTTGCGCTCCCATGATATTTTCGATTGAACTTCGTCCCTCGGGGGAACGCGTCTCGCGGCGCCTCGGGGAACGGGAAGGGAACAGGATGGAAAAATGTTGAACTTTATCGAGCGTTACAGGACAAGACTCTCGCAGCTGCTCGCCGTGTTATATATCCTCGCTTTTATGTTTTCAAAGAAAGCGCTTGTCACAATCAGTCCGGTGATACCGGGAACCATGATGCTCGCGGGATGCGTCCTTGTCGGCGCGGCGACCGTGGGCCGTCTTTGGTGCGCGTTCTACATCGCTGGACATAAAACGGAACATTTGATCACGTATGGGCCTTATTCCTGCTGCAGGCATCCGCTGTATTTCTTCAGCCTGCTCGGCGGGATCGGAGCCGGCCTCTGCACGGAGTGCGCGACGCTCGCGGCCGTCGTCGCCGTGGTTTTCGCCGTGATCTATCCCGTCACGATCCGAGCCGAAGAGAAACGGCTCGTCGGCATCTACGGGGACAAGTACCGCGACTACATGGCTTCCGTGCCCCGGTTCATTCCCGACTGGCGTCTTCTGCGCGAACCGGAAGAGTACCTTGCCAACGCCAAAGTATTCAGACGCGAGGTCTGCGACGCGCTGCTCTTCGCGGCGACAATCGGCCTCTTCGAGATGCTGGAACAGCTTGAAAATATCGGCCTGATCAAGACGTATTTCGTCCTTTACTGACGCGGCCGGCAAAAAAGTCTGACCGGCGCGGCGCGGCAAAGCGCGGGCCCGCGCGGGCGCCACAACGGCGCCGTTCCTCGGGGCCAGCTTCCGTTTCAGCATTTCCGGCGCGTAAGCCGCGTTTTCCCGCGCCCTCATAAAAGATGCCGCGGCACGCTCGTGCCGTCGGCACCTTTTTTTGCCCGTTTTTAAGGCCTCCCCCTCTTCCCGCGCACGCCAAACCGTCAGGCGCCCTTCCCCGCGTCTCGGACGCCTTGAAAAAAAAGTCCGCCCGCGTTCAACAGCGGACGGACTTTTCTCCTTTTCGGCGTGAGACGCGAGCTACTTTTTCGGCTCGGCCGGCTTTTGCTCGGCTTTTTCGGCGGGCTTTTCCGCGGCGGTCGGAGCAGGAGCGGCGGGCAGCGGGTGTTCCGTGACTTTCAAGACCTCGCGCGACACCACGCTTCGGTTGGGGCCGTCGAACTCAAGCTCGTAGACGATGGGCGTGGCGTTGGGAATCTCCAGCTTCATCAGCTCTTCTTCCGTCAGTTCCGGCTCGATCCACGAGGAAAGCGCGCGCAGACAGGTACTGTGGCCGACGACAAGCACGTTTCCTCCCCTGTAGAGGGCGGGGAGAAGCACGTCGCTCCAATAGGGCCCCACGCGGTCGATCACGTCCTTGAGGCTTTCCGCCTGCGGGATCATCCGCGCGTCGATCGAGAAGTACGCGGGATCGTTGATCGGAGAACGGGAATCCTCATAATCGAGAGGAGGCGGCGGCGTGCCGTAGCTGCGGCGCCAGATGTCCGTCTGCTCCTTGCCGACGGCGTCCTCGACCTCCTTGTGCGTCTTCCCCTCAAGGTCTCCGTAGCACCTCTCGTTCAGCCGCCAGTATTTCTCCACGGGCAGCCAGCGCTGATCCAGCGCGCTGACGGCCAGCCACGCCGTGGCGATGGCGCGGTCGAGCATCGAAGTGTGCACCACGTCGAACCTCAGGCCCGCGTCCCTCATCGTCATGCCCGCGTCGAATCCCTGCTTCACGCCCGTGCGCGTCAGATGGACATCCGACCAGCCCGTGAAACGTTTTTCAAGGTTCCACTCGCTCTCCCCGTGGCGCAGCAGCACCAGCGTCACCTGTTTGGGCGCCGCAGGCGCCGCCCCGGCGAACGCGGCCAGGATCAGCAGGGCCCCCAAGAGTTTCTTTGTGTTCTTCACACACATCGCCTCCCTTTAGTAAAGAGATTGTGAACGGCAATACACTACAACCGCTCCGCCGTCTTGTCAAGTAAACGGAGCCCTTTCCTCCTCGGCCGCGCGGGACATCCCTGCGGAGCCCGCCTGAATGTGCTTTCTAACGGTTCCCCGGGAGGCGCGGCGATTCGCGCCCTGTCAACTCACGCGCCCCATGATACAATAAAAGTACGGCGCGAAAGAGGAATTTCTTCCCGAAGGCAAGCCCCTTCCCACAGTCGAGGACAGCGCGCAACAGGGGAGACCGGATTCCCTCGCGCTCCGGCGCGCGAGAAGGTCATCCTCCGCCCGCCGCTTCAATCCCCCGCTTCAGTGGACGGCTCCGCGCTCCCCTATAATAAGGAAAGAAGGCTCAAGATGAGAAAGTACCGTCTGTACCAGATCGACTCGTTCACCCGCACACGGCTCTCCGGCAACCCCGCCGGCGTCGTTCCGGACGCGCGCGGACTGAGCGACGACGAGATGCGCGCCATCGCCCGCGAACTGAACAACAGCGAGACGGCGTTTATCCTGCCCGGCGGAGACGGATATGACGTCGAGGTCAGGTTTTTCACGCCTTCGTGCGAAGTGCCCATCTGCGGGCACGCGACCGTCGCCGCGCATTGGGTGCGCGCGAAAGAACTGGGCCTTGGCGCGTGCCGCGTCGTCCAGAAGACAAAAGCCGGCCTGCTCCCCGTTGACCTCGCGCCCGAGGACGACGGCTACGCCGTCACGATGACGCAGGCACGGCCCGAGATCAAACCTCCGCTCGACCCCGACCTCACGGCGCGCGTTTGCGCCGCGCTCGGCGTTTCGACGGACTGCCTGCGCGCCGACTGCCCCGTGTGCGTGGCGTCAACCGGCAGCGGCAAGGTGATGCTGGCGCTGCGGGATCCGCGAATCCTCCATTCCCTGTCTCCCGACCTGAACGCTCTCAAAGCGCTCACGCCGCGAACCGGCGGCAGCGGCTATTACGTCTTCACGCTCCACCCCGGCGAGACGGCGCTCGTCCACGGACGAATGTTCAACCCCGCGAGCGGCATCCCCGAAGATCCCGTCACGGGCAACGCCAACGGGCCGCTGGGCGCGTATCTGGTGCATTACGGACTGTTCCAGGACGGCGTCACGGACGACTTCTCTTTCACGATCGTGCAGGGCGAAGCCATTCGCCGCGCCGGAACGATGGACGTGCGCGTGTCCGTAAAGGACGGCCGCCCCGAACTGGTGCGCGTCACGGGCCGCGCCGCGCTCGCTTTCAGCGCCGAGATCGAACTGGACTAGGCCCGACGACGCCGCGGCACGGCGGCCGTAAAAGCCAAAAGACGCTCGGCAAATGAAAAAAGAAAAAATATTCATGTATACATTATAATTGAGCCCTCGATAGATTGACAAGAAAAGCGTTTAAGAGTATTATATTTTCAGATTTAGAACTAACATATTTCATGTACTGAAAAGAGGGGGATTTTGATGGGCTTCAAACTGGGGTACATCGGCTTTGGCGAGGCGGCCTACAACATGGGCAAGGGACTCAAAGGCGAGGGTTTTGAGGACATCCGCGCTTTCGACGTGGCGCTGAACATGGAGGGCGCGGCGAAAGACGTGTTCTTAAAGCGCGCCGCCGACGCCGGCGTGACGGTGGCGCGGAGCGCTCAGGAAGTGGTCGAGATGTGCGACGTCGTCGTCATCTGCGTTCCCGCGCGCTTTACGGCGCCCACGGCCGACGGCCTGCTGCCCTTCGCCCGCGAGAACCAGCTCTTCATCGACACGACGACGGCGCTGCCTCACATCAAGGAAGCCGAGGCGGACAAGTTCGCCGCCAAGGGCGCGAAGTACGTCGACTCGGCCATGCTCGGCTCTCTGGTCGTCTCCGCCCATAAAGTGCCGATGCTGGCGTCCGGCGACGGCGCGGAGGAGTGGAAGGAACTGATGACGCCCTACGCGATGAAGATCAGCCTCGTCGGCAAGGGAAGCAAGCCCGGCGCGGCCAGCCGCATCAAGCTGGCGCGCAGCGTCTTCATGAAGGGCATCGAAGCTCTGATCGTCGAGACGTTCCTGTTCGCGCGCAAACTGGGCATCGAAGAAAACATCCTCGAGTCGGTCACCAAGTCGATGGACAAGGAGTCGTTCAAGGAACTCGCCAAGCGCATGGCGGGCGCCGACATCGTGCACTCCGAGCGCCGCGCCTTCGAGGTCGGCGAGGCGATGGAGCTGATGCACGAAGTCGGCGTGGAACCCCTGATCGCCGCCGGCGCCAAAAAGCGCCTCGAGCAGTCCGCCGCGATGGGCATGAACAAGGAACTCGGCGGCGCCGCGCCCAAGACGTGGGAAGAAGTCTTCGCCATCTGGGAGAGGAAGAACTACAAGTAGGGACTCGCCCGCGGCGCGCGCCTCACCGGTCGGACGAAACGCCGCCCGGCGGCCTTTCCCTTTTTCCCGCGCGGCGCGGCGGAGCGGGCGAATGACGCTTCCGCGAAACGCGTTCAATTCTTGTGAGATCGAGTGAAGGAGGACAACCGTGTATATCGTCAAGATGCTGCTTCTTGAAGAAGTCTTCGTGATCTTCTTCCTGTGGCGTTCTCTGTCCGAGCCGGACGAAGTGCGCGCCTATCCGCAGGTGCTCCTCGTGCTGATGGGACTGTGCGCCCTCGTCTCGCTCTGGTACGCCTGGAAACTCCGCAAGAGCACACAGTTCCCGGGCGGCGAGATCGCCTTCAACCGCTGGTTCTCGATCGGGTCGTTTTTCTGCTACCTGCTGGCGTTCCAGCGCCTGGGCTTTTTAATCGCCACGTCCGTCTTTTATTTCATCTGGATGGCCGTCATCGATCGCCGCGTCAGGCCCGCTCACTTCGTCATCGCCGTCGCGTTTGCCGGCCTGCTCTACTACGTGTTCCACAACCTGTTCGGCGTGCTCCTGCCCGCCGGCCTGCTCGCGGGCGTGATCGCCTAGAAAGGGGAAAGACTCATGTTGGAGTGGATGGAAGCTCTTAAACTGGCGCTCATACCCAGCGTCCTCGTGTCCAACTTCATCGGCACGGCAGTCGGCATCGTCATCGGCGCTCTGCCCGGCCTGACTTCGACGATGGGCGTGGCGCTGGCCGTTCCGCTCACCTACGGCATGGCGCCCGCTTCCGGCTTTGCCATGCTGTGCGGCATCTACTGCGGCTCCGTCTACGGCGGCGCGATCACGGCGATCCTCATCAACACGCCCGGCACGCCCGCCGGCGCGGCGACGACGCTCGACGGCTACCCGATGGCGCAGAAGGGACGCGCCGTCGAGGCGCTGGCGATCGCGGTGATCAGCTCGTTCCTCGGCGGACTGTTCTCCGTGTTCGTGCTCAGCTTCTGCGCGCCGGCGCTCGCCAAGGTAGCGCTGTCGTTCGGTCCCGCCGAGTACTTCGCCGTCACGGTGTTCGGCATCACGATCATCTCAAGCATCTCGGGCAAGTCGATGTCGCGCGGGCTGTTCGCGGGACTGCTCGGCATGTTCCTCGGCTGCCTCGGCACCGACCCGCTGACAGGCTATCCGCGCTTCGCCGACGGGATCCCCGGGCTGTACGGCGGCATCGAGATCGTGCCGTGCCTGATCGGCCTGTTCTCGTTCCCGCAGGCGATTGACATGATCGTCAAAAAGGCGGGAGAGTCGCACATGAACGAACTTCTGGGCAAGATTCCTCCGCTGCGCGAGTTCGCCAAACGCTGGGTCAACCTTCTTCGCTCCGCGCTCATCGGCACGTTCGTCGGCATCCTGCCCGGCGCGGGCACCAGCATCGCCACGTTCCTCGCGTACAACGAAGCCATGCGCTTTTCAAAGCACAAAGAGGAATTCGGCACAGGCTGCATAGACGGCGTTATCGCCACAGAAACTTCGAACAACGCCGTCGTCGGCGGATCGCTCGTGCCTCTGCTGACGCTCGGCATCCCCGGCAACGCGGTGTCGGCCATCTTCCTGGGCGCTCTGACCATTCAGGGCCTCAAGCCCGGCCCCTTCCTGTTCCAGGAACAGGCCTCCCTGATCTACAGCCTGTTCATCAGCCTCGGCATCGCGCACTTCTTCTTCCTGATCATCGGTTTGGGCGGCGTGCGCATCTTCCCGCGCATCCTCAGGATCTCGCCGACCATCCTCTCGGGCAGTATCCTCATCCTCGGCACCGTCGGCTCGTACGCGCTGCGCAATGAACCGTTTGACATCTGGGTGGTGCTGGTGTTCGGACTGCTGGGCTACTTCCTCAAGCTCATCAAGACACCCACGGCTCCCGTGGTGCTCGGCTTCATCCTCGGACCCATGATCGAGTCCAACTTCGCGCAGGCGATGCTCATCGGCGACGGCAAACTGAGCTTCCTGATCTCCAAGCCGATCTCCGCCGTGTTCCTCGCGCTCGCCGTCGTCTCGTTCGTCATGCCCTTCTTCGTGCGCTTCCGCAAGACTCGCAACGCCGACGCGCTGGCGGAAGAGGCGAACGCTCACGAAGAAGAAGAGCTGTAATCCCGCTCTTTCTCAAACCCCGTCCTGACTTTACGGCTTTACGTGCTTCAGCTGCTCGGGCGGCGTTTCGCGCGCCGCCCGAACAGCCGTTTTATATTCTCGAAAAGAGGAGATGCTGACATGAGTCAAATGACGGTAGCCCTGATCATCCTCGCCGCGATGGTCATTCTCTTCATCTGGGAGCCGTGGCCCGTCCTCGTGACCGCCATCGGCGCGTCGATCGCCTACGCCTACGCGGGCATTATCCCCGTCAAGGAGATCTTCGCCGGGTACAACAGCGACACGATCGTGCTGCTGGCCGGCATGATGATCGTCGGGTCGTCTCTGTTCCACACGGGCATCACCGACATCATCGGCGAGAAGATGGTCAAGATCACAGGCAAGAGCGAACGCAACATCGTCCTCGCCACGCTGATCGTCTCCTGCGCTTTGAGCTCGATCTGTTCGAACATCGGCGTCATGACGGCCATGGCCCCTCTCGTCACGGCCATGTGCCTTTCCGCCGGATGCGGCTCGTCGCGCACGCTGATGGCCCTGCTCTTCGGCGCGCAGTTCGGCGGGTTCGTGACGCTCGTCGGCGTCGGCTCGAACGCCAGCGCCGCCAACCTGATGGTCAAGCTTGGCCTTGAGCCGTTCGGCTTCTTCGGCATCACGCCGTTCGGCTTGGGCATCTGCGTGCTCGGCTCGCTGTACTTCGCGTTTATCGGCATGAAGTTCATCCCCGACACGGGGTACATTCCCGAGTTCGCCAAGGTCGAGAAGAAGCCCTTTGACCCCAAAAAGGCGACGATCGCCTGCGTCACCATGGCCGCCGTGCTCGTCGTCATCGCGATGAGCCCCAAGAACATGCCCATGCACGTCGCCGCCGTCATCGGGTCGCTCGTCATCATGGGAACGAAGTGCATGACGATCAGGGAGTCCATCGCCGCCATCGACTGGAACTGCATGCTGCTCGTCGGCTCGCTCACGGCCATCTCGGCGGGCTTCAAGAACAGCGGCGCGGGCGACGCCGTGGCGAAACTGATCCTGCGGCTTCTGGGCGACAATCCCTCGCCGTTCATGATCGCGACCGTGATCTTCTTCGCCGCCGCGCTCCTGACACAGTTCATGTCGAACATCCCCACGATCATGCTGTTCATGCCCATCGGCGTCTCGATCGCCAAGGCGATCAACGTCAGCCCCTACCCCGTGTGCATGCTCATCACGCTCGCGGGCGCCGCATCGTACGCCACGCCGTTCGCCGCGCCGCAGAACATGATGACTGTCGGCTGGACGCAGT
>CAZFNC010000034.1:0-17053 GCA_964520485.1 uncultured Synergistaceae bacterium | reverse complement strand
AGCACTTGCCCTCCATGACGGGAATGGCGGCCTTGGCGCCGATGTTGCCCAGCCCCAGCACGGCGCTTCCGTCGGAGATGACGGCCACGACGTTGCTCTTGCTGGTGTAAGTATAGACGGCGTCGGGGTTCTTGTTGATGACGCGGCACGGCTCGGCCACGCCGGGCGTGTAGGCGATGGCCAGCTCCTGCATGTTCGTCACGGGCATTTTCGCCCGCATAGCGAACTTGCCAACGGTTTCGGCGTGGCGCTGAAGGGCGATTTCATAAATTGACGTGTCAGACATGATTCGTTCACCTCTCACAAAAGATTTTGTGAAGCAAATGTATTATACAGGAAATTAAAAAAAAGTGTGAGAAAATGGACGCTTTATCAAGAAGATTTTAAGTTTATAATTTGTGCGCGTTCGACATCAAAGATTGCTCTTTCCATCGGTCGAAGTTCTGCTCCCTACCTTTACCGCGGTTTCAGATCGGCTGAGGGCATAAGGAAAGGCCTGTTAATTCACGGCGTTTGAGGAAATTGAAGACGTTGCTTCGGAAAACGTTCGACGGATTTTCGCGACGTCTTCCGCGTCGTTTCAGCGAAGCGGCAAAGACTCTTCGCGCCGCGGGGTGATTTTCGCGCCGCTTTCTGTGATAATATGGGCATGAGTGAAAAACTGTCCACTGACAAAGCGGCATAAACGCATATAAGGAGGAAGCTTGTATGAACGTAAAACGACTGGCGATCGCGGTTTTCACCGTGTTTCTGACATGCTTTTCGGAGACGGCGGCAAAACGGGCGGCGGGCAGTCCTGCAGGGGAAACGCGGCTAAAAGAGGACGCGCGGGCGCAGACTGCGCTTTACACGGCGGACATCGGCGAAGGCGTCGTCTACCGCGTCAACGGAGGAGAACGCGTCAGGCTCACAGCCGAACTGATGACGGCGAGAGCTGGCGGCGAGCCCAGGTACCACTATGCCGTCGTTATCGACGAAGACGGACAGTCCGGAGACATGTTGCGGTCGGGTGTCGTGTTTTTCGGTACGGACGGACGACAACGCCGTTTTGTCCCCGTTCCGGAAACCGTCGGCGATATCGCCGTGACGCCATCGCCGCGAGGGACAAGGTTTGTGATTTCCTATCCCGACGGTGACAACGCCCGCGTCAACCGTGTTTACAGCGTTGAGCGAAAGCGCCCTTTGACGACCGTACGCGGCGCATATCACGACTGGCGGGGGCCCATCTGGGTCGACGAATACCGTTTTGTCTACACCGCCTATGACGACACAAAAATGAAAAAGCCCGGCGTCCATAAGAACTTCGCCGGCTACGCATCTGTCGTCCTTTTCGACACGATCAGCCTCGGATCGCAGACTTTGAAAGCCGCGGCGCCGCTCGACGAATATATTGTGTCCGATTATCGCGACGGTTTCGTCCTGATGTCGCATCATTTCGTCGACGCGCTCGGACAGTGGAGCGACAGCTTTGAGGGCGGTGAAAGTCTTCACGTTGAAGAGAACTACGTCTGGCTGACCGACCGGAGGCCGGGCACCCTGTGGCGCAACCCCGACCGTACCTATGTTGTGGACGCGGACGGGAACCGCGTCATCATGCTCGACCGCGACGGCCGAAGCGAGCTGAAGACGACGATCCACAGGGGCACGTACAGGGACAGCGTGAAACCCGACGGAGAAGACAGCACCTGCGTCCCTTACTGCTGGTTCACAACGGGGGAAAAGGAAGACGCGCGACTGTCGGGCGAAACTTCGGCGGTCTACATCTTCGCCGGTCAGGAGAACATGAGTCTTTGCGCCGTCATTCCCACGGTCTATCCCGAACGGGTGCGCGACGTGAGCATTTCCCCTGCCGGAGAGCGACTTCTCGTCGCACGCGGCGAAGAGAAGTCGCGTCTGCGCAGTCTTGATCTGTACAGACTGACTCTGCGCGAACACGAGGGCACGTTCGGGCATCAGTTCACTCTGACCCCGACTTACGGTCCGTTCTTCTGGATCGATCCGTGGCGCGTCGCTTACACGCGCCTGAACCTTGAAGCCGACCTGGATAGTGGCAGGGAACCCGGCTACGCTCTTGACGTCTGCGTCTACGATTCGTCCTCGGGCGAGGATTGGCAGATGACCGAAAGCGCGGCGACGGACAGCTACCAGGTCATGGGGCTTGAAGGCGACGACATCCTTCTCATCGATTATATTACGGTTCCCGCCCGTGACGACTGGAAAGATCCCGCGAGAGAGCGACGCAGACGGCTGAAAGGCCGTCTGTCCTCCGGCCGTTGATCCCCTGGCCGGCGTTCCTCCCGCCGCACAGCCGCGCGCCAATCTTTCTCACGGACGAGCGTGCGGTCACGCGGAACGGTTTCCCGTGACGGGCGCGTCCGCTCCCGTGGGAGCCCTTCTATCGTACGGGGGCGCCTGAACGAACGCGGGCGAAAAAAATCGTTTTTCCCCGGACGAAAAAAACGAAAATTCAAACGGGGAAAAACGAAAATTATGCGGGATTTCCGAAAACAACGCGTGAAAAACTAGACGTCCTTCGGCGGCTCGTGCGTGTGCGCGTACTCGTCGCGGATTTCCAGCCCCTCGATCTCTTTGGCCAGGGAGTAGCTCAGCACTACGCGAATGGCGACGATCGCCGCGAGCAGAGCGACCGTTTGGGTATCGGGTTTGCAGATCGTGAGGACGATGTCCGCGGCGACGAGAAACTGCAGTCCCAGCAGCATGATCTCGTTAAAAGAGCGGCGGAGTTTCAACCAGTGATACGTCAGATCCATGTCCTCACGGTACCTTCGGAAACCCAAGTCGAAAATGCGCCAGAGCGAGATGAGCACGCCCCAGCTGATAATGGCTACGCTGAGCAATTCGATGACCGCCGCGGTAAAATGAATAATTGTGACGAGCACGAAAATCCCTCCGTCCGGATAAGAATTTATTTCATTATACAAAAATTTCCTTTACAAAGAAAGAGAAATCGGCGAAAAATCCTTTTTTTCGTACAACCTTCCCAGGCAACAACTGAATGAGAACGTTGAACGTTCAGAGGAGAACATGGAACGGCATGATACGGATGATCGCGACAGACCTTGACGGCACTTTGCTGAAAAAAGGCGGCATGACAGTCCCCGAACGCAATTTGGAAGCTTTCGAACGCGCCGCGGCTCTAGGCGTCAGGATTGTCATCTGCACGGGACGTATATTCGTCGGCGGACGGCGCTTCGCCCTGCTTGTGCCGGGCGATCAGCCAGTCATCTGCGTCAACGGCGCCGTCGTGCGCATGAGCCGTTCGCTGAAATACATGCGTCGGGTCGGCATGGAACAGGGGCCCGCCTTGCGCACGCTTGACCTGATGCGGAGGGGCGGCGTCAAACCGTGGGTTTATGTCGGAGATACCTGCTATGCCGAGGAAGTGACCGACACCTTAGTTGAGCTGCAAAATCGCACTGGCGCGGACGTGCGCATCGTCGACAGCCTTGAGACATGCGCGGCGCGGCGTCCAGAAAAAATATTCTTTGTCGCTGACGACCGGACGGCCGCCGCGCTGCGCGAGCGTATCACGGTCGAACTGGGCGGCGATGTGTACGTGACCATGGCGTACTCGTACCAGATCGAAGTACACTCCCCGCTGGCGACGAAAGGCATCGCCCTGGCGGAGACGGCCGCCGCGTTGGGGATCGCCAGGGAAGAAATAGTCGCTTTCGGCGACAACCTCAACGATCTCGAACTTTTAGAGGCCGCGGGACTGAAAGTCGCCATGGGCAACGCTGTCGACGAATTGAAAGCGCGCGCCGACCTAGTCGCCCCCACGAACGACGAAGGAGGTGTCGGCGCGGTCGTGGAACGTCTGCTGGAAGGAAAGATATAAAAAAACGCCATGCCGCGCCCGCTTTCGCGATTGCCCTGCCCCCAGCGTTTGGCCCGTCGGCCGCACGTTGTGCCGTCTTGAATCGGCGTCCGTCTGCGCGGTTTTCCGAGGGAGTCGTATCCGCGTTTGACGCGACAACGTCCCGCTTCTGGCGCTCTGTTGTCACGGTGGGCGGCGCGACTGTCGGCGAACTCCTGTGTTGTGGCATCCTTCTCCAGCGTCGCCGAAGCTGTTCGATGGGCGGCTTCCATCTTGAGAAGGATCGCGCGCGAAGTTTTTCGGCGGGCACGTCTGTTTTGTGCCGTTTTCACGGCCGAAAAACGCGTAAAAATTTTTTGTGAATTTGGGCGCGATTCGGGCGCGGGATCGCTCGTCTACCGTCTCTGAACGCATGCGACGAGGTGGGGTGGAAGTCCGCGCGGGCAGATTTCCGCCCTCACTTCGACGAAGGAGCATACAGACGGTGAAAATTTTTCAGCTGCTTTATTTCTGTACGGCCTGCCGTTTTAAGAACATCACACGCGCGGCTGAATATCTGCACGTCTCTCAACCGTCCGTTTCGCACGCGATCCGGTCGCTTGAAAGCGAGTTCGGGCTTCCTTTGCTCGACAGGGATGGACGCGGATTTGCGCTCACGTCCGACGGGGAGTATCTCTATCGTGAGGGGCGGACGCTGCTGGACCGTGCCGAAGCTCTTCATGAGACGATGACCGAGCGTGGGCGTCTGGGCGCGGCCGTGCTCCGGTTCGGTTCCGCACCGATGGCGGGTGCGGGGGTGACTCAGAGGCTGTACCGTGAGGTCGGAGGCGCGCGCGGCGCGCTGAGCGTCCATCTCGTCGAAGGCGGGCGGCCTCGATTGCTGAGCATGATCGACGAGAACCTGCTGGATTTCGCGCTGGTTTCCGTCGGAGATCTCCCGCGCGAGGAATACGGCGTGCTCGAACTGTTTCGCGAGGAACTTGTCCTGTGCGTTCTCGAATCGTCGCCGCTGGCGCGGCTTAAGACGATCGAAAGCGCCGTACAGCTTGCCGATACGCCTCTGGCGATGTTCAACGACAAATATCACTCCACGGGGCTGATCCTTGAATACTTCAGGCGTCAGAACGTGACGCCTCGCATCGTCTGTTATGCCGAACAGGTTTTCACTGTGATGGAGTTCGTCAGCAAGGGCGCGGCGGCGGGACCTCTCTATCGAGGCATGACGGCGCGGTGGCCGGGGGTCGTTGAGATCCCCTTCGCCGAACCGATGACGCTGGAGATGGGGTTCGTCTGGAAAAAATCGTCGCCGAAAGCGCGCGATCTGGAGCGCGAAATTCGTCGTCTGGCGGACGTCCTCGTGCCTTCTACCCATAACTAAAACTTATTGTTCATAAGAAATCAGTATTTTACACGCGTGAGGGCGGGGGATATAATCAAGCCGTCGAGGAAAAGTTTTTTTACGCGACGCGCGTTCTCGAAAGCGACAGAGTGGCTGTTTGCTCTCGGCGGAGCCGAATAGGGCGCGGGTCTCCCGCGTGTCCTCCCCCCTCAGGGGACTCGTTCCGCGTCGTATGGTGTCCCGCGTGAGCGAACATGATAAACGGGGCTTATGATCGTGAGATCGTAAGCCCCGTTTTCTCTGTGCAAGCAAACGAGTCTGCGAAGCGTGATCCGGCGCACAAGCCGGTTACTTTCCGATGAGCATCAGACCGTAGGGCATTTTGCGCTCGTGTCCGTCGGAAAGACGGTTGACGACGTGTCCTTCGAAAATCATCTCCGTGGAGCCCCCGCCGTCGAGGTTGAGCAGCGCGGTCAGGCCGAGACTCCTGCCCAGTTCCGCAGCTTCTTCAAGGGTCAGGCCGCGGCTGTGCCACGACGACCGCCCATCGACGGCCAGCCAGATCATGCGTTTGCCGTCTGTGCCGACCAGCGTGCGCGGATGACGCATGGTAAGAATGCTGGGGCTGAACATCTCGTCCCAAAAAGTATGCCCGGGGGCATAGAGCAGTGGGCCGCCTTGGATGGCGTATTCAACCTCGAACGGGGGAACCTCGCGCCACTGAGTTTCAAGGCGAACGCTGTCGCCCGCCGCAAGCGCGAAGTTCGGGTCGCGCGTGACGATCAGCCATTCGCCTGGCTGCATGTCGCTGTTGAACTGGAGAGCCGGAACGACGTCGATGACACGTCCCTCCTTGACGCGGGCGACCGTGCCGTTGCTGCCGGCGCGCCCCTGGGAGTTTCCCAACGCGGGCGTGACGATGCCCGTAGCGCCGTAGTCGACGAGCGCGTTGACGACCACGTGGACGGGGGATCTGTCGGCGACGGAAAGGCGGGTGAGATACTCGCCTCCGCCAAAGTACAGGCGGCCCTTTCGATCCCAGGCGACCATCGACCTGTTGTGATAGGGAAGCGTGACGGGCAAACCTTCGGAGAAGATCGTGCCGATAGGACCGTATCCCGCGAAGTAACCGCCATTCATGGCGACGACGGCGCCACTGCGCGCCGCGATGTCGGAAAGGCGTCCGAGCGCTTCGGCGCTGTCGGCTCTGTTCATGCGGAGAACGACGTCGCCGGCGGACGCGGGGATGAAGAGGACATAGAAAAGAGCTTCGCTGTCACCGGCTTCCGGCTGGACGACGGCGCTGAAATCGCTGCTGCCGCTTCTGAGTTTTTGCGCGACCTGCCATGCTTCAACGCTGTTTGATACCAGAGGCGAGACGACGGCATAGCTGGAATCGACGGCTTCCACGCTCAAAGGGCAGTCGGGCCGCGACCTTTTGCGCGCGAAAGCGTCGGCACGGTCTTCCGAACTGAAGACACCCAACTGCACGCGCCAGCCCTGCGGCGGACGACCGACGTTTTCCCTGTGCATGCGCAGCGTTCCTTCGGGACGCTCGATGACGTAGTCCCAGACTGCTTTGGTTCTGCACTGTCCGGCCCATTTCAGCACTTCGAGCAGCTGGTCGTCGCTCGTTGTTCCCCAGGGATCGCTCGTGACAGAAACAGGAGCGGCGGGCGACATCGTCTCAGCGACGGAAACGTACCCCGCGACATGACCGGGAAGCTGCTTTTCGTCGCTGCGGGGAACCGCCCAGAGCGCCGTTTCGGCCTCGTGGCGGAACCCCATCGCCTGAAGTGCGAACATCAGCGTTTCGGCGTTGGTGCAGGGAATGTCGGGCTCGAAATCCTCTGCGGGATAGAGAATGCCGAGCGAAAGGGCCGACTCGAGAGCCTGCGCGTAAGGGTTGTCTTGAGAGACGTCGGTGAACTTGCGTCCCGTCTTGAAAGGCAGTTCAAGGGCGGTCATCAGTTCGCCCAGTACTTTGCCGCGCGGCGCTCCGGCGAAGGCGGCGTTCCATGCCGTACAGGCCACTAGAAGGGCGATCGCGGCGATCTTGCGAATGCGACACATCGTTATTTCTCCTTTTTCGCTTCAAGTGTAATGCGAAATGAATTATAACACTTTTTCGGACTGGAATTTTGATTTTTATAGTTTCGATTTTATCTGCTCAGAAAAGAAAGGCACGCCGTTTGCCGTCGGCGCGCGAAAACGGACGAAGATTCGAGTGAAAAGAGTTTGACTTACGCTGATGAAAAGTTCCTCGGTCCTCTTGGTGCGATGTTCGGGGATGCAGCACGACGTTCCGGCCCTTCCGTTCGTTTTCCGCGCTTTTCCGGACAGGACGGCCCGAAAGAAGCGCCGCAAGCGCGATACCGAGAGGCACCCGCCGCCTTCGGAGCGGACGATCACGTTCTGTGCCCTGGCCCTCGCGGGAACCAACCTTTTTCAACACGCTTTGCCTGCGCGTGCACTTCAAAAACGCACCACAGGTTAACCGCGCCCCAGAAAGCGAACGCTGCGCCCCATGCCCCGGGCAGAAAAAGCGAGCCGGTCAGTCCGCACGCGCCGCAAAGGGCAAAGAACGGCCAGACGCGCTTGGAGAAGAGATATTCGGCCTTGACGACGATCGTGTGATAGGCGGCGATGATGGCCAGGGAGAACAGCGCAAGGGCGATCCCTTCGCAGCTCACGGACGCGCCTTTCCGCGGGCGCTTGCCGCCTGCACGGCCTTTGTCAGCCAGTATGACGCGAAGACGAAAAGGGCCATCACGGACGTCCAGTTGAAGAGCGTTCGTATGTTGCCTAAGTCATCAAAGAAGGCAAACTGCATTCGAAGCGTCAGGTACTGCCACACTTGAAAGTGTTTGAAAGCCCATGCTCCGTGGAGCGCGATCGCCAAAGCGAGCAGACGCGCCGCGAGAAGCGCCGGTCCCGATCGAGGTTTCGTGCCCAGGACAGACCGCGTCATGACCATCACTGAGTTCCAGTGGATGCCGACATGGCAGCTCATCAGCACGAGACCCCAGAAACCCGCGCAGATGTGCAAAGTCCGTGCGACGGCGATGCCCGAGACGATGTTCAGGAAGGCGAACACCGTTCCCGAGATCATCACGCCGGTGGCTAACACGACAATCGCGTCAAGGACGACGAGGACGATGCAGACGGTCTGAATCGCGCGCACTGGTGTCAGTCTGCCCTTGTAGAACGAGGAGAACCAGCGTCGGTTCAGGTACGCGTGCGCGATAAACAGCACGCCGATGACCGTCCCGAGAACTTCGTGCGCGACGTCGCCGACGACCTGGTAGGCCATCAGCAGGATCATCAGCGCCGACATGAAAAAGTCAACCGTCAGGCGCGTCAGCGCCTTTGTGTTCATGAAGAATCCTCCCTGTCGAAAACAAACCGTGTCTTTGAGGTGAAAAAGAGTGTCCAGTTCCGGTTCGAGTCCTGTCCCCGACGCGGAAATTTTTATTTCCCGAAACGTTTTTTCGCGGGAGTCCCCCGAGGGTCGGAATCAGGTATCGCGAGACCGGAGCAGAGCATCCGCGACGCGTCTCGAAATCAGGGAAGCGAGCGCGCCCGTGACGGTTCCGGAAATCAGTCCCGCGAGAAGCAGAAACGGCAGGTACGACCAGATTGCCCGCGAACCGGCAATCCAGACGGCCGCGCTCAGTTGCCCGACGTTGTGGAGCGCGCCGCAGAGAGCGCTTGTCAGCCAGAGATTTTTTTCCGGCACGACATGGCGCAGGGGGAGCGCGCCCGCCAAACAGAACAGCGCCCCAGCGGCGCTGAAAACGGCGGAAGCGGCGTGTCCGCTCAGAAAGACGGCTAGAAGAACACGGCACGCGAGCACCGAAACGGTTTCCGCGAAGGCGCAGTGATAGAGTGCCCAGACCGTGACGACGTTGGCGAGGCCGAGCTTGACGCCCGGGACGGGAACGGGCGCGGGAAACGCCGATTCAACCGTGAAAAGCAGCAGCGACAGCGCCGTGAGCAGGGCAAGGCGCGAGAGTGTCCTTGCGCGCGAGTTCATTGCGATACTCCGTCCAGTTCACCCGCCGAGGCGGGAGCGAAACGCACGACGAGCCTGTGGGGCATGCAGACGAGCGGAGAAGAGACCGAACGGAGCCAGCCCATTTTCACGCAGTCGTTCCCGGGACAGTCGGCGGAGAGCACGCGTATTCTGCCGTTTTTTATCTGAAGCGTATTGAAGCCGCCGTCGGGGGATGTCAACGTCAGCGTGCGCGGCGAGGGATCGCCTGACAGGTCAATCGTGACGGTGATTTTCCCGTCCCTGATGACTTCGACGGTCTGGCCGTGCGGCGTGTGCCAACTGACGGCGCACCAGACGGACAAGGACAATAAGGCGCAGAGGAGAGCGGCGCGAGCGACCCATTTCATGGTTCGATCACCCGCATGTCGGACGCGCTCCGCGCGCCGTCAAGGGTCAATGCCGCCGCGAGGTTTTTCGTGACGAATATCGTGCCGTTTTCGCCGAGAATGACAGCGCCGTATTTCGGGTGGGATCGCAGCCATTTCGCGCCTTTTTCCGGCCCCATCACGAACAGGGCCGTCGAAAGCGCGTCGCAGAGAGTCCCGCTTTCGCCCGTCACGGTCACGGAAACCGAACCCGAGCGGGCCGGTTCTCCCGTATGCGGATCGAGGATGTGCCAATAGCGCACGCCGTCCTTTTCAAAGAAGCGCTCGTAGTTCCCCGAGGTGATGACGGCGCCCTCGCCGACAGTGACCACGCCAAGCAATCCGCTTTCGGGATCGCGCACTCCGACGCGCCATTTTGATCCGTCGGGACGGAAACCGAGCGTTCGCACGTTGCCGCCCAAGTTGACGATCGCGCTTTTGACGCCATGGGCGCGCAGACAATCGACCGCGGCATCGCTCGCCCAGCCCTTGCCGATGCCGCCGAGGTCGATCTTGGAGCCGTGATCGAGGCTGTACAAACCTCTTTCGCGTTTAATGTGTTCCGGCCCCGTCAGTCGCAAAGCGGTGTCGAGTTCGCCGCGCGAGGGGACGACATGTTTTCCTGACGTGAATCCCCAGAGCAGGAGCGCGGGATACAGCGTCGGGTCGAACGCGCCGTCTGTCTCTTGGCGCATGGCGAACGCCGCCGCGAGGACGCGCCCCGCGATCCCGTCCGAGGGGATTTTCTCTCCTGCGTTCAACCTGGCGACGGCGCTGCCGGAAACTGTGACGGAAATCTCGTTTTCAATCCGCCGGATAAGTTTTTCGGTACTTTCAAGCGCGCCGGGCGCGAGCGGGCCGTAAGCCGTCAGCGTGACAGGCGTGTCCATGGCAAAAAAAGCGCGCGTATGCGGCTGTTCCCCGCGCGTGCGTGCGAGGCGCGAGAACAGCGCGAGAGCTGCGATCGCGGCGAGGACAATATAAATTTTACGTGGGTATCTCATCGCGCGGCCTCCGAATTTCGTATCCGACGAAAATAGTAACACGGCGCGACGTCCAAGGAAAGAGTTTTCGCGTAATTTGACGCGGCACGACGAAGTTTTCCCTTGCGCGGAGCGAGAAAAAAGCTATAATGAAATAAGATGGCAGAGTAAAAAACGACGCGTCAAGTGCCGGCTGTACGGGGAGTTGACAGCCGGACGAAAAGCCCGAAGGCTTGCGGTGTCGTTTCTTGCATCCCGCTGCCGCATATCGGGCGAGAAGTCTCCTTATGTGGTCAGAGGATATGATCATAAGGAGGCGTTTTTTATGGGGAAAAATGAAAATATGCACGGGAATCGCTGGATCGCGTCGATGAACGAACTGCGCTCGCTTCGCAGCGCGGCGTTCTGCGGGGTGATGTGCGCGCTGGCAATAGCGCTCGGGGCGGTTTCGACCGTCAACATCGGCCCGTACATCAAAATCGGACTCTCGGGGCTGCCGAATCAGGTTGTCGACTACCTTTTCGGCCCCGCGACGGGCGCGTTTTTCTCAGGCGCGCTCGAAGTGCTCAAGTTTCTCCTGCGCCCCGACGGCGTCTATTTTCCCGGCTTTACGCTGAGCGCCGTCGTCGCCGGTGTTGTCTACGGTTTCGCGTTTTACCGCAAGCCCGTGACCCTGCTTCGCGTCGTCTGCGCCAACGTGCTCGTCAAACTGATCGTCAATATCGGTCTGAACACGATCTGGCTCTCCATTCTTTATAAAGAA
Source organism: uncultured Synergistaceae bacterium (assembly GCA_964520485.1). Taxonomy (GTDB): domain Bacteria; phylum Synergistota; class Synergistia; order Synergistales; family Dethiosulfovibrionaceae; genus Pyramidobacter. The sequence continues at coordinate 5,708 of CAZFNC010000034.1, read as the reverse complement.
GCAGCCACGGCGCTGTTTCCCGCGCGCATTCTCGCTAACCTCGTCCGCCTGCCCTGCAACGTGATCGTCACGTACGCGCTCCTCAAAGCGGTGGAACGAGTACTCCCGAAACTAACCAGCCGCCGCTGACGCGGCTCACGATCTTTCTTTCGCGCACGAAACGTCCGCTCCTTCCTTCGTTAAACGGGGGAGGAATGCGGGCGTTTTTTGTGCAAAAATTAGCGAGCACTTTCCGAAATAGAGGAACGATTAAAGTCAGTAAAGGTAAGCTATTTAAAACTCTTTTTCAGCGCATTTTTAACGTGGACGCGCAAATAAAGGACGTTCCGAGCGTTATGCTCGAAGCGTCCGTGCGTGAAAAATTTGTGTGAGGTCGGCCTACTTCGTTTCCGTGCCGGAAACGGGCTGCGACAGTTGAATTTTCGTTCAAACGAATTGTGACCCGACTGGCAGGACGCTTTTAACCACAGCGAAGCCGGTGGCGCCTACGGCGACTTCACGCCGCTTATTTGGTCCAGACGACGTGAAGGCCGTCGTGTTCAAGGCGGCGGACGTCCTTGAGGTGATAGTACTGGGGGAACCCCGTCAGGTCGTCCGTGCCGGCGAACGTGAGCGCGCCGCGCGTCCCGTCGACGGCGGGAACGATGACGAGACTGATCTCGTCAACGAGGCCGCGCTTGATGAATTCGGCGTTGATCTGCGCTCCGCCGCCGAGAACCATCGTTTTGACGCCGCAGAGGGCGCGGAGTTTGACGAGGAAGAGTTCGGGGTCAAAATCGTTCTCGCCCGCGATGATGTACGGAATTCCTCTGTCGTTCAGGTAGGCGAGGAACCCGGACGGAACGCTGCCCGTCACCGCTTCTACGATGGGCATCTTATGCCCGCAGTACTCCCAGACGTTGGAATCCCAGCGCAGTTTTCCACGGCGGTCGAAGGCGACGCAGACTGTTGTTCCCGACTCATATGCGTGTGCCGTATCAACGTAGGCTGCTTTCGCGCCCGAGTAGCGCGACAGGTCTTCGGGATCATCGCCTTGACAGGTGGCGCGTCCCAGCCCGTAAGCTTCGCCCAAGGAAAAGAGTATACGGTCGTACTCGTCTCCCACCATGTCATATTCGGCGGTGGGATCAAATTCCACGTCGATCTTGCCGTCGATCGTGGTAAACATGTGGCAGATAACCCGCGCGCGTTCTTTCATTTTCTCTTGCTCCTTTAAAATACAGATATGGAACGTTTCATTGAGCTCCATGCCGTGCTCCGTCGGACGGAAGTTTCCGTCCTCGCCCGCATTTGCCGCAGCCGAAACAGCGTCCGCCGCATTCGGGGCGCCCGACGCTCTTGCCGCTGATCGCCGCCGCGAACGCGAAGACAGCGACCGCCGCGAGAACCAGATACCTTAAGATGTTCATCGTCATCGCCTCCTTGTTCCGTATGTCATGTTATATCATACCACAGCGGATTCGCGAGACGCTAGGAGCGTGAAACGAGACGGACATTTTCACATCGGCGACTGTCTGACGGTTTATCTTTCTATTCTGTTTTTCACTTTAAGTGGCTATTTCTTGTTAACTCGTGTACACATTCTTCCTTTCGGGGACGCACAGCCCCTTTTAATATTCTTAAAATACATAAAACGACATCTTAGTATAATAAATAGAGCGGTATTCTTTTGATAATCATTGGCGTATGATAGTCTGAAAGACAAACGCGCCGACCCGGGATGTTCTCGGGCGGCGCGGATTGCACATCTGCCGTTGCAAACAGGCGTACGAACGGAGTGAGGTGGATGTATTTCTACAGTCTGTTCAGGATTTTCGGCGGGCTGGGGCTGTTTCTGTTCGGCGTCGAACAGAGTTCCGGCTTCTTCCGGCATGATTTGGGAAACGGGGCGCGCGAACTGATGGAACGCTATACCAGAAAGAAGTTTCAAGCGTTTCTGATGGGCGTCGTCCTCTCGGCGCTGACGCAGAGCAGCACGATCGCCACGTCGTTCGCCGTTGGTTTTGTCGACGTGGGCATGATGACTTTCGCGGCGGCGCTCACTGTGATGATGGGCGCGAGTCTCGGCGGCACGTTCGTCTCGTTCCTGCTCAGTCTTGACCTGTTCGAATACGCGCCGTTGCTGTTTGGGGCGTCGTTCTTCCTGAAGAAGTCGAAGGTGAAGTGGCTCGCCAAGACGGCGGGGCTGATACAGTGTCTGGCTCTGATCTTCCTCGGCATGCTCCTGCTCCGTACGGGCACACGACGACTCTTTGCCGACGAAGAGTTCCGCGCGATAGTGGCGGGCTGGGCCTCAAACCGTGTGATGATGTGCACGATCGCTTTTCTCGCTGCCGGCGTGCTCCAGAGCAGTTCAGCGATTATGGCCCTCGGGATCACTCTGGCCAGCACGGGTCTGCTCCCCGCAGCCTCGGCGCTTCCCATTGGGCTTGGCGCGCACATCGGCTCCACGACAATGGTCGTCCTCGCGGGATTGTCGGGCAGCCAGAGCGCGCGCCGACTCGGGGTCGCGACGTTCTTTTTCAAACTCCTCGGCGGTCTCGCGTTTATTCCCGTCTGTCCGTTCATCAATCGGGCTTTCGTCTCGCTCGGCATCTCGACGGAGAACGAACTCGTCTACGGGCAGGTCCTGATCGCGGTGTTCAACATTCTCGTCTTCATGCCGTTCCCCAGCGCTTTGCCGCGGATTTCAGCGCGGTTTGCGAGCGGCGGCGAGGGCGGCATCGGCGAGCCGCGCTACATCAATGACGAACTGCTGGCCGTGCCCGAAGTGGCGGTTCGGCTTCTCTCCAGGGAAATGCAACGCTTCGCCAACTGCATGGAGGCGTATCTCCAGATGCTCCTCGAGCCGTCTCAGCGCGACGAGAATCTGTTCCCTAAACTGCCCGATGCGCTCTCAAGCCTGAGCGACGCTTGCCAAGAGTTCGCCTATAAAGTTGTCATTCCCCACGACAGGGAGAAATTGGCGGCGGACTTCACCGTGATCAGCTCGACGATGACGATCCTGCGCAACATGCAGAAGCTTCTCTGCGGGGACTTGCGCGAGGGGCTCGACGCGATGGCGATGAACGGTCCGATGGAGCGTCTGCTCGGCCCGCAGACGTGGAACGCGTGGCGCAAGTTGTCGCGTCGCTGCGCGCGGCAAAGTTTCCGAGCGTTCGTGATCGGCGAAAGAGGGCTTGTCCACTCTGTGGAACTGCTTGAACGCGACTTCGCTGACTTCTGCGCGGCGCTGCGCCGCCGTCTCGATGAAAACGCCGGCTATAGCCGTGACACAGCCCGTTCGGTGCGCATTATTTCGCTGATGCAGGCGTTTATCTCGATGTCAAAGGAGGTCGCGCTCGCCGAAGAGCTGCAGAAGCGGCGTTCTGGCCAAGTGAGCGGGCTGGACGGCGATATCTGGAAGGAGACGGGAGAACATGTCCGCTAAAACAAAAGAGAAAGAGCGTTCCCTAGAAGAAATCCTGTTCACGTCCGACAAGGCACGCATGAAAAACCTTGTGGCTGATATCCTCGGGCACGCCCGCGAAAGCGTCGAAAAGGCAGTGGCGGCGCTGCTGGCGTACGATCTGAATGCCGCGCGCGATATCGTCGCCGAGGATGACGTGATCGACGACCTTGAGGAACAGGCAGATCAGGAGTGCCTTTACACAATCGCCATGCGCCAGCCCATGCGCGAGGATCTGCGCTTCGTTTACGCCGTCATGAAGATTGTGACCGACATTGAGCGCGTCGGCGATGAAGCCGTGAACATCTGTCTGGGGCTGAAAAACCTGGTTGAAAACGGTGGCGCCGCGTCCGAATTGCCGCAGACGGAACAGATCCGCAAAGCGACCTCGCTCTGCATGTCCATGTGCGACGCGTTCCTCGAGGCGTTCAACGCCGAGGACGGAGACGTGCTCACCGTGATGAAATCTCAGCGGGAAGAAGTCACGTGTACGTACCTCGACGTCACACGAGAGATATTGCACAGTGTCGCGACAGGCGAAGGCGCGTCCGTAGGCGTCTTCGTCTCACTCAACGCTCTGCGCCATCTGAAACGGATCGCCGACCACCTGCTCAATCTGGGCGAAGAGGTCTATTTCATCGAGACCGGCGTTTCGCCGATGACGCTTAAAAAGCAGAAACACGCCATGTCCGATGAGGAGATGTACATCCGCGACGCGGTTGCGCGGGCTTGACCGGAGCGGGGCGCGATAAAGCCGATTCGTGCGACGCCGTTGGGCCGTGCGGATCGGCTTTTTTTGTTGAGTTCTTTTTATCCGGAGATCATGCGTATAGCGTCGTTGTCACACGAGATCGCGGAAGGTGCTCCGGACACAGACATCGTGGTGGGGGGGAGCGCAGAGGTCACGGGCCGGAACGCAGCCGGAGGCCGTAGCGATTGAAAGATCTGAAAGTCCAGCTCTCTTCAGAACTTGCATGAACCGCCCAGCATCCTGCGCAGCAGCGCATGCCGAAGGCCGAAGGAACACACGGTTATCTCGGGCACGCCCGCCGCCGCCATCGCCTCGGCGACGATACACGCTCCGCCAAGCGCGATATCGGCTCGCCCCGGCGGGAGATTCGCGTACGCGCGTCTCTCTTCCGCGTCCTGGGACGCGAAGACTGAGATCAGCGTTTCGACGGCTTCGCGGCTCAGACGCGCGCCATGCACGGCGGCCGCGCTGTACGCGGCGGGCCTCTGATCCGCCGCGGCCAGCGCCGTGACGCTGCCGCCAAAACCGACAGCGAGCGACGCGGGCAGGAAAGGTTCCCGCGTCAGAAGCGCCCTGATGCCTCTTCGCGCAATCCTAACACGTTCAGGCCGCACGGCGTTCTGAAGGCCGTACTCTTCCGCGACGACAACCGCACCGAGAGGCACGGAGAATGTGCGCGCAACAGCGCCCTCTTCGGCGAAAACAAACTCGGTGCTGCCGCCGCCTGTATCCATCGTCATCAGCGTGCCCGACGGCGGCTCGGGGAAGGCTTGGACGACGGCATCGTAGGACAGACGCGCCTCTTCCTCGCCGGAAAGCACGCGGAGGGAGAGCCCCGTCGCCTCGTTGACGCGCCGCGCGAACTCTTCGGCGTTCCGCGCCGCGCGCACCGCCGCCGTACCGATGACGGCGATTTCATCCGCGCCCCGGTCACGAGCCTGACGAACAAAATCCGCGACAGCGAGCACGTTCCTTTTCAGCGCTTCGACGCAGATGAGTCCCGTTCTGCGCGTCCCTTCTCCGAGGCGGGCAGGGACGGACGTGTCGATCAGAAATTCAACCGTTCCGTCCGTGTTCCTCCGTCCGAGGCAGAACTTGACGGAGTTCGTCCCGATGTCGATAACTGCTTTTTCCGCATCCATTCGCGCGTTTCTCCCCGCAGGCGAAGACGAGCGCGCTTGTTCGCGGCGCCACGGGACGCCGCAAGCCGTCGTCGTCTCTTAAACAGGAACAGCAGAAAAAGCGGGAGCCGGGAAAGTCCGGCTCCCGCTTTGTTGCGCGCTTACTCTGCCGCGATCGGAGCGGCTTCGGCAAGGCTCTTATAGACCAGATAGCGGCGCTTGGCGTCGCGTTCGGCCTTCTGATACAGATCTTCGGCAAGGTCGGGGTTTGTCTTGGCAAGCGAGGTGTAACGGTTCTCGCTCATCAGGAAGTCGCGGAACGATCCCTTCGGTTCCTTGGAGTCGAGCACGAAGGGGTTCTTGCCCTGCGCCTCAAGTTCGGGGTTGT
>CAZFNC010000033.1:0-17108 GCA_964520485.1 uncultured Synergistaceae bacterium | reverse complement strand
CGTGAATACGGAACTGCCCCTGCATTATCCGCAGAACGCCGTTTTTTTGCAAGGGGTGTTTTGAACGCAGAACGCCTCAACGGGAAAATACTTTCGGCGGAGCAAAGAGTTTTTTTACTCTTTGCAGACGGCCGGCACCCACTCATCCGCGAACATCGGATGGCTCTCGGCGATCGCGCGCACCTCTTTGGCGATTGCGGCAAGTTTTTCGGTTTTGCCTTTGTTCTTCAGCGTCTGTCCCAGCAAACGGCCGATATGGTACATTTCGTCCTCTTTCGCTCCGCGCGTCGTCATCGTCGGGCTGCCGATCCGCAGACCGCTGCCGACAGCGGGGGGCAGTTTGTCGAATGGGATGGCGTTCTTGTTGGTGACGATACCAACCGAGTTGAGCAGCGCTTCGGCCTCCTGCCCGTTTTCGATGACCGGCGTCACGTCGATCATGACCATGTGCGTGTCCGTACCGCCCGTGATGAGCGCCAGCCCCTCCTCGGCGCAGCCTTTGGCGAGAGCTTTCGCGTTGGCGACGACCTGAGTGCCGTAGGCTTTGAACTCAGGCGTCATGCACTCTTTAAAGAGCACCCCGCGCGCGGCAAGCATATCTGCTTTGGGACCGCCCTGTATGCGGGGGAAGACCCCCCTGTCGATCTTGCCACCCAGTTCCTCGCGGCAGAGGATGACGCCGCAGCCGCGCGGACCGCGCAGCGTCTTTTGCGTGGAGAAAGTGACGACGTCGGCGTAAGGAACGGGATTGGGGTTGGCGCCGGCGGCGATCAGACCGATCGTGTGCGCGCAGTCGGCCCACATATACGCGCCCACCTCGTGCGCGATTTCGGCGAATGCCTTGTAGTCGATGAGACGAGGATACGAAGACGCGCCGCAGACGATCATCTTGGGTTTGCACTCGTGTGCCATGCTGCGGATTGTACCCATGTCGATCAGGTGTGTCACGGGGTCGACGCCGTATTGCACCACTTTAAAGTTTTTGCCGCTGAAATGGAACGAAGCGCCGTGGCTGAGGTGTCCTCCGTGACTCAGCGTCATCGACAGGATCGTGTCGCCGGGTTTGAGCAGCGCTACGAGCACTGCGATATTGGCGATCGTGGCGTTGCCAGACTGGATGTTGGCGTGTTCGCAGCCAAAAAGTTCCTTCAGGCGTTTCAGCGCCAGTTGTTCCGCCGCATCGGCGTATTCGCAGCCTCCCACAAAGCGTTTTCCCGGGTACCCTTCGGTGTTCTTGTTGGTGAAGACACAGCCTTCAAGGCACGAGGCGAGGGGGGAGACGATGTTCTCCGAGGCGATCAGACCGATGGTGATGCGTTGGCGCTCTTCCTCGCTGTGGAGCAGATGTGCCATTTCGGGGTCGAACTTGTCAAGCATGGCGATTACGTCGGCTTTGCTCATAACGACGTCCATTTTTACAACACTCCTTGATTAATTAAAATTTGCGGGAAATAAAAAGACCAGACAGCGGCGTAAAAATCTTGTGCCGTCCATCCGGTCTTGACCGCATGCGGCAGTGGAGAGTTTATGTCCACGCCAAACGGTAAAGAGGTGCGATATTTTGTCATTTTATGACCGGACGTTTGTCCGGGTAGAGCATCAGGTATCGGTTTTGCGCGTCCTTCAGCGCGACGATCAAGGTTTTTTGGACGAGCGCAAAAAACCTCGTCCTCAGCGCTTCGACCATCACATCGAGATCGTTGACGATATCGTGTCCGACCAACAGGATACGGACGAACTCCTCAGTTTCGTCCATCGCCGTCGTGCAGGCGAGGTCAAGGATCGTGTCAGTTTTCGTGTCGATAAAAAGACACAATGAAAAGACGGAATACACCGCGCTGATCGCATCCTCCCTGCTGGGTTTCGCCTGTCCCGTCAGGAAAATAACGCTGTTACCGTACTGCATAGTATATCCCTTCCTCTAGTTTGCGAATATAATATAGTATAGGACAGCTAAATATTCAAAAAAACTTTCAACGAGAACTTTGTCTTTTGATTCTCAGCTTTTGTTCTAGCCAGATGGCAGCGACCAGACTGACGCCGATAACGTCGGTGACCGCGCCGGGGTAGACCAGCATCATGCCGCCTAGACCGAGCGGAATCTGTTCGTACCATTTTGTATCGGTGACAAAGTACCCCGTTAGCGCCGCGCCGATACCGATCATGCCGGTTACGGACGTGACGGAGATGACGATCACTTCAGGTAGAGTCGTATTTAGCAAAATCAGGCTTGGATTAAGCGCAAACATGTAAGGCACAAGAAAAGCCGCGACGGCCAGTTTTGTGGCGATAACACCCGTTTTGAACGGGTTGCTTTTGGCGATGGCTGATCCCGCATAGGCAGCCAGAGCCACCGGCGGGGTGACATCGGAGAGGATGCCAAAGTAGAAGGAGAACAGATGCGCCGCGAGCACAGGCACTCCCAGTTTTACGACGATAGGCGCGGCAATCGTGGCCGTGATCAGATAGTTTGCTGTGGTGGGCACTCCCATTCCGAGCACGATCGAGGTGATCATCGTGAAAAAAAGCGTGGGGATGACCATGCCTGCTGTCAGCGCCGTCAGCCCTTCGCCAAGCTTCAAGCCGATGCCCGTCATTGTCACGACGCCGACGATGACCCCAGCCGTTGAACAAGCGCAGGAAACGCCGAGGATGTTGCGGGCGCCGATGACCAGCGACGAGGCGATGTCGGCCAGAGATACGCGCGTGTCCTTGCGCAGATATGGTGCCGCAACCGCCGTGACGATACCCCACAGCGCCGCGCGTGTGGTGGTGAACCCCATGATCAGGAACGCCATGATCGCGATCAGCGGCAGGAGCAGGTGTCCCTTTTTGCGAAGCAGCGTGCCCGCATGGGGAATTTGATCCTTAGGAAGACCCCGCAGTCCGCGCTTTTTGGCCTCAAGATGCACCATGATCCAAATGCCCGAGAAGTAGAGCACGGCGGGGATAGCTGCCGCCTTGACCACTTCGATATAGCTGACGCCGACGATCTCCGAGATCAGAAACGCTGCCGCTCCCATGATCGGCGGCATAATCTGTCCGCCCGTGGAAGCTGCCGCTTCGACAGCCGCGGCGAATTCGGGACGGTAGCCAAGCGACTTCATCAAAGGGATCGTGAAAGAACCCGTCGATACCGTGTTCGACACCGACGAGCCGGACACCGTGCCCTGCAGTGCCGATGTGAAGACGGCAACCTTGGCCGGACCGCCGGTGACACCTCCGGCAAGTGCATTGGCGATGTCGGTGAAAAATTGGCCGATGCCTGTTTTTTCGAGGAACGCCCCGAATAGAATGAACAGGAACACGTATGATGCGCAGACTCCCAGCGGACTGCCGATCACTCCTTCTGTGCTGAAGAACAGTTGTGCCACGACGCGTTTTACGGAGTATCCGCGATGGTTGAGGAAACCTGGCATTGAGCGCCCGAAAAACGCGTAGAGAATGAACAGCGATGCGATGAAAACGATCGGCCAGCCGACGACGCGACGGCACGCCTCCATGATGAGCAGCACGCCGATCGCGCCGACGATGATATCGGTAGTTGTGTAGAAACCGATGCGGTCGATCAGTTCATAATAGTTGAACAGATAGTACCCCGCGACGCCGAGGAACGCGAGGGCCAGTAGCACGTCAAGAAACGACATGCGATTCTTCGAACCGCGCGAAGTGGCGGGGTAGAGAATGTACGACAGCGGTATGGCGAAAGCCAGATGAACCATGCGGATGATCTGTGGCTGCACAGTGCCGACGATCGACGTGTACAGTTGAAACAGCGTGAAACACAGCAGATAGAGCGCGATGAAATACTTGAGCGGTCCCGTATATGTTCGCGTGTTCGATTCCTTTTCCAGCCGTGAGATGTCGATCTCAGTCGCCTGGGGGTGAAGAGGCTGTGCTGGCATGGTCTTAAAACTCCTTTCGCGGAAATTTTCGCGCGGGACTGTCCCGCGGCATGTGGAAGAACGAGGTCTATTTGAGAAGACCGACCTCGCGGTAATATTTTGACGCGCCGGGGTGCAGATATGCCGGATCGATCCCGTCGAGAGCCTTCTCGAGGCTCAACTCGCGTCCCTTGGCATGGGCCTCGGCTAACTCGGCGGAATGTTCGAACAGCGCCTTGGTGAAATCGTAAACGACTTTTTCGTCCACCGACTTGAGCGCCGCGACAGTAGCGTTGATCGCCACCGTTGCGGTCTCATTTGCCGTCCCGTACACGTCTTTGCCGATCGTCACGGGCGCGAAGAACGCGTACCTGTCTGTGAGGTCCTTTAAATGCCCGGGATCGATCGACAGCAGACGGATCTTGCGGGTCAGGTTGGTCTCGACGATGGCCGTCGTGGGCATGCCGGCCACTGCGACATAGGCGTCGAGCGAACCGTCCTGGAACGCTGTTGCCGCTTCTTTGAACGACAGATAATTCACCTTGATGTCGTCAAAGGACATGCCGTAAGCGCGCAAGAGCTGACCTGCGTTGACCGCTGAGCCAGAACCGGCATCGCCGACGGAAACGCGGCGGCCGCGCAGATCCTCGATCGACTTGATGTCGCTGTCTTCTGCCACGACGATCTGGAAAATTTGCGGAAAGAGGCTGGCGATCGACGCGAACGTGTCAATCTGGCGATCCTTGAATGATTCTGTCCCTGTTAGAGCGTAGCTCATCATGTCGGCGTCGAGCAGCGCGAAATCGGTCTCCTCGTTGGCCAACAGCGCCAAGTTCTCTTTGCCGCCGCCTGTGGCGTTGGCCGTGATGTTGGTACCGATGGCTTTGTTGATGATCTGGCACAGTGCGCCGCCGTACGGATAGAACGTGCCCGAGGTGCCGCCCGTTGCCATTGTATAACTGCCGGCCGAGTACGCCGAAGAGACCATAGCGAGCAGAAGCGCCGCCGTCAGCAAGCCTTTGTTTCCGTTTTTCATAAAAACGCCCTCCTTAGAAGATGGTTTATCGCTGCGCGGAAGCATTTCCTCCGAGAAACAAAAAAGGCCGTGCAGATACTCCCTGCGGAGTTTATCAGCATGGCCTTAAACGTCTCAGTATCGAGAAGGACATCCTCGCACCGACGATAAAGGATATTGTATTTGCAGTCGGACTATATCCAACTGTTAAAAATTATAAACGACGAAATTCAAAAGTCAAGAGGCCGGAGAATGTGTGTATTGTATACAAGTTAGGCGCCGCAAAGGAAAAAATTGAGCAAAACACGTTATTCCTTTATAATGAGACACGGACGTCTCTTGAACGACGAAAGGAGAAATCGCTATGGACAACAAACAGATTTTGCAGGACTTTCTCGACCTCGTGAAGATCGACGCCTCCTCGGGCAACGAGAGGGGAGTGGCCGACGCCGTGAAGTTGAAAATGGCGGAAATCGGCGTGGATCTCAAGGAAGACGACAGCGGAAAGAAAATAGGCGGCAACACGGGCAACCTGTTCGGCGTGCTTGACGGCGGGCTGCCCGGCTCCGTGCTGCTCAACGCCCACATGGATCGTGTCGCGAACGGCTTCGGCATCAAGCCTGTGATCGGCGACGACAGGGTCATCCGTTCCGACGGCACGACGATCCTCGCGGCCGACGACCTCTCTGGCGTCGTCGCCCTGATCGACGGCGCGCGCCGCCTGAAAAACAGCGGCAGGAAGTTTCCCCGCGTTGAGTTCCTGTTCACCATCGGCGAGGAGTCGGGGCTGCACGGCAGCAAGCTTTTCGACGCGGGGAAACTGAAGTCGAAAGTGGGTTATGCGTTCGACTCGCCGGGCCGCATGGGCCGCGTCGTCTGCGCCGCGCCCGGCCAGGTTGACCTGCTCATCGAAGTCGAGGGCCGCGCCGCGCACGCCGGCAACTGCCCGGAAGAGGGCGTCAACGCAACCGTTGTGCTGGCGAAGATCCTCGCCGGCATCCGCGACGGCCGTCTCGACCCGATCAGCACGTCGAACTTCGCCGTCCTCGAGACGCGCAACACGGTGACGAACATCGTCCAGCCCTATGCCCGCTGCCATGGCGAGATGCGCAGCCGTGACGAGAACAGGATCGCCGAGTACGTCGAGTACTTTAAGAAACACTGCGATGAAGCGGCGGTGGGCACCGGCGCGAAGGTGACGACGACCGCCAAGCGGATGTACAGGTCGTTCAGCTTCGACGAAAGCGCTCCGGTTGTGCGGGCGGCGGTCGAGACCCTGAAAGGCATGGGCTTTGAGACGACCGTCAACGGGGGCGGCGGAGGCATGGACGCCAACAACTGGAACGCCGCCGGCATCGCGGCCGTGGGCGTCGCCACAGGGTACAGCGGCAACCACGGCGTGAGCGAACAGATCTATCTCGACGATCTGCTCAGGGCGGGCGAGCTCGCCGAAGGCATCGTCATGACCTGGGCCGGTATGGGGCTGCCGGAGTAAATCCGGAGCGGGACGCAGGCTTTCGTCGTGGGGGCGGTAGACGGACAGGGGGAGATCGTCGCTGGAGAATCGCGTCCTTGTTGCCTTTTTTAGCTTCGGTTACGGAAACGGGCGGAATCGTCTCAAAGCTTTCCGCGCTGAAGGAAAAAATTTCACTGTTTCCAACGTATATATTTATTTGAATGTGGCAGAACGTCGGCGCAACATGAAAAAATAAAAAAATATCTCAACGGCCACGATGGAGACAGAGAAAAAGATGATCAAAGAACATCACGAATAACGAGTTATGTAACTTTAGAATAGCCCCCCCCTAACTGTTTTCTTAAGGTTTGACAAACGTATGAATAAGTGTTATTTTTTTGACGGTTCCAGGCGCATTCTGGTGCTCTGAGGAGGAGCGAGATCAGTTTCCAGATTTTTCTAGGAGGAGATCGAAACGATGAACAAGAAGGCATTGGCGGCATTGGTTCTTTCCGCGTCGGTGCTCACGGCCGGCGCGGCGAGCGCGAACCTGATGTACAAACAGTCGCGTCCCACGATCAGCGGCCGCGCGGTCGCGCACGGCGGCAGCCCCGCCGTCGCGCAGGCCGGCATGAAGATCCTTCAGCAGGGCGGCACGGCATTTGACGCCGCCATGACGATGGCCGCCGCGCAGAGTTTCAGCGAAGTGATGATGTGCCACATCTTCGGGGGCGATCTTCAGCTGATCGGCTACTCGGCGAAAGACAAGAAGGTCTTCAGTTTCAACGGCACCGGCTGGGCGCCTCAGAAAGCGACGATCGACTTCCACATCGAGAAGACCGACGCTGTCATTCCCTCGAGGGGAATCTTCTCGATGCACATGCCCGGAGAGTGGTCGGGCTGGATGACGTTCCTCGGCAAGTACGGCACGATGCCTCTTTCCAAGCTGCTCGCTCCCGTCGTCGAGATGGCCCGTGACGGCATCATCACCGACGACTTCCTCGCCAACATGATCGCCAAGAACGCCGGAGACCTGAACGACCAGGCCAAGGCCGTGTTCTTCCCGGGCGGCGAGCCCCTTAAGGCCGGCGACGTGTATAAGAACGAGGCTTACGCCGATCTGCTCCAGACGATGAGCGACGTGGCCGACAAGGCGGGCGAGGGCAAGACGATTGCGGACGGCTACAAGGCCGCCGAGGACTATTTCTATCGCGGCCCCGTCGCCGAGGAGATCGTCAAGTGGAACAACGCCGAGGGCGGCGACTTCTCGATCGAGGATTTCAACGAGTTCCACGCCGAGGAGACCACTCCGATCACCACCAACTACCGCGGCTACGACGTGTATTGCACGCCTCCCAACAGCCAGGGCACTGTTCTCATCGAGACGCTCAACATGCTTGAGAACTTCGACCTCAAGGCCATGGGGCTCAACAGCGCCAAGTACATCAACGTCGTCACGCAGGCGCTCCAGATCGCTATCAACCATCGCAACAGGTTCAGCGCCGATCCGCGTTTCTTCAAGTTCCCCGAGGGGCTGCTGACCAAGGAGTTCGCCAAGGACATGGCTACCAACCACATCTTCCCCGACAAGGCCGTCGAGGCGATCCCGCTCGGCGAGGAGAAGTACTTCGTCGACTACAACAAGAAGGGTCCCGACACGACGTTCATGTTCGTTGCCGACGCCGAGGGCAACATCGTGGCCGTTACGCACTCGATCAACGGTTTCTTCGGCTCCGGCATGATGGTGCACGGCATCATGATGAACGACCGCCGCATCCAGTACTCGCTTGACGCCGATCTGCCCAACGCCCTTCTCGGCCACAAGCGCACCGTTCAGACCATCTCGCCCTCGATCGTCCTGAAGGACGGCGAGCCTTACATGGCTTTCGGCACGCCCAACGCCGACCGTCAGGAGCAGACGAAACTTCAGGGATTCCTGAACGTCGTTGAGTTCGGCAAGCGTCCCCAGGCCGCCGTCGAGACGCCGCGCGTGGCGACCGACGCCGCCGTCGACACCGCCAGCAATAACAAGTTCCCCAAGCAGATCAGCTACATGGTCAACTATCCGACCCAGATCGACAAGGCCGTCATCGACGAGCTCGCCGCTCTCGGATACAAGATGGTTCCTGTTACCAACACCGGCTCGCTCGGCCTTGGCGTCAAGGAGCATGGTTTCTGGTCTGTCGGCGCCGACCCCACCCGCAACGCCTATACCTACGCGTGGTAAGTTTTCGCGTCTGAACGAAGGAGTGTTTTTTTTACATGAAGAAGCTTACGCTCGCGCTTACGGTTCTTCTCTGTTTTGCCGTCGGCGCATTCGCGGATCAGCCCGAACTGACGGCGCTCGGCCAGCCCGCCCTGCTGACGCCGTTCGGCCAGAGCCAGGACGCCAACGCCGTTAAGCTGATGACCCGCAAGTTTGACGTCGATTACCAGATGGCTTGTTTCGCCGACCGTCTCGACTGGAGCAAGTACAAGTCGATGATCGTCGTTCTCGGTGGCAGCGGCAAGGGACTCGGCGCCGCGGGGTTGGACATCCCGTCCGAGCTTGAAAGGTGCAAGGCGCTTGTCGCCGCGGCCAAGGAGAAGGGCGTGAAGGTCCTCGCCATGCACATCGGCGGCCAGGACCGCCGTGGTCCCAACTCCGAGCCGTTCCTCGGCTTTATGGGAGACGCCGACTTCGCCATCGTCCGCTCTGACGGCAACGCCGACGGCTACTTCACCAAGCTCTGCGCCGAAAAGAACGTGCCGATGTACACGATTGAAAAGATGGGCGATCTCCGCAAGGTGATGCCCGAGATGTTCGGCAAGCAGTAAACGGTTTTTTGCAAGCGTACATCATGCCCTGTTCTTCTTCGCGGAGGAATGGGGCATGTTGTTCAAACGGCACGGATTTTGTTCTTATAGCTATAAATTATATATAAGTTTCTGTTTAGAGCTTAAAAGTATATAGCATCCCGCGAGTTTCGCGGCATAAACGTCTTATTGTGCGAGGGAGAGACAGTTTTCGCATATATTATCTAACAGAATGAATAGGACATGTCGTGAGCGCGCGTCGCGTCTCTTTTTGTTTATTATAGCTATAAGGTATTTGACACGTCTTGTTTAGAGATTATAATTATATAGAAATCCGAAGACTCCGCGATATTTGTTTTTTGCGTGGCGGGGCGAAGGTTTTCGCTCACATTCACTACAAAAGGAGGGTGCTGTTTTCATGTTTCCGCGCGATATCAACCGCAAGTGGGACACGCTTCTTGATGACACAAAAGAGCGTCTGACCGCGGCGGCGAAAATTTCCGGAGGCGGCAAGATCGTCAAGGCCGAAGACGCCGTGGCACTGCTGGAGGCTGTGATCCGCCCGTTCGACCGTGTCAACATTGAGGGCGACAACCAGAAGCAGGCCGATTTCCTCGCTCGGGCGCTGTGCGAGGTAAACCCCGCCAAGGTGCACGATCTGCACATGGTGCAGTCTGTTCTGACGCTAGACGAGCACATCGACGTGTTTGAAAAGGGCATCGCCAGGAAGCTCGATCTGTCCTATTCCGGCCCGCAGTCCGGCCGCATCGCCGAACTGCTGAACTCGGGCAAGATCGACCTCGGCGCGATTCACACGTACCTTGAGCTGTACGGCCGTTACTTCCTTGACCTTACGCCGCGCGTGGCGCTGGTCGTGGCCGACGCCGCCGACGCAAACGGCAACCTATATACGGGGTTCAGCACGGAGGACACGCCGACGATCGTCGAAGCCACCAAGTTCCGCCAGGGCATCGTCATCGTGCAGGTCAACCGTATTGTCGACAAGCTGCCCCGCGTGGACATCCCCGGCGATTTCGTCGATTTCGTGGTTCAGTCGCCCAAGCCGTTCTACATCGAGCCGCTGTTCACGCGCGACCCCGCTAAGATCACCGACGCGCGCGTGCTGACGGCGATGATGACGATCAAGGGCATCTACGCGCGCTACGGCATCCAGAACCTCAACCACGGTGTCGGCTACGATACGGCGGCCATCGAACTGCTGCTTCCGACCTATGGCGAGGAACTCGGGCTCAAGGGCAAGATCTGTTCCAACTGGATCCTCAACCCGCACCCCACGCTGATTCCCGCCATCGAGACAGGCTGGGTCAAGTCGGTCCACAGCTTCGGCGGCGAACTGGGCATGGATCGCTACGTGGCGGCGCGTCCCGACGTGTTCTTTATCGGTCCCGACGGATCGATGCGCTCAAACCGCTGCATGTCCCAGATCGCGGGACATTACGCGATTGACGCTTTCATCGGTGCGACGCTTCAGATCGACCCTTACGGCAACAGCAGCACCGCCACGGCTACCAAGGTCGCGGGCTTCGGCGGCGCGCCCAACATGGGCTGCGACAGCCGCGGCCGCCGTCACAGCACGGCCTCGTGGCTTCAGGCCGGCGAAGAGGTGGGCAATCAAGCCGCCTGCATCGGCCCCGAACTGCACCGCGGCCGTCGTCTCGTCGTCCAGATTCTCAACACAGTCGCCAAGATCAGGGACAAGAAGAACCCCGGCCAGTACAAGACGATTCCCGCCTTTGTCGAGGAACTTGACGCCGTAAAGCTGATGAAAAACGCCAATCTTCCGATCGAACCCGTGATGATCTACGGCGACGATCTCACGCACATCGTCACCGAGCAGGGCGTCGCCTATCTGCATAAGTGTCGCGACATTGAGGAGCGAAAGGCCGCTATTCGTAGCGTGGCGGGCGATACGCCCGTGGGCCGTCAAGGGAGCGAGGCCGAACGGAACAAGATGCGCGAACTCGGCATCGTTCAGACGCCAGCCGATCTCGGCATCGACGTGGCGACAGCGACGCGCGAGCGCCTCGCCGCCAAGAACATCATGGATCTCGTTGAGTGGTCCGGCGGCCTTTACGACCCGCCCGCGAAGTTCCTTCCCAAAAAAGACGCTTAAAGCGCCTGAAGCCCCGTACCGAGAGCGCGCGGCGTTTCCCCCTTAGTCCGGCGCCGCCGCGCCCTTAAAAAACGGTTTTTCGATAGTTTCTCGCGTTTACGGGCGCCCTCCCGATCCGACGGGACGGCATGGAGAAGTCTTTTTGAGAGCTTCATGGAGGTATGAGAGAAAAATGACACCTTCTCTGAGCAATTCCCTGATTGTTCTGGGAGTCATGCTGGCGGTCCTCATTCTGGGGTCGATCTTCGCCAAGAAGATTCCCGTCGCCGTGCTGCTGGTTCTGGCCTCCGTCGCTGGCGCGGTTGTCGGCGGCCTGACAGACCCGCACCTCGCGCGCGACTATTTCCAGTCGCTGGCGAGCGTGTTCGTCGGCAACGGCGATACCTATCCCTCGCTGATGCGTCACTTCATGGAAGGATCGATGCTCTTCCTGAATCTGATGCTCACCGTCGCCGCCGGCATGGTTTTCATGGAGATCCTTAAGGAAAACGGCGCGCTGAAACTGCTCACCAGCGAGATCGTCGAGTGGTTCTCGTGGTCACCGTCTCTCCTTCTGATCCTGATCATGGTGCTGATCATGCTGCCCGCCATGCTCACGGGCTCGGCCCCCGCTTCCGTGCTCAGCACGGGCGTTCTCGTTCTGCCCATTCTGCTTGAGATCGGCATCGACAAGGATTCCGCCGCCGCGATCATCGCGCTCGGGTCCCTTTTCGGCATGGTCGCTCCTCCCGTCAACGTGCCCGCCATGCTTATAGGCACGGGCGTGTATATGCCCTACGAGGGTTTTGCCATTCCTCTGCTTCTCCTCACTCTGCCGCTCGCGATCCTTTCGGTGCTGATGATCGGGCGCGGTCAGGTCAAGACGATCGATAAGGCGAAAGTTCTCGCCGCCATCAGCCCCGATCCCGAAGTGACCGGTCTCGTGCCTCAGTTCCCGCTGATCTTCCTCGTCGCCTACATGATCGTCAAGAGCTATTATCCTCAGATCGACCCCGGCACGCCGCTGGTTTTCTGCATGGGTATCATCGTGGCGCTTCTGTGCAGCAGGAAGAAGATCAACTTCTTTAAGGTTTCCGCCGAGGCGATGGACAAGTCAATCGACGTCATGGCGCTGTTCGCCGCTGTTGGCATGATGATTCAGATCATGGGTCTGACCGGCGCGCGCGGCGCGACGGTGCTCGGCGCGCTCGGTCTCAAGGGCCCCCTGCTTTACCTGTCGATCGCGGCTGTGGCCCCGTTTGTCGGCGGTCTGCTGATGCCGTTCGGCTGCGCGGGCGTGCTCGGTATTCCCCTGATCATGGCTTTCACGAACAAGAGCGCCATCTTTGTCACATCCGCTCTGACGCTGATCATGTGTGTCGGCGCCCTTCTGCCTCCGACGTCCGTGTCCGGACAGTTCGCCGCGCGCGCTGTCGAGGGATCGGACCAGGGTAAGATGTTGAAGAAGTGTCTGGTTCCGGCGCTGCTGTCACTGGCGCTTGCCGTCTTCTTCATGGTTTACGCGAACGAGATCGTGGTCTTCCTGCGCTCTCTCGGCCTGTCCGTCAAGTAAGAGAGGAGCTATAGCTATGGCAATTCAGTACATCGTTATGAAGTACGCTTATCTGGTCATGATGGCTTTCTTCAGCGCCCTTTTCGTCTATAACCTCTTCGCGCAGAAGAGCCTTGCCAAACAGATCGGCTGCGCCATTGTCCTGCTTCCGTTCCTTCTTCGTCTGTTCCTTCTTCACTGATTGGAGGGAGAACAAAAATGTCTGAAAAAAAGACCGGTAATTTCCTGACAGCCGCTGTGCTGGCCGTTCTCGTGGCCGCGGGCATCTATACCGTCGGCGTCGAGTTTAACAGGCAGTTCATCGTCGAGCCGATCTACAAGGGGCCGGGCGTCACGGGCGTGAAAATGCTCTCGGACTACAACCCGTTCCTGAAGGGTACCAACGGGGATTCCAAGGTCTATGTTCTCGACTCAGGCAAGCCGGGCGCGACGTTCATCATCATGGGCGGCACGCACCCGACCGAACCCGCGGGGCTCCTCGCGGCGACGATGTTCGTTGAAAACGCCGTCGTCACCGAAGGACGCGTCATGGTCGTGCCGCACTCCAACAACTCGGGATTCTCCACCTGCGAGCCGGGCCTCGGACACGTGCCGTACTTTCACGTCAAGACCGACTCGGGCAACGTGCGCTACTTCCGCTATGGCAACCGCGGCTCCAACCCCGTTGATCAGTTCCCCGATCCCGACATGTACCTGCACTTCCCGTCTGGGCAGAACCTCGCCGCCGACGAGATTCGCAACCTTGACCGCGCCCATCCCGGCAATCCCCACGGACTGTTGACCCAGCAGGTCGCCTACGCGTTCAACCGTATGTGCTGGGAAGAGAACGCCGACATGATCATCGACCACCACGAGGCCCCGCCCGAGAAGCCTCTCGTCAACGCCATTTGCGCTCATCAGAAGGGTATCGACCTCACATCCGAGATGGGCATGGAACTGGAGATGGACTACGGCATCAGCGAGCGCGTTGAGATCTCGCCTATTCCCCTGCACGGCTTCTCGCACCGCGAACTGGGCGACTTCACGCCCGCCGTCGCGTTCCTTTCCGAAGTGCCCAACCCCAGCCAGGGTTCCGCGCGAGGCGTGACCTATGAAGAGCTGATCATGGATGGCAACATCGACCAGGTGTACGCCAATCTGCAGAAACATAATCTGCTTAAGGTCAACCTTTTCGGACTGACGATGGAGGAGCGCGCGGGCCGTAACGTCGCTGTTGACATGTCGCTCGCGCTCAACTACACCAAACGTTCCGCTTCGCCCGACGGCGTGAAGAACTGGTACAAACCGGCTCAGTTCGACGGAGGCAAGGCATCGGGCAAGATCGCCGAGATGTACCAGGGCGTGCTCGACAAGATTTCGAAGGACGGCGTGATGGACGAGGCCGCCGCTCACGCTCAGGAAGACCTGATCGCGGCGGGACGCTCCGTCTGGATCATGAACATGCCCACCTATGACGAAATCGTCGAAAAAGGCATCGGACACTATCTGCGCGACGCCGACGCGACGCCGGAAGAGGTCTCCGCCGCCAGAGCGAAAGCCGAGAAGGAAACCGAAGCCGCGAAAAAGGCGATCGAGGACGACGACGCTCTGTCCGTCAAGGATCTCGAGGAAGTCAAAAAGAGCGCGTAAGTTTCTTTTGCGCTAAGACCGACTCCATGACGGGAAACAAAACGTTTGGTTTCTTATCTAAGGGAACCGAACGTTTTGGGCGAGAGCCCGGCGAGTAAGATGTTTTCTCGATTGTCCGAGAGGGGAGTTTCCTCGGTCGTCCGCGACGCTTCGAGCCGGAAAGAAGTTTACGTTAAACATTGTCTGTAGGCGTTATAATAAATGATTTATCCCTCTTAATATAAGGAGCGGATGATCTGATTTACACCGAAAGATATCGCAGGAGATCTTCCTGCGCGCTTTACCGTGGCGTTTTCCGCTTTCGCGCGGGAAACAGGCAGAATCATGTGAGAGATGAAAACGGAGGTTATTCGCGCATGAAAATGAACAAGGCTCTTCTTGCCGCCGGTCTTGTGCTGGCCGCTTCGCTCGCGGCTTATGCCGCCGAGGAGTCCAAGCCCGCCGTCAAGGCCAACTCGATGGGCAGCGCCATTTACTTTGAAGAGAGCAAGGTCGCCGACACGCTGAACTGGATGCCCTCTTCGTCCGCGCCCACGAACCGTGTGCCGTTCACGACGCGCTACGCGCAGCGCGGCCGCTATGTCGTCATCGGCGACAACCAGTATTCAGCCGCTGCCGGTTTCAAGATTCTCGACAGAGGCGGCAACGCCTTTGACGCGGCTGTGGGCATGGCCGCCGTCATGAGCATCACCTATCCGACGATGAACGACTTCATTGGCGGCGACGCGATGATCATCATCTACGACGCCAAGGCCAAGAAGGTCGTCACCTACAACGGCACCGGCTGGGCGCCCAAAAACGCGACGATCGACGCCTACATCGACAAGGGAGGCATCCCCGAGACAGGCATCCTTTCCGTTGAAATTCCGGGAAGTTTCGCCGGCTGGATGCAACTGCTCCGCGATCACGGCAGCATGAAGCTGAAGGACATCTTCGAGCCCGCCATTGACCTGGCCGAAAACGGACACACGTTCTCGCAGGTCATGTCCTCGCTCGGCAAAGGTTTCTACAAGCACATGAACGACGCGGCCAAGGCCGTGTACGGCAAGGACGGCGATATCGCCAAGTATGGCGACGTCATCACCAACCCCGACTACGCCAAGCTGCTCCGCACGCTGGGCGATATGGACTATCAGGCCGCCGAGGACTACGTCTACCGCGGACCCGTCGCCGACGCCATCGTGAACTTGTCGCACGAGCTGGGAGGCTTCATCGAGAAAGACGACCTCGCCGAGTTTAAGGCCGAAGTCGTCGACGCTCACAGCACGAACTTCCACGGCGTGGACGTCTACGTCTGCCCGCCCAACAGCCAGGGCTGGACGTTGCTCGAGGCTCTCAATCTGCTTGAGCCGCTCGATCTGAAGGGCATGGGCTACAACAGCGCCGCTTACATCGACGCGCTGACGCAAGCTCTCAACCTCGCCCTTGAAGACCGGAACCACTTCATGGCCGACGAGCGCTTCCACAAGAACCCCGTCGCCATGATCGGAAAGAAGTACGCCGCCGACCGCGCCAAGGATCTGCACCTGGGCAAGGCGATGACCGGCGATCTCGTCACCGGCAACCCCGATCAGCCAGAGAAGTACGGCGACGTGTACTATGGGCGTCAGGGCGACACGACGTTTATGGCCGCAGCCGACGCCGAGGGCAACATCGTCGCCTGCGTCACCAGCCAGTGCGGCGCTTTCGGCAGCTGTCTGATGGTGCCCGGCTACGGGTTTATCCTCAACGATCGCATGCCTTACTTCTTCCTCGACGAGTCGTTCGCCAACTTCCTCGAGCCTCGTAAGCGCACTGTTCAGACGATCACTCCGTCGATCGCCCTCAAGGACGGCGAACCCTATCTGGCTTTCGGCACGCCCGGTGCCGACGTTCAGGAGCAGGCCAAACTGCAGGTCTTCCTCAACTACATGCTGTGGGGCATGGATCCCCAGCAGGCCGTCGAAGCGCCGCGTTTCCAGAGCCGTCATCCGATGGGCATCAAGAGCCACGCTTCATACCCTGCCACGATCCAGGTCGAGGGCCGCGTGCCTCAGGCTGTCCGAGACGAGCTGAAGGACAAGTACGGCTATACTGTGCAGACACATACCGACTGGGAGTACATCGCTCTGATGGGCGCCATCGGCTTTGACCACAAGAACAACCGCAAGCTCGCGGGCGCCGATCCCAGGGCCGACGCTGTCGCTCTCGGCTGGTAAAAGCCGCGCGCGGGATTCCGGCGGGAGCGTCCCCGCTTCCGCCGGAACATCCACTTTCCATCGCGGGTTCCTGCGATCCGCATTTTTCAAGCGCCGCCGTTAAAATGAGACGGCCTTCGAGAATCGCTGTCCGAAGCTCGTTTTCTGACTGTTGAAGACCGTTCCGGACGCGTCTTCCGCGGACGGTTCTTATCGAAACCGGCGGGTTTTCGTAAGCGCTTGGTCTTCGTTCGGCCGAATTTTCGTTTCGCGGAAATACGCTGTCGATTTTTTTGAGCGACATACGCTCGCGCTGCGAACGTCCTCAAAAGTTTGTCCTGAAACCGCCATAAAGCGGCTTGTCCCGCGTAGGACGGCCGCGATCATTCGCACAAAAAGGAGTGTTGTCCCATGAAAAAGTTTGCTATTGTTGCTCTGCTGGCCGCGGTGTGCCTGAGCGCCGTT
>CAZFNC010000032.1:7988-17350 GCA_964520485.1 uncultured Synergistaceae bacterium | reverse complement strand
TTTTGTTCGTTCTGAGCTTGATGATGGGAGGCTGAATGTGGGGGACGAGCGACATATAGCTTTACGAGGCGACGGCGACGGCGCCGAGGATCTGCGGCGCCAGCTTGGAGCACAGGTAGATGCTTGTGGGGCCGTCCGCGCCGCCGATGATGGCGATCGAAGCGGCTTCCTGCACAGAAAAGCCGATCATCATGGCGCCGAACAGAGCGACGAAAACGCCCAGCTGGGCGGCGGCGCCGAGCAGGAACGTGATCGGGTTGGCGAGCAGGGGCGCGAAGTCGGTCATCGCGCCGATGCCCATGAAGATGATGACAGGGTAAATTTCCTTGACGGTTCCGAACGACATGTAGTACAGGAAACCGCCGGCCTGCGTCTCCTTGCCGAGGGCGTCGATCACGGGGCCGGACGTGATGCCCGACAGGGGCATGTTGGCCAGCAGACAGCCGAATGCGATGGGGATCAGCAGCAGAGGCTCGAAACCGCGGCCGATGGCAAGATAGAGCAGCACAAACGACACCAGGAGCATGATGACGTTCCCTGTGGTCAGCCCCGCAAAACCGGACTCTCCGACAATACGGGTAAAAGCTTCGCTTACAAGGTTCATAAAGGGTTCCTCCCGCAAATAAATTTGAATGGACGCGGCACGCGCCGCTTAAAACCTAAAGCTCTACCGCCCTACCTTGCTGACGATGCGCATCGCGTAGATGACGAACGTCAGACCGATCAGCACGAGAAAGACGACCCCGAAAGCGATCGCCGATAGCGCCGTCGCGCCCGTTATGCCAGTGAAATCCACCCGTTTCACCCCCCGACGCTCATGGTTTTTAAACCGATAATCACAAGCTATTACAAAACGTAATAATGAAAATGTTACGCATAAGAATAGCGGAAAACGTCCTTACAGTCAAGATGAAAAAAGCAATAGAACGTAAATTTACGCAGAATTTATTAAGAAAATTAAAACGGGGAAAGTCGGCTGGCCACGCGAGCGACGACGGAACCAGCGCGGGAACCGCCCGGGCGTTGACGGGGCGTCAATACGTCCACTCAACCAGCGCCGTTCCCCACGAAAGTCCGACGCCGAAACCGGAGACGAGCACCTTCATGCCCTTTTTCAGCCGTCCCGAGGCGGCGGCGCGGGCGAGAGCGACCGGCACCGTCGAGGAGATGGTGTTCCCTGTCTCGGACATGTCGATGACGAACTTCTCTGGCGGCGCCTTCAGCTCGTCGCGCACGCGCTCAAGCAGGAGCAGGGACGCCTGATGAAAAACCACGAGATCGACGTCCGCCCACGCGATGCCAGCGCGCGAGAGGGCGCGGGCAACCGAACCGGGGACTTCTCTCACGGAGAACTCGAGCACCTTGCGCCCGTCCATGAAGACGTCCTCTTTGCTGTGCACGTTGCCGAAACGGTTGGTCTCCTCCACCGCCGTCTCGGGCGAGCAGGGCATCGCCGTCGCGCCCGCCTCGATGATGATGTCGCGGAAACCCGAGCCGTCGGTGCCGTAATCGAAACCGGTCACGCAGTCGCGCTCCGACGCTTCAAGCAGGGTCGCCGTGAAACCGTCGCCGAAGATGGTTCTGATGGCCTTGTCGCGCTTGTTCACGTAGCGCGCCACCACGTCGCCCGTGATGAACAGGACGCGATTGGCGATGCCGCTTGCGATGAAGCCTTTCGCGATCCCCAGGCCGTAGATATAGCCCGAGCAGCCCAGATCGTAATCGACGGCGCCGCACGTCCTGCGCAGTCTCAGCTGTTCGTGGACCACGCAGGCCGTCGCCGGCGCGATGTAGTCGCGCGTCTCGGTACAGACGAGAAGCATGTCGATGCTGTCGCGGGAGACGTCGGGGTGCTCCGCGAAGAACTTGTTGCCCACGAGGGCGTGATAGTGCGACGCCGGAGTGCCGGCGTCCGCGATGTGGCGCTTTTCAATGCCCGTCTTGCGAAATATCTTTTCAGGGGTCCACATCCCGAACTCGCGCACCAAGTCCTCGTTCGTCTCGAATTTTTCCGGCACGCACCACGAGATTCCGCTGATCTTCATACCACGGTTCATATATAAATCTTCCCTCCCGAACCTTTTCATATCTGCTCATCATACCCGCTCTCAGGAAAAGAGCGGACGGCGTTTTGGCCCTCGAACGACCTTTATAAAGCGTCTGGCGAGTTACGTCATGCTCAAATTCCTTTTGACTAAAAATACTATTGATACCGCTCAGGTGCATTTTCACGGCATGGCAATCTGTTATAATCTTATTTTATGTGCGTCTTCGCGCCGCGCGACACGCACAGACACCCAGACAGGAGTTGACCGATCATGAACGTTTCCAGGCGCATCAGCGGCGCTTTTGCCTCGCCCATCAGAAAGCTCAGCCCTTACGCCGACGCGGCGAAAGCCGCCGGCAAAAAGGTGTACCACCTGAACATCGGGCAGCCCGACATCCAAACGCCTCCGGCGTTCCTCGAAGCCGTCCGCGCGTTCGACGGCCGTGTGATCGCCTACGGCGATTCACGCGGATACGCCCCTCTTCTCTCCGCCATACAGAAATATTATCACGACTGGGGCATGGATTTTGACACGGAGGAGATCACTGTCACCGGCGGAGGTTCAGAGGCCCTGCTCATCGCGATGATGGGGCTTTGCGACCCCGGCGACGAGATCCTGGTCTTTGAGCCGTTCTACGCCAACTATCTCTCTTTCGCCGACGTGCTGAACGTGAACATGAAGGCCGTGACGACCGGCGTCGAAACGGGGTACGCGATTCCTTCCGAGGAACGCGTCGAATCCGCGGTCACGCCGCGCACGCGCGCGCTGCTCATCACCAACCCGGGGAACCCGACGGGACGCGTCCTCACCGGAGACGAGATGGAACTGATCGCCCGCGTCGCGAGGCGGCACGGTCTCGCCCTGATCGTCGACGAGGTGTACCGCGAGTTCGTGTACGGGCAGCCTTTTCGCAGTTTCGGCGCGATGCCCGGGCTCGAGGACAACCTGATCCTCGTCGATTCTCTCTCCAAGCGTTTCAGCGCCTGCGGCGCCCGAATCGGCGCTCTCCTGTCGCACAACGCGGACTTCAACGCGCAGATCATGAAGTACTGTCAGGCGCGTCTCTGCTGTCCCGAACTGGAGCAGATCGGCGCTGCCGCGCTGTACGGCACGCCGCGGGAGTACCTGAAGGGCGTCAACGCGGAATACCGTCTCCGCCGTGACACGCTCGAGCGAGCTCTTTCGCGCCTGCCGGGAGTGACTTTTTCGTCGCCTCAGGGCGCGTTCTACACGATGATCAAAATGCCCGTCGACAGCGCCGAAAGGTTCGCCATGTGGCTGCTCGAGCGTTTCGACTCGAGGGGCGAGACTGTGATGATCGCCCCCGGCGACGGCTTCTATCTCACGCCCGGCCTCGGCGCCGACGAGGCGCGCCTGGCCTACGTGCTTAACGCGCGCGACCTCACCCGCGCGATTGAAATACTCGGCGAGGGGCTGAGGGTCTACCCCGGAGCGAAGATTCCGGCCTGAGATTTCTTGACATTCGCGTCTTTCGGATTTAAGATACCGGCGTCAAACAAACGTCGGCTCCGGCAAACGTCATACGCCGCCGCGCGCCGCTAGCTCGGCCGCGAGACAGCGAACTCTGCGCGGCGCGGCGGATTTTTCAGGCGGACGCGCGGAAGAATTCCTTTATCCTCGAAGGCGTCCGTCGCGGCAGACGCGCCCGCGCGCTTTCTTCGCGCGCGAGGCGCCGAGGGACACCCTTTTGCGGCACGACGACCTTTTTTCTCGGCCCCGAAGAAAAAGTTCGTCCCCGACAGGCCGTCACAGTCTGTCGGGGACGGATTTTTACCGAAAAATTATTTTTTGGAGGCATTCGCCATGGAAGAAACCAAACAGGCCCCCGCGCCGGACGTCAAACCCGAGCGCAAGAAAATCATGCTCTCGGGCATTCAGCCCACTGGTACGTTCACGCTCGGGAACTACCTGGGAGCCGTGCGAAACTGGAGGCAGACGCAGAAAGACTTTGACTGCGCGTACTTCGTCGCCGACCTGCACTCGCTCACCGTGCGCCAGGATCCCGCGCATCTTCGCAAACAGTCGATCGAGGCGTACGCGCTCCTGCTCGCCTGCGGCATCGATCCCGAAAAGAACCTCGTCTTCATCCAGAGCCACGTGCACGCGCACGCGGAACTCGGCTGGATTCTCTCCTGCTACTCGATGTTCGGCGACCTTTCGCGCATGACGCAGTTCAAGGACAAGTCCGCCAAACACGCCGACAACGTGAACGCGGGGCTTTTCACCTACCCCGCGCTGATGGCGGCCGACATCCTGCTCTATCAGCCGCACTACGTTCCCGTCGGCGAGGATCAGCGCCAGCACCTTGAGTTCACGCGCGACGTGGCAGTGCGCGTGAACAGTCTCTACGGCGACGTCTTCCGCGTCCCCGAGCCCTATATCATCAAGACGGGCGGCAGGGTCATGTCGCTCCAGGATCCGACGAAGAAGATGTCGAAGTCGGACACGAACGCCAACTCTTTCGTCACAATCCTCGACGAGCCGAACGTGATCATGAACAAGTTCAAGCGCGCCGTCACCGACAGCGAGACGTGCGTGTGCTTCCGCGAGGGCAAGGACGGCATCAACAACCTGATGTCGATCTACTCCGCCGTCACGGGTCTGACGTTTGAGCAGATCGAGAGCGACTTCGCGGGGAAGGGCTATGGCGACTTCAAAAAGCGCGTCGGCGAGGCCGTGGTCGAGGAACTGCGTCCCGTGCGCGAGCGTTTCGCCGAACTGACGTCCGACAAGGCAGCGCTTGAAGCCGTCTACCGCAAAGGCGCTGAGAAGGCCTCGCGCGTCGCGGAACGCACGCTTGACAAGGTGAAGAGAAAGATCGGCCTGCTGGCGCGATAGTCCTTTCGACGGACAGGACAGGCGAAAGCGCGCGAAACCGTTTCCGCGCGCTTTCGCACTCTTTTGCCAGCGGACCGGCGCGTTCGGAGCGTCTTCAGCCGCTTTCCGGCAGATTCCCCGTTTCAGCAAGGGCGGAGACGTCGCTTTGGTAAAACTCCCACAGCCGTTCGACGGCGTTTTCGGGAGTGAAGAAGTTTTCCTCGAGAATGTGCTCCCACGCCCTGTCGCTGACGCCCGCGACGTATCTCTCAAACGCCGAGTCGCATTTGGCGAGCGCCAGTTCCAGCGCTCGCGTCTTAAAGACGCGCCAGTCCTTCAGGGCGCCGTTTGCGCTGTAGTTCGTCTTTCCGTGGCAGCTCATGCGATCCTTTTTCCTCCGCCGCTGTTCCGTCCAAAAAGCGGGAACGCTCCTCACGGGCGCTCCCGCTTTTTTTGAGAAGTGTTTACCGCGCCGCTTTGGCGGTGAGATATTCGTCGATGGCCTCCGCGGCTTTTTTGCCCGCGCCCATGGCGAGAATGACGGTCGCCGCGCCTGTGACGATGTCGCCGCCCGCGTAGACGCCGGCGATGGATGTGGCTCCGCCGGCCTCTTCGTCCGCCTCGATGTAGCCGCGCTTCGTGGTCTTCAGGTCGGGCCACGCGTTGAGAAGCACCTTGTTGGAGCTTTGGCCGATGGCTTCGATGACCGTGTCCACGTCGATGGAGAACTCGCTGCCGGGCACTGGATGCGGACTGCGCCGGCCCGAGGCGTCGGGTTCCCCCAGCTCCATGCGCTGACAGCGCACTCCGACGAGCGTGCCCATCATGTTCCTGTCGTCGCCCGAGTAGGCGATGTACTCGAGCGGCGCGGTCAGGAACTCGAACTTCACGCCCTCTTCGACGGCGTGATGGTATTCTTCGATACGCGCCGGCAGTTCATCGACGGAACGGCGGTAGAGCACGGTGACGCTTTCGGCGCCCAGTCTCAGGGCCGACCTCGCGGCGTCCATGGCGACGTTTCCTCCGCCGATGACCGCCACGTGTTTCGATTTCTTGGCGGGGGTGTCGTAGGCGGGGAACTCGTAGCCGTGCATCAGGTTGATTCTGGTCAGGTATTCGCTGGCCGAGAACACGCCGTTAAGGTTGGTGCCGGGGGTGCCGACGAACTTGGGCGTGCCGGCTCCCGTGGCGATGTAGACGGCGTCAAACCCCGTCTTCAGCTCGTCGATGGTGACGGTGCGCCCGGCGACGACGTCGACTTCGATGTCAACGCCCAAGGCTTTGATGTTGTCGATCTCGTGCTGGACGATCGTCTTGGGCAGACGGAACTCGGGAATGCCGTACATCAGCACGCCGCCGGGGAGGTGCAGCGCCTCGAAAACCGTAACCCCGTACCCGCGCTTGGCCAGGTCGCCCGCGACGGTGAGGCTGGACGGCCCTGAGCCGATCACGGCCACTTTGCCTTTGCCGTTATAGGGCACACGGGCGGGCTTGGGATCGTTCTGCGCGGCCTTCCAGTCCGCGGCGAAGCGTTCCAGCTTGCCGATGGCCACCGGCTCGTTATGCTCCTTCGTGGCGCGATCGACCATGCGACCGACGGTGCAGACGCCTTCGCACTGCTTCTCCTGCGGGCAGACGCGGCCGCACACGGCGGGCAGGGCCGTGGACTCGCTCAGGATGTTGAACGAGGCGGCGAAATCGCCCTTTTTAATGGCCTCGATGAAATCAGGAATGCGGATGGAAACGGGGCAGCCTTTCATGCACGGCGCAGTGGAACAATGCAAACAGCGCGAGGCTTCCTTCATGGCCTCCTCGGCCGTGTATCCGAGGCAGACCTCTTTGAAGTTATGGGCGCGAACCTTGGGATCCTGTTCGGAAATCGGCGTTTTCTTCGGAGTGACAGCCATTTTATTCACCAACCTCGCTCTTGTATTTGTCGAGAGAAATCTTTTCCTCGTCCTTGTACTGACGCAGACGCGTCATGAACTCGTTCCAGTTGACGCCCCAGCCGTCGAACTCGGGGCCGTCCACGCAGGCGAAGCGAATGTTGCCGCCGACGTTGACGCGGCAGCCTCCGCACATGCCTGTGCCGTCGATCATGATCGGGTTGAGAGACACCCAGCAAGGGATGTTCAGCTCCTTCGCCTTCAGCGAGGCGAACTTCATCATGATCGATGGGCCGATCGCCCAGCAGTAGTCGATCTTCTCTCCGCGCGCGTGGAGCATGTCCATGGCCGTGGTGACGACGCCCTTGATCCCATAGGAGCCGTCGTCGGTCGTGACGATCAGTTCGTCGGAGTAGGCGGCGCACTCCTCCATCATGATCACGAGATCCTTCGTGCGTCCGCCGAGGATCGTGATGACCTTGTTTCCCGCTTCCTTCAGCGCCTTGATGATGGGAAACAGCGCCGCGATGCCGACGCCGCCGCCGATCATCAGAACGGTGCCGTACTTTTTCACTTCGCTGGGCGTCCCGAGGGGCCCGAGTATGTCGTGGATGCAGTCTCCCTCGTTCAGCCTGCCGAGCGCCGTCGTCGTCTTGCCGACAGTCTGGAAGATCATGCGAATGCGGCCGCCTTCGGGGTCGTACTCGGCGACGGTAAGCGGTATGCGCTCTCCGCGCTCATCCACGCGGAGCACGCAGAACTGTCCGGCGCGTCCGTTGCGCGCGATCCGCGGCGCGTCGACCCAGATGTCGAACTCGTTAGCCGCGAATGCCTTCTTGGAAAGAATCTTGAACATGCAATGTCCCCCTCAACATTCAAGTTGTAATGACGGAAAATCCCCTCGAATTTTCCAGTAGCCGAAAAACGGGAATGCGAGTAAAATAACGATGAATAAAGAAGCATGTCGTTCAAAGCGGCTTTTCTCGAAAATTATTATACCCCGTAAAAAGAGTTTTGCAAGTCTTCAGAAATGAAAAAAATTTGTTATAAACCTCGGGGCGAAAAAAGTTTCACCCGTCAGTCGCGCGTTCCCCGCGAACGTGCCCTGGCAGAAAAACTTTACTAAAATACCCATCGAAAGGAAGTCTTCTTTATGCTCAACGTCAAACTGACCCGTCCTTCGGATTCCGCGTTCCAGTCGCCCGCGATGAAGGAAAAGGCCGCCGCCGCGTGGAAAACGCTGCTTGACGGCGCCGCCGCGGGCAAGAACGGCTTCGGCTGGATGAACCTGCCCGACGCCGACATCTCCGGTCTCGTGGCGATGGGGAAAGAACTGCGCGCCTACGAGAACATCGTCGTCATCGGCATCGGCGGCAGCGCCCTTGGCCTGCAGATGCTCATGAACGCTTTCTGCGAACCCTGCTACCCCGCGCTGCGCGCGGAAGGTCAGCCCGCGCTGTTCGTCGCCGACAACGCCGATGCCGAGAGCAACGAGGCCATCTGGAAGCAGGTCAACCCGCAAAGCACGGCCATCCTCGTCGTGAGCAAATCGGGCCGCACGCTCGAGACGCTGAGCGGGTTCCTCTTCTTCCGCGCGCGCCTGTTCGACGCCGTCGGCGCAAAGGCCGAGGACCGCATCTACTTCGTCACCGACCCCGTCAAGGGTTTCCTGCGCGCGTACGCGAACGAGAAAAACACCGCCTGCGCGGTGCTCCCCGAGGACACGGGCGGACGCTACTCCGTTTTCTCCTCGTGCGGCCTCGTCGCCGCCGTGGCGCTGGGAATTGACGCTCAGAAACTGCTCGACGGCGCGGCCGCGATGAAAAAAGCGCTGCTTTCTAAGCCAGCGGGCTCGGACCTGGCCTCGCAGCTTGCCTGGGAGACATACGAGGGCATGGGCAAAGGACGCAACATCACGGTGTTCTGGGCCTACGGCGACCGCCTGAAGTCCATGGGCGAATGGTTTGCCCAGCTTTGGGGCGAGAGTCTCGGCAAGGACGGCATCGGCATGACCCCGCAGTGCGCGCTCGGCTCGATCGATCAGCACTCTCAGCTTCAGCTGTACGGGTGCGGCCCCGCCGACAAGTTCTTCTTCTTCCTTTCCGCCGCGCCGGGCAACCGCGCGCCGCTTTCCGTCCCCGCCGAAAAGCTTTTCGACGAAGCGCGGTACATGGACGGCATCTCGCAGGAGTTCATCCTCGACTGCGAGAGGCGCGGCGTCATTGCCTCGCTCAAGCGCGCCGGACGCCCGATCTGCGAGCTTGAGCTCGACCGCGTGGACGAGTTCACGATCGGCGGGCTCGTCCTGCTGTTGGAGGCCGTCACCGCCCTCACGGGCTTCATGATGGGCGTCGACCCGTTCGACCAGCCGGGCGTCGAAGAGGGCAAGAACTACGCCCTTGCTCTGTGCGGACACGCCGCGTACGCCAAGTACCTCGACACGCTCGCCGAGATCGACAGAGCTTCGTCGGCGGTTAGCTTCAGCGTGGAGGGGTAAGTCTGAAAGGCAGCGCGCGACCAAGATACGACAGCCGCCGGACTTTTCAGGGTCCGGCGGCTGTTTAAACGTGTCGGGGCGAATACAATCAGG
>CAZFNC010000032.1:0-7888 GCA_964520485.1 uncultured Synergistaceae bacterium | reverse complement strand
GTTCGTCCCGTCAAAGACAGGGATGTACTCCTCTTTCGCCGATCCGCCGCTTTGCACGAAACAGTTTTCCATGCCGAGTTCCTCGGCGTGGGCGATCACCTTTTGATATTCCAGCGTCAGCAGTCTCCGTCCCAGTTCGGGAAAGCGCGCCGTGCACCGCGGCATGGGCGTGAACTGGTTCATCAGGCTGACGTAAACCGCGGCGCCGAATCGTTCATGGAGGCTGTCGAGTATCCTCAGACTGTCGCGGTAGTGTCCGGGCAGAACGAGGTGCCGCACGATGACGCCGCGCGTCATCACTCCGTCGCGAAAACGGCATGGCCCCGTCTGTTCGAGCATCTTTTCGATCGCCGCAAACGCGCGGGCGAAATAGCCGGGCGCGGACGAATATCTTCGCGCGAGTTCATCGTCAAAATATTTCAGGTCGGGCAGGTACACGTCCACGTACCCGCGCAGCGCGTCGACTGTCTCGACGTTTTCGTAGCCTCCGCAGTTGAACACGACGGGCAGTGAAAAGCCGCGCTTCCGCGCCGCGTCCAGCGCCTCGACAATCTGCGGGACATAGTGCGTGGGCGTGACGAGATCGAGCGTCGCCGCGCCTCGCGCCTGCTGCTCGAGAAAGATTTCCGCGAGGCGCGTCGCGCCCACCTCGACGCCGCAGGCGCCGCGGCTGACGTCGTAATTTTGACAGAAAGCGCACTTCATCGTGCAGTACGAGAAGAACACGGTTCCGGCGCCTTTTTCGCCCGTCAGGCACGGTTCTTCCCACCGGTGCAGCGAGACGAGCGCGATTTTCACTCGTTCTCCCGCGCCGCAGAAGCCTCTCTGCCCCGCCGTGCGGTCGACGCCGCAGCGCCGCGGGCAGAGCAGGCATTTTTTCAAACCGAGGGTCATCCTTTACTGCTCCCGTCATAAAAAATCGCCTTGGAGCGCGAGCTCCAAGGCGATTGTCCATTTTCGGCTACTTGACTTCAAGGGGCACGATGCCGGGCAGCGCTTTGCCCTCGCAGTACTCGAGGCTGGCGCCGCCGCCCGTGGAGACGTGCGTCATGGCGTCCTTGAAACCGAACTTCTTCACGCACGAGGCGGTGTCTCCGCCGCCCACGACGGTGAAAGCGTCTTTGGCGTTCGCCATCGCTTCGGCCACGGCGCGGCTTCCTGCCGCGAACGGCTTGTTCTCGAACACGCCCATCGGGCCGTTCCACAGCACGGTCTTCGCGCCCGCGATCTCGGCGGCGAAAGCGCGCGCCGACTCGGGGCCGATGTCAAGGCCCATCAGTCCGTCGGGAACTTCGCCGGCGGGGACGACGCAGGTTTTCGCGTCGTCGCTGATCTCGGCGGCCGCGACCACGTCGGTGGGCAGGAGTACCTTGACGCCGAGCGTTTTGGCGCGGGCGAGCACGTCCTTGGCAAAATCCGCATGTTCGGCGTCGAACAGGGACTTGCCGATCTTGCCGCCCGCAACGGAGATGAACGTGAATGCCATGCCGCCGCCGATGATGATGGTGTCGGCCTTGTTCAGCATGTGCTCGATGACGCCGATCTTGTCGGAGACCTTAGCGCCGCCCAGAACGACGACGTAGGGCTTTTCGGGATCGGACTTGACGCGCTCAAGGCACTCGACTTCGCGCTTGATGAGTCCGCCCGCGTAGGACGGCAGGAAGTGCGACACGCCTTCGGTGGAGCAGTTGCCGCGATGCGCCGCGCTGAACGCGTCCATCACGAACACGTCAAACGGCGCGGCCATCTTCTTGCTGAACTCGGGGTCGTCCTTCTCCTCTTCGGGGTGGAAACGTGAATTTTCAAGAAGAAGGAGCTCGCCGGGCTTCAGCTCGGCCGCGGCCTTTTCAACATCGGGACCGACGCAGTCGCCCACGAACTTCACGGCGTGCCCGAGACCTTTTTCGATGTCGGGCACGAGCTGCGACAGCGACATCTCGGGAACGACCTTTCCCTTGGGGCGGCCGAAGTGCGAGACCATCGTCACGCTCGCTCCGGCTGCCAGCAGGGCGTCAATCGTCGGCTTGTGGGCGACGATGCGGGCGTTGTCGCGAAGAACGCCGTTCTTGAACGGGACGTTGAAATCGACGCGCATCAGGACCTTTTTGCCCCTCAGATCGACGCCTTCATATCCGCGCAGTTTCAGCATCTTGCCCTACAGCCCCTTTTCGATCACGTAGTTGGCCAGGTCGACGCAGCGGCAGGAATAACCCCACTCGTTGTCGTACCACGCGAAGACTTTGATCAGCCCGTTCATCTCGAGCGTCTGATCCGGCGCGAAGATGCTCGAGTGGTTGTCGTGCACGAAGTCTGACGACACGCACTCGTCGTCCACAACGCCCAGGTACTTGCTCATGGAACCCGCGGCGGCCTTTCTCACGGCGTCGTTGACCTCTTCGACGGTCACGGGACGGCCGGGCACGAAGGTCAGATCGACGATGGAGACGTCGGGCGTGGGCACGCGCAGCGCCATGCCGCTCAGCTTGCCCTTCAGCGAGGGGATAACAAGCGCGACGGCCTTCGCAGCGCCGGTGGTCGTGGGAACCATCGAAAGGGCGGCCGCGCGGGCACGGTAGTTGCTCTTCTTGTGCGACTTGTCGATCAGGTTCTGATCTCCCGTGTAGGAGTGAACTGTCGTCATCAGGCCCTTCTCGATGCCGAACGCGTTATGGAGCACCTTGGCCAGGGGCGCGAGGCAGTTGGTGGTGCAGGAAGCGTTTGAAACGACGTTGTCCTTCGCGGGATCATACATCTCTTCGTTGACGCCCATGACAAACGTGGCGACGCCTTCGCCCTTTCCGGGAGCGGTGATGACGACCTTCTTGGCGCCGGCGGCAATGTGCGCGCCGCACGCTTCGGCGGTCAGGTTCTTCCCTGTGCTCTCGATGACGAGATCAACGCCCAGCTCCTTCCACGGATAATTCGTGCCTTCCGGCTTGACGACGAGCACCTTGTGGCCGTCGATGACCATGTAGTCGCCCTCGGTCGTCACCGTGCCGTTGAAGCGCCCGTGCACCGAATCATACTTGAACAGATAGGCCATCTGCTCGACCGAGGCGCTGTGGCGCGTGACGGCGACCACCTCGAACAGTCCCTTGGTGTCGTACTCGTACATGGCGCGAAGTACTAGACGGCCGATACGGCCAAAACCGCTGATAGCTACCTTAACTTTGCTCATGGGATAAACCCTCCTCAAAGGTATCGCGGCACATTGACGCCGCAGTCTCACACGTTTAGATTAAACTTAAAAATGTATTTTGTCAAGATTGCCATGGGAATATTTTCTATTTTTACTCTTCGGCGCGGAAACCGACGCTTTCGGCCAGCGCCTTGAGCCTGTCGAGGCGATACTTCACCGTGCTCTTGCTCACCTGAGGACGGAGCAGGTCGCCGAGTTCCGAAAGGCTCGATTCCGTGTGCTCAAGCCGCGCGCGCGCCAGCGGCAGGAGTTCGTCGGGGATCAGATCAGCGTGCGACGCGCAGAGGAACTCGACATACGCCTTCTGCGCGCGCGAAGAAGCGACGCTGCGGCGTATATTCGCCCCGTCGCAGTTCGCCTGCCTGTTCGCGAGGTCACGACCGGAACGCAACAGAGAGCGCTTTTCGAGGTCCTGCGCCACGCTCTCCAACCCGATGAAATAACAGAACCTCGTCACGTGCTGCAAACTGCGGATCGAGAGTTCGCGCACGCCGGAATTTTCACGACATGAACACGCGATCCCGCTGCCCCTGAGCAGTTCCAGCACGCCCGCGAAAACTTCCGCGCTGTGGAAGCGCATCGCGCAGTAATAACCGCGGCGCGGGTTGTACACGTTGCCGGTGCAGCCGAAGACCCCGCGCGCCCAGGACCAGCGGATAAAATCGTCGCGTCGGGTGCGACGGGAGATCGTGCGGTACAAGGAGGCGGGCAGGAGAAGCGAGACTCCTCGGCTGCGCACGCGGACGATCTCGTTCATCTCACATTCGGCGCGCCAAGACACGCGCGGCCACAGACGACGAAAACGGCTGTAGACCCACAGCCGAGGCAGCGTCAGGATCACGGAATCCCGGGAGAAACGCCTGTTCATGCACGCGACGATGCCCGACAGTTCCGACTCCGCGGAAACCTCGTCCGTCACAGGGGCCGTAAACCATTCGTCCCACCGTTCGGTGCTGAGCTTCATTCATCGGCCTCGTGAGCGAGCTTCCTGTAGACGCGCATAAGCGCTTCCGCGAGACGCGCGCTGTGGTGGCGGATTATGCCGCCGTCCTGCACGTGAAGCAGCGACGCGCGGAAAATCTGGCATCCGTTCCCCGCAAGAAAAATCTCGTCCTCGCGCGAGAGCGACAGCGGGACGGCTCCCTGAGCGCTGTACTTTTCTCGGAGCATCTCGGGAATCTGGTCCTGGCTGACGAGCACGGCGTCGGGGAAGCGTCCCAGCGCCTGCGCCACCCATTTGATATGGTCGAGCTGCGTCATGCCGCTCGTCTCGCCGGGCTGAGTCATCAGGTTGCAGACGTAGACGACGGGACAGCGGACATCCTTGAGCGCGGCGACAAAGGTTCCGACGAGAAGGTTGGGGATGACGCTCGTGAACAGGCTCCCCGGGCCGAGGATCACCATGTCGGCGCCTGCAAGCACGGCGAACGCCTCCCGCACAGGACGCGCTCCGCGCGGCTCCAGCCGTATGGATCGGATTTCCCGTCCGTGTTTCGCCACCGCCAGTTCGCCGCGAAGAGTTTTCCCTGCGGCTGTCTCGGCCACGAGGGTGACGTTTTCGTTGGTGATGGGGAGGACGCGCCCTCGAATGGCAAGCAGCCCGTTGACAAGCTCGACGGCCCTTTTAAAATCGCCCGACTGCTCCGTCGCCGCGAGGAGAATCAGGTTGCCGAGGCTGTGCCCCTTCAAATCTCCCTGGTCAAAACGGAAGTTCATGAACGCGCGAAGCTGGTCGTCGTTCTCGCTCAGGGCCACAAGGCAGTTGCGGATGTCGCCGGGCGGCAGCATCCCCCAGTCGCGGACGAGCCTGCCCGAACTGCCGCCTTCGTCCGTCACCGTCACAAGAGCGACGATGTTGCGCGAATAGCCTTTCAGTCCCCGAAGCAGAGAAGAGAGCCCCGTTCCGCCTCCGACCGCCACAAAATGCGGCCCCGCGGCGAGACGGAGCTGAACCGCCGCCGCCGCCGTCTGCTTTTCGTTGAGGTGCCGCGCGATAAACGTCCGAACTCGCCTGCTGTTGCGGAACAGCAGAGCGACGGCGATGCCTCCCGCGATAAAGCCTCCCGCGAAGATCAGAGCCACGGCCAGGAGAACCATCAGAGCGCACCTCCCCGAGCGTCGCGCTCAAGGTCGCGGTGGCGGACCTGAAGTTCAACGCAGTCGATCGTCGCCAGCCGTCTGCCGAGCCAGTCCGCCGCGAAGACTGAACGATGGTGTCCGCCCGTGCAGCCGACGGCGATATGGAGGAAGTTCTTGCCGCTCAGGTGATAGACGGGGATGACTGTCTGGAAGAACTCAAGCGTCTGATACAGAAACCGTTCCGCCATGCGATCGGCGAGAATGTACTTTTGCACGGCTTCGTCGAGCCCCGAGAGGTTCTTGAGGTTTTCAACGTAATACGGGTTGACGAGAAACCGCACGTCGAGCACAAAATCGGCGTCGAGAGCGACGCCGTACTTGAAACCGAACGAACTGACAACCACCTGCAAACCGGCCGGATTGCGCGCGAGCAGCGCCATGATCTCCGAGCGCAGCTGCGCCATCGTCAGCGACGACGTGTCGATGACGCGCTTGGCGAGCAGGCGGAACGGAGCCAGCAGCTTTTTCTCGATCGCGATTCCCTCAAGCAGCGAGTTCATGAACCCGAGCGGATGGCGGCGGCGGGTGAGACTGAAGCGTTTGAGAAGCACCTCGTCGGTCGCGTCAAGAAAGACGAGCTGCACGTCGATCCCCTTCGTCTGCAGTTCCCGCATGACGGCCGGCAGACGATCCTGAAAGCCCGCGCTGCGCACGTCGACGACGGTTCCAACTCCGTTCTCAACGGCCTGAGCGTGCTGCGAGAGCAGTTCGATCAGCTGGGGCAGCATCGTCACCGGAAGGTTGTCCACCGTGAAGAACCCCAAGTCCTCGAGCATGTGCAGGACGCTGCTTTTTCCGCTGCCCGACAGCCCCGTGATGATAAGCAGTTTCTTTGGGAGCATCGCCGCGCCTCAATCGTTCGGGCGGACAAAAACAGGATGCCCCGCTTTCTTGATAAGCCTGGCCACTTCGTCGGCCGTTGCCCTGTCGTTCCCGCCCGCGACGATCACGCGAAACACCGTCTTGCCGTTCACTTCGGCCTTGCGCACGACTGGATTGCAGCCCGTTTTTTTCAGCGACGCCACGGACCTGTCGGCCGACGCGCGCGTCGAAAAGGAGCCGCACTGCACGACAAACGCGCTCTTCTCGATGCTGCCGGTGTAGAAAGCCGGTTTTTCCTCAGGCGTCTCAACGGCGGGCGGCGGAGCGTTGCGCTCCGTCTGGGGACGGGACGGCGGGCGCTGCTGCGGGCGCTCGGTCTGAACGCGTTTCTGCGGACTCTCCCTGCGTTCGCCCGTCTCCGCTTCCTTTTGGGATGTCGCTTTCTTTTCAGGCGTCTGCACGGGCTGGGCGATCACGACATCGGAAAGGGGCTCCTTGCGCGTGACGGCCTCGTCGTCCGTTTTCACGGCCGCGCTTTTTTCAGCGGCCCCGTCTCGCGTCCCGCCGCGCGGGCGCGCGGCGTGAGGCTGCGCCGTGATGGCATGTTTGGGCGCGCTCGGCATCCAGAGTATCCGGATGCCGACGACGACGATCCCGAGCGCGATCACGCCGAGTATAGGAAGCATAAAATCGCCGAAAGGTACTGCCGGTTTCTGTTTAAAACGGCTGGTCGTTCTGGCAGCCACCATTATCACCTCGTTTTTTTCTATCCTGCGCGCGGGCGAAAACGGGCGCGGACACAGGGGCCGTTTTCGCCCGCGCGCAGACGTCATGACATGTACAATTGAAGCGGGGACACGCATTCTCCCCGTCCCCGCTTTAAAGGCTACTTCTTCTTTCTGCGGATCACCGTCGGGATGTCGAAGCCGGAACCGGGACCAAGACCGTCGAACAGGCTGTGCGTCTCTTCCGAGACAACGTCGCCCGGGGTAAGCGCGCCGGCGTCAAACAGCGCGCCGTGGTTCCCGGCGGGAGTGCCGTCGTTCGGAGAGATGCCCATGGTGTCCTTGAAGCCGGTCGCGATCAGGGTGAAGCGCACAGTTTCCCCGAGGGACGGATCCAGGTCGCGGCCCCAGATGATCTCAGCGCCTTCGCATGCCGAAGCGGCGATCAGCTTGCCCACTTCTGCGATCTCGAGCATGCTCGGCTCGACGCCGTACTGAATTGTGTAGAGCACGGCGGAAGCGCCGTTCATCGGGGATGTCATCAGCGGGCCGTTCATCGCCATGCGCGCGGCGGCAAGCAGCGCACCTTCGCCCTTAGCCTCGCCGACGCCCATGATGGCGGACCCCGCGTCGTGCATGACGGACCGCACGTCGGCAAAGTCGACGTTGATCTGCATCACTGACCTGATAACGCCGCTCACTCCCGTCACCGCCTGGCGCAGAACTTCGTCGCTCATCGCGAACGCGTCGGAGGCCGTTGTCGACTTGTCGGAAAGCTCGATGATCCTGTCGTTGTTGACGACGATCAGGGCGTCGACTTTGTCGCGGAGTTTCTGAATCCCGTCGACGGCGTTTCGGATGCGCTTCGTGCCCTCCCAAGTGAACGGGAAAGTCACGATGCCGACGACAAGGGCGTTGATCTTCTCCTTGGCGATTCCGGCGACGATCGGCGCCGCGCCGGTTCCGGTGCCGCCGCCCATGCCGGCGGTGATGAACACCATAT
>CAZFNC010000031.1:0-17938 GCA_964520485.1 uncultured Synergistaceae bacterium | reverse complement strand
GCGTGTGACTCGAGAAGCGGTGCGGCGATCGACGTCCTGCTCTCCTGCGGCGCGGACGTGAAAGTTCGCGACAACGACGGCCACAACGTGTTCTGGCTGCTGTCGCACAACAAGAGAATGTCGGACGAAGACAAGAAGCGCTGCGCCGATAAGATTTTCGAGTATATGCGGAAATAACGGACGAACAAAAGGACGGAGCGGACGGCTCACGAAGGCCGCCCGCTCCGTCCTTTTTGTGTCACGGGTTTTTCTGGAGCGTTCCCCGCCGCGCCGGGACTGCGTAACACGGTTTTCAGTTCTCTCACATCCGCATCTCCTGCGCCGCCGCGATTTCCTTTTTGCCCGCCCGCACGGTCGGTCAAGGCGCCGATCTCCCGGGCGGACGCCGGAAGACGCGGTACGGAACGAGACCACGCTGGGCCGATTTTCCGCCGGCCGCCGTCAACACCGTATCGAAACATCATTTCGTTCAATTCTGCCCGAGGACGTTTTCCAAAACGCCCGCGGGCTTTTTCGTTCCCCCGCTCTTAATTGCGCGCTCCTTTTCCCGTTGAACCGCGAGGGAAAAAACTCCCGGGATGCGCTTGACTTCGGGAGCGGCGCCTATCCGCCGTGAACCGTTCGCGAAATTTTTCGTCGAATGCCCGTCGGAACGTATCGGGTCCGTCCGTAGGGCGAAACGAGGTTGTTTCTAAAAAAAGATGGAGCGGAAAGTCGCCGGATCGCGCGGCGAGTGGTTTGCCTGTATAAAAAAACAGGCGTTGCCCTCGGAATCGCCCTCGTCCTTTTCGGAAAGGGCTGTTTCTTCAATATCTCGCGGATTTTGGCATGGCGGGCGGAGGAATGACGCCGCTTTTTTGGGGGGACGCATTTAAGGGTTCGACCGCCGTCATTCGCTTTTCATGTCCTTGGCTTTTCTCTCGCGCGCCATGAACCGTATCGGCCTCAACCCGACTTCCGCGCACAGCGCCTCCGCCTCGTCAAAGCGCGCGCACAGCGTCCCCGCGCTGTGGCTGTCGCTCGAGAGAACGACGGCGCCGCCTTTCCGCGTGACGCGCCTTAAAAGCGGCAGGGCGGGGTATGGGCGGCTCCTGTAGCCGCGCGAGACGGCGCCCGTGTTGACCTCGAACGGGACGCCGGTTTCAAGCAGCGCGTCGAGCGCCTCGTACGCGGCGTCCAGGTATCGCGGGCACTCCTCGTCGAAGAGAGCGCCGCCCTCGTTGAACTTGGAGATCAGGTCGAAGTGCCCGATCAGGTCGGCGCCCGTGCGCGCGATCAGCGTCGCTTCCTGCGCGTAATAGGCCTCGGCGAGGGCGAGCATGTCGCCTCCGAAGTGATCGCGCGCCGCGTCCAGCAGGGTGCGCGGAGACTCGTCCACGGGAACGTAGTCCGTGCCGACTTTCAGGTAGTGGGCGCTGCCGATGGCGTAGTCAAAATCGCGCGCGTCCGCGTCGGAAAAGAGGTCGTATTCGAGGCCGCAGAAGATCTCGATTGTGCCGGCGAATCGGCGGCGCAGATTCCCGATCTCGCGCCTGTAGGAGATCGTGCCATCTGGCGACATGCAGTAGCTCTCGTCGCAGGGGGTGTGAGCGTGTCCTGAAAAGCCCAGCCGCGTCATGCCCGTTTCCACGGCGCGGAGGACGACCGTTTCGGCGTCGTCCTTCCCGTCGCACCACGCGGTGTGGACGTGGAAATCCTCGCGGATCATGACGTCATCTTCTCCTGTTTCACCTTGCGGTCGATCACGTGCCGCGAGGCGAGCTCGCGCTCTACGTCGTCGAGCGAGATGCCCGCCTGCACCATCAGCACCATCACGTGGTAGGCGAGGTCGGCGATCTCGTAGATCGTCTCTTTTTTGTCCTCAGCCTTGGCGGCGATGATCACTTCCGTGCACTCCTCGCCGACTTTCTTGAGAATCTTGTCGAGTCCCTTGGCGAACAGGTAACTGGTATAACTGCCTTCCTTCGGGGACGCGCGCCGTCCCTCGAGCAGTTTCATCAGCGCCTCGGGGGAAAACTCGGGATCTTCGTCCTCGAGGATGGGATACTCAAAGCACGATGTCGTGCCGAGGTGACACGCGGGGCCGTCGGGATGCGCGCGCACGACGAGAGCGTCCCTGTCGCAGTCGGCTGTGACGGAGACCACGTGCTGGTAGTTGCCGCTGGTCCCGCCTTTGAGCCACAGACACTTGCGCGAGCGGCTCCAGAAGCAGGTGAGCCTCTTTTCAAGCGTGATTTTCAGGCTTTCGCGGTTCATGTAGGCGAGCGTGAGCACGCGCCGCGTATCGGCGTCAACGACGATGGCGGGAATCAGGCCGTTCTCGTCGAATTTCAGCCGTTCGATGTCGATCATGGTTCCGTCCTTTACAGCCGCGCGGGAATCCCCGCGCGCGCCATTTCCGCCTTGAGGTCGGCGATCCTGACCTCGCCGAAGTGGAAGATCGAAGCCGCCAGTCCCGCGTCGACGTCGGGGACGGCCTTGAACATGTCGATGAAGTGGGCGATGTTCCCCGCTCCGCCCGACGCGACGACGGGCACTTTGACGGCGTCGCAGACGGCGCGCAGCATCTCGACGTCGAAACCGCGCTTCACGCCGTCCGTGTCGATGGAGTTGACGACGACCTCGCCCGCGCCTTCGCCGACGCAGCGGCGGATCCATTCGATGGCTTCCATGCCCGTGTCGTCGCGGCCGCCGCGCGCGAAGATACGGAACTGTTCGTTCACGCGCTTGATGTCGGCCGACAGCACGACGCACTGGTTGCCGTACAGTTTCGCCGCCTCGCGCACGAGGCCGGGGTCGCGAATCGCGCCGGTGTTGACGCTGACCTTATCGGCGCCGCACGTGAGCACGCGCTCAAAGTCCGCGGTGGAAGAGATGGCGCCGCCGACCGTGAGCGGGATAAAGACGTTTTTCGCCGTCTCCGTGAGGATTTCGGTGAAAAGCCGCCGCCCGTCCGACGACGCGGTGATGTCGTAAAAGACCAGCTCGTCGGCGCCGCAGGAACTGTAGTATTTCGCCAGTTCGACGGGGGAATCGACGTCGCGCAGGGACTCGAAGTTGACGCCCTTGACGACGCGTCCGTCCCTCACGTCGAGACAGGGGATGATGCGCTTTGTGATCATTGTGCCTCCTCAATCGCTTCTTTGAGAGAGAACGCTTTTTCATAATATGCCTTGCCGACGATCGCGCCGTGCAGTCCGATGTCCCTGAGCCGCCTGATGTCGTCGAGCGAGGAGACGCCGCCCGAGGCGATGATGTCGAGCTTCAGTTCCGACGCCAGCTTTGCGTACAGTTCAAAGTTCGCGCCGCCCATCATGCCGTCCTTTGAGATGTCGGTGCAGATGATCGCAGAGATTCCGTCGTCTCTCATGCGGCGGCAAAAGGCGAAAGCGTCAAGCCCCGACGATTCCGTCCAGCCTTTGACGGCCGCAAAGCCGTCGCGAACGTCGACGCCCGCGGCGACGCGGTTTCCGAATCGCGCCGCGGCCTCCCGCGCGAAACCGGACCGAGTGGCCGCTGTGCCGAGGATCACGCGGTCGATGCCCGCTTTCAGAAAGCGCTCGATCGTCTCCATGGTTCTGACGCCGCCTCCCGCCTCGCAGAACAGGCCCGTGGTCTCTTTGACGGCGCGGATCGTCTCGAAGTTGGGCGTTCCGCCGTCGCGGGCGCCCTCCAGGTCGACCATGTG
Source organism: uncultured Synergistaceae bacterium (assembly GCA_964520485.1). Classification (GTDB taxonomy): domain Bacteria; phylum Synergistota; class Synergistia; order Synergistales; family Dethiosulfovibrionaceae; genus Pyramidobacter. The sequence goes on along the minus strand of CAZFNC010000031.1, from coordinate 14,250 downwards.
GATCCGCGTCGCGCCCTGAGATGCAAAATCGCGCGCGACGTCGAGCGGAGAAGCGCTGTAGACGGTGAGCTTCGCGTAGTCGCCGCGCAGCAGCCGCACGGCCTGTCCGCCGAAGATGTCGATGGCCGGATAGATCAGCATGAACCGTTCCCCATCTCGCAGAACGCGCGCAGGATGTTCAGCCCGACGGAGCCGCTTTTCTCGGGGTGGAACTGGCATCCCGTCACATTTTTGTCCCGCACGCTCGCCGTCAGGTCGGCGCCGTACTCCGTGACGGCCGCGACGACGGGGTCGCAGTCCGTGGCGGCGTAGGAGTGGACGAAGTACACGTAATCGCCCTCTTTGACGTGCTTAAAAAGCGGCGACTTCTTTCGGAATTTCAGCGCGTTCCAGCCCATCTGCGGGATCTTCAGCCCCGCGGGAATCTTTTCGGAAATGGGGCGCACTTCGCCGCGGAGCAGGCCGAGCCCCTCGTGAACGCCGTACTCGTAACTCCTGTCGAACAGCAGCTGCATGCCCAGACAGATGCCGAGCAGCGGCTTGCCGTGCCGCGCCTCGTCGAGGAGGACGGGGACGAGTCCGCTCGAGCGGAGTTTCTCCGCGGCGTCGCCGAACGCTCCCACGCCGGGCAGGATGACGTGCGACGCGCGGCGGATGTCGTCCGCGTCGGACGTGACGCGCGCGGGCGCGCCGATGGCGGCCAGAGAACACTTGAGCGAGAACAGGTTGCCGACGCCGTAGTCGATGATCGCGATCATGTCTAGAGTACCCCTTTCGTCGACGGTATTTCATCGGCGAACTTTTCGTCGACGGAGACGGCCGCGTGCAGGCTCCGTGCGGCCGACTTGAACGCTCCCTCGGCGATGTGGTGCGAGTTCGTTCCCGCCAACAGGCGGAAATGGAACGAACATTTTGCCTCGCGCGCGAAGGCCCGCCAGAACTCCTCGACCAGTTCCGCGTCAAACTCGCCGATTTTTTGCGAGGGTATGGGCAGCGTCCAGCCGAGGCACGCGCGGCCCGAAAAGTCGACAGCCGTGAGAACCAGCGCCTCATCCATCGGCAGGGCGCTCCAGCCGTAGCGGACGATGCCGCGTTTGTCGCCGAGCGCGCTGTCGAACGCCTGTCCCAGACAGATGCCGACGTCCTCGGCGCTGTGATGGCCGTCCACATGCGTATCGCCGCGACAGGCGACAGTGAGGTCAAACCGCCCGTGCCGCGCGAGGAGCGTCAGCATGTGGTCGAGAAAGCCGACGCCCGTGTTCACTTCGGCTGTTCCTCGCCCGTCAAGGTCGAGGAAAACGCGGACGTCCGTCTCGGCCGTCCGGCGGACGATTTCAGCGCGGCGCATCATATTTCCTCCAGGATGGCGCGCGTGACTTCGAGGAAACGCTCCATCTGTTCGCGGCTGCCGATGGATATCCGGTTGTGCCGCTCGAGCAAGGGCGCGCCGAAGTGTCGCACGACGATGCCGCGCCCGCGCAGACGCGCGCAGAGTTCCGCCCCGCCGACTCGCGGGTGTGCGGCAAAGACGAAGTTCGTCATGCTGTCCGCGAGTTCGAAGCCAAGTCCGCGAAGTTCCTTTGTGAACCATTCGCGCGTCGCGCACACTTCCGCGACGCAGGCGCGCGTGTACGCCTCGTCGTCAAGAGCGCCGATTCCGGCCGCCATCGTCATCGCGTTGACGTTGTACGGGTTGGTCGAGAATCGGATCGTGTTCAGGTCGGCGATCAGTTCAGGGCACGCGGCGCCGAAGCCGAGTCGTGCGCCGGCCAGCGATCTTGATTTGGAGAAGGTGCGCGTCACGAGCAGGTTTTTATACGCGCGGATCAGGGGCAGACAGGTCTCGCCGCCGAAATCGATGTACGCCTCGTCCACGACGACGACGCTGTCGGGGTTGCCCGCGACGACGCGTTCGATCTCGCTTACGGGCAGGAGAAGGCCGGTCGGCGCGTTGGGGTTGGCGATGAAGATCGTCTTGCCGATGCCGACGTAGTCCCGGACGCGGATCGAGAAGTCTGGCCGAAGAGGGATTTCCGTGTACGGCACGCCGTTCACCGCCGCGAACACCTTGTAAAAGCCGTAAGTGACGTTCGGAAAGGCCGCGGGACGCGACGCGTCGCAGAAAGCCTGAAAAGCGAAGTTGAGAATCTCGTCGGAGCCGTTTGTGCAGATGATTTCCGACGGATCCAGCCCGTAAACTTCCGCGAGCTTTTCATTCAGCGCGCGGCAGTCGGGGTCGGAATAGAGGTTCAGCCTCTCGGCGGCTTCCCGCGCCGCCGCGACCGCTTTGGGAGAGGGCGGGAACGGGGACTCGTTCGTGTTCAGCTTGATGAAACTCCCGCCCCTCGGCTGTTCGCCGGGGACGTAGGGTTCAAGCTTGGAGAATTTTTCGCTGAAATAACGGCTCATTGCGCGTCCTCCATTCTGCTCAGGGCGCTTCGGGCATGTCCCGTCAGCCCTTCTTCGCGCGCGAAGAGAGCGATGTCCCGCGCGCGCGCGTTGAGCGCTTCGCGCGTGTAGTACGTGTACTGCGACTTTTTCACGAAATCGTCGACGGAGAGCGGGCTTGAAAAGCGGGCCGTGCCGCCCGTCGGCAGCGTGTGGTTGGGCCCGGCGAAGTAGTCGCCCAGCGCTTCGGGGCAGAACCGCCCGAGGAACACCGACCCAGCGTGGCGGACGCGGTCGAGCAGGTCAAAGGGGGAGTCGACGCACAGTTCTAAGTGCTCGGGCGCGATCCTGTTGGCGATCTCGACTGCCTGCTCAAGCGAGCGGACGACGATGATCTTGCCGTTGTCCTCGACGGACGAACGCGCGATCTCCTCGCGCTCCAGCAGAGGCAGCTGGCGTTCGATCTCGGCCTGAACGTCGTTCGCCAGTTCCGCCGAATCCGTGATCAGAACGGCGGAAGCCATTTTGTCATGCTCAGCTTGCGAGAGCAGATCGGCGGCGCACCAGACGGGGTTGGTCGCTCCGTCGGCGATCACGAGTATCTCGCTGGGACCGGCGATCATGTCGATCGCGACCGTGCCGAAGACCTGCTTTTTTGCCTCGGCGACCCAGGCGTTGCCGGGACCGACGATCTTGTCGACGCGGGGCACGCTCTCCGTGCCGTAGGCGAGGGCGGCGACGGCCTGCGCGCCGCCGATTTTAAAGACGCGGTCGATCCCCGCGACGGAAGCGGCGGCGAGGATAACGGGGTTGACGGACCCGTCGGGGCGGGGCGGCGTGACGGCCGTCAGTTCCGGCACTCCCGCGATTTTGGCGGGGATGGCGTCCATCAGCACCGTCGAAGGATAGGCCGCCGTCCCCCCGGGCACGTACAGTCCCACGCGGTCGAGTGGGATCATCTTCTGGCCGATGATGACGCCCGGCTCGTCGTTGATGATGAAGCTCGTTCTCACCTGGCGCGAGTGGAACTTGCGGATGTTCGCCGCCGCCGCGCGCAGCACAGAAAGAAATTCTGGGTTCACTTGCTCAAGCGCCGACTCAAACTCCTTTGGCGATACCTCAAGAGGGCCGAGGACGGCCTTGTCGAACTTGAGGGCGAAGGCACGGAGCGCCGTGTAGCCGCGCGCGCGCACGTCGGCGATGATGGTCTTCACGTCCGCGCTCACGTCCGACGCGGTGCGCGCGCGCGCGAATATCTCGTTCTCCGGCACATCGCCGTATCTGAATATCCTGATCATTGTTCTTCCTCCGTCAGACGCGCCAGAGCGGAGACGACACCGACGATCTGTTCATTTTTGAATTTAAAGCTCGCCTTGTTGGCGATGAGGCGGGCGCTGATTTCCACCACTGTATCGACCACGCGGAGATCGTTTTCGCGCAGCGTCGTCCCCGTCTCGACGATGTCGACGATCACGTCGGAAAGGTCGAGGATGGGCGCCAGCTCGACTGATCCGTTGATCTGGATGATGTCGATGTCGCGTCCTAAGGCGGCATAATAGGCGCCCGCGATATTCACGAACTTGCTCGCCACGCGCAGCGTGCGCTCCGAGTTGTCGCGGAAGCCGGCCTTGGCGGCTACGACAACTCGGCACAGGCCCGTTTTCAGGTCGAGGAGCTCATAGACGTCGGGCGCTTGCTCGAGCAAAATGTCCTTGCCCGCCACGCCGATATCGGCCGCTCCCCGCTCAACGTAGATCGCCACGTCGGAGGGCTTGACCCAGAAGTAGCGCACTCCGCGGGCGGGGTTCTCGAAGATCAGCCTGCGTCCCGGTTCGAGCGCTTCGGGGCACTCGTAGCCCGCGCGGGCGAACATATCGTAGACGCTTTCGCCGAGGCGTCCTTTCGGCAGAGCGACGTTAAGCATCGCGTTCAACTTCGGCCGCCCCGCTTTCCGTCAGCTTCATCAGCCTGCGGAACTTCATGCCCCGAGGGATCTCCTTCTGCGCGGAAACGCTGACGCCCGACCGTTTGATGCCGCACACGGCGCGCCGCACCTCAGACGGGTCGTCTTTCCTGTCGTAGAGCAGGAGCGTGTCCACGTCGTACTCGCGCGCGTCGTCCGCGAGCCGCTCGAGCTGGTCAAGGTAGATGGCGAACCCGATCGCGCCGGCCCCGTGTTTCATCTTGCGCATCAGCCTGTCGTACCGGCCGCCGGAAAGCACGCCCGAAGGCACGCCTTCGACGAACCCGCTGAAGACGATGCCGTTGTAATAGTTCAGATTGTTGACGACGGAGAAGTCGACCCTCAGCATGTCTTCGACGTCGGTTCCCTTGAAGACGGCTAAAAGGGATTCAAGCTGAGACAACTGCTCGGCAAGCCTCGCGCTTCCCGAGCGGCCCAGCAGGGCGCGCAGCTTCGGCAGCGCCCGCTCCGGCCTGTCGCAGAGTCCGACCAGTTCGCGCAGCACGGCGGATTTGACCTTTTCGACGCCGTTTTGCTCGCACAGCAGGGCCAGCTCGTGGCCGTTCTTCTCGCCGATGCACTTCAGCACGCGGGCACGCGCGGCGTCGGAGAAGGAAAAATCGTCGATCAGCGAGGCGACGATGTCGAGATGGGCGATGTCCAGCACACATCTGGGGCAGATACGGCGCAGACTTTCGGCCGCGAGCATGAGAACTTCGCAGACGCAGTAATCGTCGATGGCGCCGATGCACTCCAGCCCCACCTGCATGATCTCCTTAAAATTCCGCGTTTTCTTCGAGACGCGATAGACGTTCTCGTTGTAGTACAGCTTCTGGACCACTCCCGGCTCGTCGCGGTAGTGGCGGATGATGGAAAGAGTCACGTCGGGCTTGAGCGCCATCAGCCGGCCGTCCGTGTCGGTGAACGTGATCACGCTGTCGCTGACGAGGAAGTCCTTGTTGCGCACGTACAGGTCGTACTCCTCGAACTTGCTCATCTTGTAGCACGAATAGCCGTAGGCGGAGTAAAGCGACCGCAGCGAGAACACGGCGCGTTCGTCGTACTTCAGGGAGGAAACGTCGATGTTCATCGGCCCCGCTTTCTCCCGCGCCGCGCACGGAGCGATCATGACAGAGGCTCCTTTAGGGCCAGAAGTCGCTCCAGAGCCAGCCGGTAGCCGCCGGTGCCGTAGTTCAGACAGCGGTTGACGCGGGCAATGGTGGCGGTGCTGACTTTCGATTCGTCCGTGATTTCCTGGTAGATTTTACCTTCGTGGAGCATGACGGCGACTTCGAGCCGCTGCGCCATGTTCTGAAGTTCCCTGATCGTGCAGAGGTCCTCGAAGAGCGCTTCGCATTCCTCCGGTGTTTTCAGGGAGAGGATCACCGAGAAAAGCTGTTCCATTGACGTTGAATTTGATTGTTCCATGTGAGCGTTCCCCGTTCATGAGTAAAATTTAATACGATGTATTGTAACGCTTTAGCACAATAAAATCAAGAAGTGAAACGCGGAAGACCGCGGCGACCGCTCTAAAGCATGTTCAGCTTCGCGCGTGCTATAATTGGGATGGCCTTAAAGCGAAAGGGGAGCCGCGGATGGAGAACATGATCGCCGAGCGCGTCAGGAACGCGCGACTGACGAAAAGCCAGATGAAAATCGCCGAGTACATCATCGCCAACCCAGAACTTGTCGGGCGCAGCACGTCGATGGACGTGGCGCGCGCCGCGGGGGTCAGCGACGTTTCCGTGACGCGATTCGCGCGCGCCATAGGTTACTCCGGCTTCACAGAGTTGAAAAACGACATTTACAACACGCTCGCAGAGCAGGCGTCGAAGGGAGGCGGTTCGCTCACTCTCGACGAACGGCTTGAGGCCAACAGGGCGCGCTTCGGAAGCGGCCTTCTGCGCGAGGAGTTCCTGAAAACCCAGGCCTACAATCTTGAAAGGACGATCATGCAGAACTCAGCCGAGCGCTACGAAGCGTTCGCCAAGGCCCTTGTGGAGGCGGGCAGGTGTTATGTTGCCGGTTTCCGAGGCTGTTACGGGACGGCGTATCATTTCGCTTGGAACCTGCGTATCCTCACGGGACGCGTGACACGCATCGCGGACGAGAGCATCGGCGGCATCGACCAGATGCAGAGCGCCGCGGAGGGCGACTGCGCCGTGATCTTTTCGGCACGGCGCTATTACAAAAGCGATCTGAGACTGGCGCGCCTGGCCAAAGAACACGGCGCGAAAGTCTGCCTTGTGAGCGACGGCGTGCTCTCCCCGCTGGTCAGATACGCCGACGTCGTCCTGACGGCGGAGGTGCGGCAGGCGAGCTTCTTCAACTCGACCACGGCGATGGATGCTCTCGCCGAATACCTGCTCATCCTGATCACGCCTCGCTGCCTGGACCGCTATCGAGAACACGTGCGCGAACGCGAGGAATACACAAAAGATCTCCTCGTCTGAAGTTCTGTCCGTCGTCCGGCGCGCGGACGTTTACGGGAGAACGTTCGCGCGAAGGACGGCATCCTGAAAAAAAAGAAGCGGAAAGATGCTCCCGATCAAGCTTCTTTCCGCTTCTTTGTCCTTATGAACGAACTTCGGCTCAGACTTTCAGGTACTGTTTGTTGACAAGGCAGCGCGGCGCGAGTTCTTCTCCCCGCTCGACGCGCTCGAAGTTGTCGAGGATACAGGCGGCCATGTTGACGACATTGTCCTCGGTGTTGCCCGCCGCGTGAGGCGTGAGCAGGATGTGCGGCTCGGAGAACACGGGGTGGTCGGGGTCCACGGGTTCGCCTTCGATGGTGTCGAGGGCAGCGCCCCAGATACGGCGCTCGCGGACGGCGGCTATCAGCGCGTCCGTGTCGACGATGCCGCCTCGGGCGGTGTTGACGAGCAGAGCGGTGGGCTTCATCAGCGAGAGCGCGTGAGCGTCGATCATGTGGCGGGTGCTGTCGAGCAGCGGCATGTGCAGGCTGACGATGTCGGATGTCCCGAGGACTTCTTCGAAGGGCATGAACGTGACGTTCAGTTCCTTCTCAGCCTCTTCGGGGAGACGGAACACGTCGTAGTACACGACTTCCGCGCCGAACCCCTGCATGATCTTCGTCAGCTTGCGGCCGATGGCGCCCATGCCGACGATGCCGACGCGGCGGCCGCTGATCATCCACGAATCGGCGATCAGAGCGGTGCCCAGCACCTTTTTGTGCTTAGCGTCCTCGACCTGTTCGCACAGGTGTCTGAACGACGCGAGGATGAGCAGCGTCGCCATCTCCGCCACGGGCTGGGCGTTCATGCCCGCCGTGATCCCCACGCGGATGCCGCGCTCGCCCGCCGCCTTTACGTCGACGTCGTTGTAGCCGACGCCCCAGCGGTGGAGCACCTTGGCGTTCTTCAGCGTGGCGATGTGGGCCGCGTCCATCGCAGGACCGCGCAGGACAATGTATGTCGCGTCGTCGTGCGCGGCGAGGTCTTCGTAAGTGGCGCCGAAGGCCAGTTCGAACTTGCCGGCGCAGTGTTCGCGGAAATACTCAATACCCTTGGGCGCGTAGTTGCCGAACATCAGAATCTTGTTCATTTCTTTTCTCCATTATGCGGTCGTGCGGCGAAGTCAGGCCAGTTTGGCGGCGACCTCTTCCATCAGATCGCGAGAGGGCTTTTTCATGTCGAGTTTCGAGGTCTCGATGATGAGCTTGTAGAGATCGACGCCCTTTTCGGCGGCGACTTCCTTGAACGTGGGAATGTAGCTGGAGTGGCAGCCGGAGTAGCCGAGCACGACGTCGAGCGGCGTCGCCGGCGCGCGGTAGCCGTAGGGCTTCATGGCGGGAGCGAGTTCCGAGTCGATAAACTTGAAGAGGCCGTACATGTCGACGTCTGTCTTGAAACCGGCGCGGTCAAGCGCGGCCACGGCTGTTTCGGTAGGGATGTTGCCGGCGCTTCTGGCCATCCCCATCAGGCCGCAGTCGATGATCTGCGCGCCGTTTTCGGCGGCGGCGACGGCGTTGGCGACGGCGCAGCCCAGGTTGGCGTGGCTGTGGAAACCGACGGGGATCTTCACGGCTTTCGAGACGGCGGAGGCGTAGGCGGCCGCCATGCCGGGCAGCATCATGCCCGCGGAATCCATGATGATGGCGACGTCGAGGCCGGAGTCTTCCAACATCTTGGCCTCGTCGGCCAGCTGAGCGGGCGTGAGAACGTAAGCCTTCATCATCGCGAAGAACGCTTTCATACCCGCCGCCTTGACCATCTTCACGGCCTTGACGGCTTTCGCTCCGTCGCCGGCGTTGATGCCGACGCGCATGAACCCGAGGCCGGCCGCCGCCGCCTTGGCGAGATTCTCCTCGTTGGCGTTGGCCGCGCCGAGGAACATGCCGATTTCCGCCTTGCCGACGAACGGCTTTGCGAGTTCCAGGTACTCTTCGTCGGTGCAGGGGGCCTTGAGCGCGCTTTTGGCGCCCATGCCGTGGCAGTCTCCCATCTCGATGATCTTGACGCCGTTTTCCGTCAGCCCTTTGAGCATTAAAGCGGTCAGATCAGCCGGAAATCCGGCTCCGATGACGTTTCCGCCGTCACGCAGAGTGCAGTCCATAATCTTCATTTTTAACCAGCCTTTCCCGCAGGATCACCCCTGCGACACCATGTTGAAAACTGCGCGGGTCCTCGCGGGAACCCGCGCGCCGCGTATGATTCGAAAATCGCCGGACAAACGACGCGACCGGTAAACGTCGCGTTGGCAGCATTTTTGCCGCGGACGCGGTTTTTGAAAGACGTGCCTTTAACGCTTCATCATGATCTTCTCCCCGAGGAAGAGGAGGACTGTCGTCACGACGCCGCCGATCACGATGGGGTACCAGATCGACCGCACGGTGAGGATGGGCACGATCGCCACGAGCGTGGATGTGACGATGACGAAGCTGCTGAGCGCGACGCCGAACCCCTCCCAGGCGGGAGCGTTGCGCATGTCAGGGTCGGTGCAGCGGGCGAGAGCCATTCCGCTGAACGAGGAGCCTGTGCCCTGGCCGAAGTAGAGCAGTCCCGTCTCAAGCCATTTTTCGCCGAACCAGCGCTTAGCAAGGGGTACGCAGATGACGATCATCATCACGACGATGGCGACCATGTGGATCAGGATGGGAGCCATGTATGAAGCCATCATCTTCAGGTTCAGAGTCGCCGTGGCCGAGCAGATGCAGATTTCCAGCGCCAGTCCGGATATGTTGCCGATCGCTTTCTTGTCGGCGTAACCCGACAGGCCGAGCTTGCACATCAGCGACCAGACGATGAGCGCGCCGACGATGCCGTAGAGGAACACGGGGACGTTCTTGGCGCCGGGGAGGTACACCTCCAGCCGTTTGAACAGCTGCGTTCCCAGCCAATAGCTGAACAGCACCAGCGCCAGCTGGAGCGCTAAACCGTTGAGAGCGTCGCTCGACACCGTGGCGCTGCCCAGCGATTTCTGCTTCTCGACGGGGAGAGGCCCGCTGACCGTCTGGATCCTGCCCGTCGAGTCCTTGTCCAGGCAGGTCGCGTAGCCCCTGCGCACGGCCCAGTTGACCAGCGACATGCCGACGAGCATGGCAACGATCAGGCCGAGCGTCGACATGATGATGCCAAGGTCGAGCATGCCTTTCTCCGCCTCGCCGAACGACTCGAACAGCTTGCCGGCGGAAGCGGCGGCGCCGTGTCCGCCCCAGTAAGTATAGGCAGCCATCAGGCCCCACCCTTTGGGCATCTGCGGCCAGAAGATACTGAGCACAATGCCGACGATCGTGCCGGCGAACATCTGCGAAAAGTACGTCACGGCGTCAAAGATGACAGACCCCGCGAACTGCTTGACGCGGCTTTTCTCGACGACCGTGCCGAAGACGGCGCAGGTGAGCACCACGGTGATCATGGGCGTGGCCATCCCCGAAAATCCCTTGGGAATATCCATCCACCCCAAAACCTGCGGCCCGACGATCAGCGCGACGACGCCGCCGATCAGCCCGGCGGGCAAGAACAGTTTCTGCAGAGGCTTGACAAGGTCTCGCAGAGCCAAACCGACGAGAAGGAACAAGGACAAAACGGACAGATCGTAGATAACAGCGCTCATGAAACAACCTCCCCCATAAATATTGTCGTATGTACGACATTTATTATTATCGTGTCGTACTGACGACAAACATAATGATAATCAGGTCATTCACGAGTGTCAAGATAGAGATTTCATGTATACATTATACATAGTGACCGATAAGGATGAGGAAGAGATGGCATCGTGCGTACACTAGCGGGGGTCATGTTTATTCAGCTTTGACTGTTAAGGCTGATGCCGTATTTATCCGCGGCGCCGTATCGCCGCGGAAGTCACGGCGGAATTCGGGTATCGGCGGCTCGGAGCGCACCGCGGAACGGACGAAACGATTTTTACCAAAAACGCCGTCGCGGTAAAAACGGAATGGGAGTTCCGTTCAAAAAGGGCGGCCGTCCCCGCCTCGCTTCGCCGAACGGACATCTCGCGCGTAACGCGCGCGGCAATCAAAAGACAAGTTTGTCGCGCTGTTCTGGTGGAAAGCTCGCCGATAGAAAGCGCTTGATCGCGGCAGGTTCGGCCGCGCGGTCGGCAATTTACGACCCGGCGTGGCATTATGCTCTGTCTTCCGGGGCACAACATACAGAAAGGGCAGAGGAGAGACCCGAGCGACGCGCGTCGGCACGGTAACCGTTCACGCAGGGTGCGCGCTGACACTCCGTTCGACCATAATTCGGTCATGATGCATGTAACGCGCGTCGTTCGGTGTATCATCGCCGGAATGATTTCCGCGGGGGACGTCGTTGCTGCAGACGAAGCGGAGCAGCCTCCTGCGGGAAAAGTACGCTGCGCGTCGCGCGCCGCGCCGAAACAGCCGACGGCTAGGCGAGAGAGGGAACGCGCGTGACATTTAATACGTTGATTTTGCCTCGATGGGCTTGCGTTTTTGCCGTCATTTTTTGACGACTGACGACAACCGTGGTTCGCGGATAGCTTTCACTAAAAATACAGCCGTCCGGCGCGTTTATTGCGGGCGGCGTCAGGGTGAACGCCAACGTCGGCTCTCCTGGTTCTGTCCTCGGTTCGCCCGCGAAGGAGGCGCGAACGCGTCCGGCTTCTTTGGTCAGACGACGGAGCCTTGTCTCGAGCGTGACGGCGCGGGCTTTGCCTTTCGATGAAAAAGTGACGTCTTTCGTCAAAAGGGTCGCGCCGCGAGGAAAATCATTAAATAGGCCCGCCGTTCTCTCACGGGGGAGAAAGACGTCCCGCACCGTTTTTCCGAGCCCCGCCGGCGTTGAGGAAAATTCCGAGGAAGATCACGGCGGCGCAGAGCATCTGCACAGGGGTTACGCTTTCCCCCATGAAGACGACGGCGCTGAAAATCCCGATCACGGGAGAACCGTTCAGGAAGGCGCTCGTTGCTCCCGCGCCGATCCGCTGAATGGAAACCTGCTGGAAAACGTAGGCGCAGCCGGAAGCGAAGACGCCAACGTAGAACGTGCCCAACAGGGCGGGCCGCGAGAGGGTAAAGTTCAGCCGCGCGTCCGTGAGAATGATGATCAAAGAGGTGGCCATGAACGACGAGAACATCGCGCACAGCGTCACCGTAACGGGCGGCGTGCGCTTGATACGGCGTCCGAGAACCGTCATGACGGAAATGGCCAGCGCCGCGCCCAGCTCGCACAGGTCGCCCGAGTTCATCTTCAACTCCGCCAGCAGCGAGAGGTCGCCCCTGCACAGCAGCGTGACCGCGCCGGCCAGCGCCGCGACAATGCCGAGCGTTCTGCGCGGCGTCAGCCGTTCGCCCAGAAAGACGCGCGCGAGGATAGCCGTGATCAGCGGGGAAGTGGCGAACAGGATCGACACGTTCGTCAGCGAGGTGAGCTTCATCGCGTTGAAGCAGCACACGTTGTTGAGCAGCACGCCGCTGAATCCCATCAGCACCGCGGTGAGGCGGTCGCCGCTGCGCGGAAAGAGCAGACCGTCGCGGAACAGCGCAAACGGCGCCAGCAGAAGTACGGCAATGGCTGTTCGCAGCAAAAGCAGCTGCAGAGGCGGCATTTCGGAGAGCGCGAACGTCGCAGGGACGTTCATGAAACCCCAGATGATCAGTGTCAGTGTCATCGGCCAGTAGCGGTACAGCGCCGAATTTTTGTCGTCCATCGCAAATCACCTCAACCTTGAATAAGCCCTTTAAGAGACGTCGCGCGGGGCGTGCCGCGTACATTGTACCGCGAAAAAGACAAGATTTCAGCGGGAAACGAACATCTCGCGTGAAATCCGTCGTATATACGTGAAGATGTGCCGGAAATATTTTCGCATTATTTATCGAGGATTGCGCGTTTAAACATGTGCATCTTTATTTGCGAAGCCTTTCGACCGAGACGTTCAAAACGAGCGCGGTCGCCGTCATTAAGAGGGTAAAACGTATTTGATTATCGCCGTGAAATGCACGGGAACGCTGATTAAACAGATTTTCTTCTATACGCGAGTTTTAGGTAATGCGAGTTTTAGGGCGTGAGCGCGATGACGTATCTCTCAATAGCAGATATTTTCAGAGGCGGACGCGGTCTTTTCCGTGTCTCAGAAAACAATGACAGCGTCAGCCTGATGGTGCGTTTAACGATTTGCCGAGCGCGATTTACGCGTCCCGACAGCTTTGGGAAGTCCTCGCCGCGCTCGTTCTCTCAGGGATGGTCATGACCCATGTTCTGAAATCTCAAATTTCTGCCGCGGAATTTTCAACTTGTTATTGCAATTTACGAAAATTATTATATAATGACCGCGTGAACAACCGTCGACTTTTTGAGTAAAGTTCCTTATGTGTACAACCTTAGTCTCAGCGGAGGTTTCTTTATGCGTGATGAAGTCATTGAGCTGGCGCTGCGGGAGAAGGTCATCGCGATCGTCAGAGGCGTAGGCAGCGAGCAATGTATGAAAGTCGCCGCCGCTCTCTGCGAGGGCGGAATCCGTCTCATGGAGGTCACGTACAACCTGGCAAAACCTGAAAGCCGACGGGACACGGCGAGGGCGATCGGCGACATCGCGCGCGCTTTCGACGGCAGAATGCTTGTCGGAGCCGGCACGGTCACGGACGTCGAGCTTGTTGACCTTACCGCTGAAGCGGGCGGGCTTTTCATCATTTCCCCCGACACGAACACGGACGTGATCAAGCGTACGCGCGAGCTCGGGCTCGTCTCGATGCCCGGGGCGCTTACGCCGAGCGAGATGATGACGGCTCACAGGGCCGGCGCCGACTTTGTCAAGCTGTTCCCCGCCGCGAACATGGGACCGGGATACCTTAAGGCTGTGCGCGCTCCGTTGAACCACGTCAGGATTATGGCTGTCGGCGGCATAAACGAGAAAAACGTCGGCGATTTCTTGGCGGCGGGTGCGGTTGGAGTCGGCGTCGGCGGCAATCTCGCGAACCGTGCGTGGATAGAGGCGGGTGAATTCGGAAAGATCACCGAGGCGGCGCGTTCCCTTGTCGCTGCGGTCTCCGCTTTCAAGGGATAGCTTGAGGCGCGGATTACACGGTTTTTGACAGCCTTTGGGCGTCAAAAATAAATCGGCGCGCGGCGGATCGCGCTCCGAAATCTTTCAGGAAAGAGGTACGTGTTGCATGTCAAGGAAACTGTTGGTTGTCGCACTGGCACTCGCGGTCGCCTTTATGGGCGTTGCGCAGGGGGAGGCGTCGGCCGCGCCCGACTTCTCGAAAATGAGCGTCACATGCGTCGTTCCCTACGACGCCGGCGGCGGTACGGATGCGGTCATGCGCGGACTGGCCGACGCGGCGAAGGGCTCCTTCAAGAACATCACCGTTGAGAACCGTTCCGGAGCGGGCGGCGCCCTCGGCATGCTGTACGGCGCGCACGCGAGGCCCAACGGCTCGATCATCACGATGA
>CAZFNC010000030.1:0-18211 GCA_964520485.1 uncultured Synergistaceae bacterium | reverse complement strand
GAGGACTATCAGGCCGAGAATTTGCGCAAGATGTTTCTGGTCATGGCCAAGGACATCCGCGTCGTGCTCATCAAGTTGGCCGACCGCACGCACAATATGCGCAGCCTCGGCGCCCTGCGGCGCGACAAGCAGGTGAGAATCGCCAAGGAAACGCTTGAGATTTACGCGCCGCTGGCCCATCGCCTGGGTATCTATCAGGTCAAGCGCACGCTTGAGGACCTGGCGTTCAAGTATTACGACCCGTCGATGTATTACGACATCAAGCGCCGTGTCAAGAAGCGTCTGCCCGAACGCGAATCCCTCGTCAATCAGGCGATGGAAGCGCTCGCTGCCCGCCTGAAGGAAATGGGAATAGACGCTCAGATCAAGGGACGGGCCAAGCATTTCTACAGCATCTTCGAAAAGATGAACCGCAAGAAACTCTCCGTTGAGCAGCTGTATGACCTGCTGGCCATGCGCGTTATAGTGGATGACGTGACCACGTGCTATACGGTCCTGGGAGTTGTGCACACGCTCTGGAAACCCATACCCGGGCAGTTTGACGATTACATTGCCAATCCTAAAAATAACATGTATAAGTCTCTGCACACCACCGTGATGGGGCCGCAGGGCGAACCGCTTGAAGTTCAGATTCGCACCTGGGAGATGCACTGGCTGGCAGAGTACGGCGTGGCGGCGCACTGGCGTTACAAAGAAGGGCACGCACAAATAGATGAATTGGACACAAGGCTCGAATGGATCCGCAAGGCGCTTGAAAACGGCCAGGAGACCAACAGCCAGGAGTTCATGGAACGTCTGCGCGATGACGTGCTCACGTCTGACGTGTTCGTCTTCACGCCGGGCGGCGACGTCAAGACCCTGCCGCGCGGCTCGTGTCCCGTCGACTTTGCATACGCCGTGCACAGCCGCGTCGGCGAGCAGTACGTCGGGGCGATGGTCAACAACCGCATCGTCGCGGCCGATTACGAACTGCACAACGGCGACATCGTAAAGATCATGACGTCGCCGCAGGGCAGACCCTCGCGCGACTGGGCCGGCTTCGTTAAAAGCAGCAAGGCCAAAAGCCGAATCCGCAGCTATTTCAAGCGTCTCGACTCCATCGAGAAGAACGAGAACATTCAGCGCGGCCGCGACCTGCTTGAACGGGAGTTGAAAACTCGCCTCGGCGAAAACTTCCGCCCGATCGACGAAATCCAGCCCTGTATCAGCCGCATCGCGCACGACGTCAGCTGCAATAACGCCGACGATGTGCTCGCTGCCATCGGTTCGGGAACCGTCGGTCTGTCGGGCGTCGCGCAGAAAGTTTGCGCGGCTCTCGCCACGCCAGCCGCCGATACTGCGCCTCAGACGCCCGAGGCGGTTGCCAAGCCTGTTCCGCACGGTTTTGCCCAGAAGGAGGCCGACATCATCGTGGAGGGGGCTTCGGGCATTTCCGTGACGCTGGCGCACTGCTGCCGTCCCGTGCCGGGAGACGCCATCATCGGTTTTTCCACGAAAGTACGCGGCATCATGGTGCACCGCGAAAACTGCCCCAGTCTGGACAAAGTCAGCGCGGATCGGATCATCCCCGTCTCGTGGGGCAACACCGACAAGAAGAAATACGAGACGCGGATCGTCGTCGACGCGCTTAATCGTCCCGGCATCTTTGCCGACGTCGCGCAGGTGTGCGCGACCAACGGGGTTAACATTACCTCGGTGCTTGGCGCGCAGATGGGCAGTGGCAACTCGCGCCTGAAGATGGACATTGCCGTTCAGGATCTTGAACAGCTCTACTCGATCATCGCGAGGCTGAACGGGGTAAAAGACGTCATCAACGTAGTCAGGGAGATGGGATCATGAGGGCTGTCGTGCAGAGAGTTTCCTCCGCCTCGGTCGACTCCGAAGGCGCGCGCGCGGGAACCGTCGGCGCGGGGTTCTGCGTGCTTTTGGGGGTGAATCGCGCCGACAGCGAGGTCGACGCCCGCTGGATGGCCGAAAAAATAGTGAACCTGCGCGTCTTTGAGGACGAAGCCGGAAAGCTCAACCGCTCGCTGCTTGATGTGGGAGGCGAGATGCTCGTCGTCTCGCAGTTCACTCTCTACGGCGACTGCCGCCGCGGCCGCCGCCCTTCGTTTGTCGGCGCCGCGCGTCCCGAAGATGCCGATCCCCTCTATGAAAAATTTGTCTCGTTTGTCAGACAGGCAGGCGTGACCGTACAGACGGGTGTTTTCCGCACCCATATGGCTGTCTCGCTCGTCAACGACGGGCCGGTCACGCTGATTATCGATACACCGGAGAAGAGATCATGAACTACAAACGAATTCCGCTAGGCCCGCTGTGGACGAACTCTTACGTCGTCGACGACGGCGACGGAATCGCCGTCTGTTTCGACGCGGGAGGCGATCCCGCCGACGTGCTCGGCTGGCTGAAAAACGAGCGTCTGACGCTGGAGGCCGTAGTGCTTACGCACGGGCACATGGATCACATTCTCGGGGTCGCGCCCTTGGTGCGCGCGACCGGCGTGCCCGTTTACGTGCCCGAGGCCGACGCTGGGCTGTTGAGCGACCCTAACAGGAACCTTGCCGCCGAGTTCGGTTACGCCGTCGAGCCGGTCACGTCGCCCAGGGTGCTGCGCGACGGCGACGGGTTCGAGGTCGGTGGTCTGAAACTGTCTGTGATGCACACTCCCGGGCACACGCCGGGGAGCGCGTGCTACATCGTAGAGCAGGGGAAAGAACGCTTGCTCGTGTCGGGTGACACGCTTTTTGCACGCAGCATCGGGCGCACCGACTTGGCAGGCGGCGACCCCGAAGCGATGACGGCCTCCCTTGCGCGCCTTGCCGCCTTGGAAGGCGATATGCCGGTGCTGCCCGGTCACGGTCCCGAGACGTCGCTGCAGAGGGAGCGCGAACTGAATCCCTTCCTGAAGGGCTGATGTCCGCGCTGAATATGGCCGCGGGGGAGCGTCCGCGCGAGCGTCTGATCTCCTGCGGCGCGGAATCGCTCAAGAACGAGGAACTGCTGGCCATCCTCTTCGGCACGGGAAGGCAGGGCTGCGACGTGCTTGAGATGTCACGCGAGCTTTTGAGCAAATACGGCTCGCTCAAAAGCCTGGCGCGCGCCCATGTGCGCGAACTGGCAGGGAGGGGGACGCGGGGAGCTGAAGGTGTCAAGGGTGTAGGCGAGGCTAAGGCCGTGACATTGCTGGCGGCGTTGGAACTTGGGCGCCGAGCCGCTCTCGAGGAGGATCGGCGCGACGACCTGAAGTCCAGGATTAAGTTCTGGACAAACCGCCTCAACCTTGACGAACGCGAGTTCATCGTCGCCGTCTACCTGGACGCCAAAGGCCGTCCCATCGCCGACGAACGACTTTCGTTCGGCGGCGTCGACGCAGCGGCGCTGGATGCGCCGTATCTGATGCGACGTGCCGTGCGCCTTGACTGCGCTTCTGTCGTGCTGCTGCACAACCACCCCGACGGAGACCTGACGCCAAGTCGCGAGGACCTTCAGCTGACCCGCGCTGTGGCGCGCATGCTCGGGGTTTTGCAGATCGGCTTTTACGGTCACTACATTGTCGGCGGCGGATCGTACCGCCGCGTCGATAGCGAAGGCGAAGACGGCGGAATCGACCTGAACGCCGCCGCGTCCGAGCGTCACTGAGATTTGTAAACGCATAAACGCGAACGAACAGCCTTTTCCCCCGTGTGCGGAAAGGGCGAAGCGAGGAGGAGCGATCGTGGATTTTTTCAGAAGATCGAGCGTTGCCGGTATCGGCATAGATTTGGGCACAGCCAACATCGTCGTCTATCTGGGCGGAAAGGGCATCGTCTTTGACGAGCCGTCGTGCGTCTCAGTGCGCAAACTGCCGCGCGGCGGAGTCGACGTGATTGCCTACGGACACGAGGCGAAGGCGATGATCGGCAAGACACCCGTGGGCGTTTCGGTCATCAAGCCGCTGCGCGACGGCGTCATCGCTAATTTCGACATGACGGAAGCCGTGCTCCGGCATTTTATCTCGAAGGCGTGCGCGGTCGGACGTATCTCCAATCCGCAGGTCATCGTTTCCGTTCCAGCCAACGTGACCGAGGTTGAGCGGCGCGCCGTGGTCGACGCTGCTCTCGGCGCCGGTTCGCGGGAGGCTTACATCCTCGACGAGCCCGTCGCCGCCGCGCTGGGCGCGGGGCTTCCCATCAGCGATCCCGAGGGCAGCATGGTGCTCGACATCGGTTCGGGCACGAGCGAGGTGGCCGTGATTTCCCTGGGCGGCATCGTCGTCAGCAATTCGCTGCGCCTTGCCGGAGACAGCATGGACGAAGCGATCAGCGCTCTGTTCCGTCAAAAGCACGCGCTGCTGATTGGCGAGAGTACGGCGGAGAACGTCAAGATCCAAATAGGCTCCGTTGTTCCGCTTGATCAGGAGCTTGACATGGAAGTGAAGGGACGGGATCTGGCCGACGGGCTGCCGAAGGTGACACACGTCAGTTCGGCCGAAGTGCGCGAAGTGCTCATGCCTATCGTCTCGCGCATCGAGGACATGGTGAAGGTGACGCTAGAGCAGACGCCGCCTGAACTGTCGCGCGACATCGTGGATAACGGTATCGTTCTCACGGGCGGCGGTTCGCAGCTGCGAGGGCTGGCGCGCCGTCTGACGAAAGTGCTTAGCACGCCGGTGATCCTCGCGGAGGATCCGATCCACGCGGTGGCCAAGGGCGTCGGCCAGGCGCTGCAAAGCCTCGGTGAGATGAAGAGGCCTCTCGTCACGGTTCACAAAAGCCAAATCTAGCCGGTCAGAGCGATGTTGCAGCAGAAAAATTTTGAGCGGGAATTGATCGCTTCGCTCGCCTGCGTGATCGCCTGCGTGATCGTCGCTCTCGTCTCGACGGGCAGGGACGGCACGCGCGCGGCGATGGATGCCGTCGCTGCCCTGCTCGTGCCTCTGGAGCGTCCCGCCGTGTACGCCATGAATTGCGTCGAGAACGCACGAAGATGGACTGCCGACAGGCGCGCGCTGCTGCAGGAACTGGCCGAATTGCGCGAGGAAAACCGCGAGCTGAGGACACTTTCCGGCGCGGGTATCACCGAGGAGTTCCGCCGGTACGCCCGCGCCGAAAACCGTTATCCCGTCGTCTACCGTGACCCGCGCACGTGGTGGGAAGACGTGCGGATCGGCACGATGGGAAAATCATTCGAACCGGGCAGCGCCGTGCTCGACGGGGCCGACCTGATGGGCGTTGTGATGTCGCAGTCGGGCGGCAGCGCATGGGTGCGGCTGATCACGAGCGCGAACTTTTATGCGCCCGTCGTCGTGGAGCAGACGCGCGAGATCGGCGTCGTTACGGGCGACAACGAAGGCGGCGTCTGGCTTCGCTATCTGCCCTCCGACGGCGACTACAAGCCTGGCATGAGGGTGCTTACCGTGCTTGGCAGCCGTCTGCGTCCCGGGCTTCCCATCGGCGTCCTCACGGACGAGCGCAGAAACGTCACGGCGGGGGTCGTCGAGTATCGCGTCAAGACCGGAGCCGACCTTTTCAGAGTGCAATACGTGTACGTTACAGGGGTAGCGGACTCATGAAAACTGTGTGTGTTCTTGCCGTCTGCTGGTACGCCCAGGATCTGGCGCAGATCATGATGACTCAGACATTTCTCGCTCCCGAACTGTTTGCCGTGGCGCTGCTCGCGTGCGCGACGCGCGCGCGGGATCCCGACAGCCCGTGGAAGTGGCTGGCGGCCGCCGTCATCGGCGGGATGCTGACCGACCTGCGCTGGCTGGGCGTGCCCGGCCTGAGCGCCGCGCTCTACGTTCTGGCGCTGCTGATCCTGCGGCGCTTCTGGTACGAGATGCCCACCGACAGCCGTCACATGGCGCCGCATGTGGTCTCCATCGCTTTGCTCTGCATGGCGATGACGCCGGTGAGGCTGATCTTCTGGGACTCGAACGTCACGTCGGGGCGCGTGCTGACAATTCTGTGCGCACAGTGGGTTCTGACGGCCGTGGCTGTGCTGGCCGCTGCGCTGACGAGGCCTTACATCTATGACGAAGAGTCTTTCTGAGAGGAGCGCGCAGCGGTCAGTTTCCGACACGCGGCTGAACTTCTGGCGCGCGTGCATGATGTGCGGCTACGCCATGCTGGCGTCCGCGCTGGTGCTTTTTCAGGTGCTCTGGGCCGACCGCTATGTCGGTCTGGCGCTGAAAAACCGTTTGCGTCTGCTGCGCATGCCGCCCGCGCGCGGGCAGATCTATGATCGAAACGGTCTGCCGCTGGCGCTGAACGTGATGACGTTTGACATCATGGGCTACCCTCTTGACCTGCGAAAGCCCGAGGTGAAGCAAAAACTGCTCTCCGCGCTTGAGCGCGCTCACCTTCCGCATGACGCGAAAACGCTTGACCACCGCATCCGCAGCCTCTTCTGGGCGCCTTATCGCGCTATCTCTCTGGTGACGAACCTGACGATGCTGCAGATGACGAACCTGATGGAGGATCCAGCTTTTCCTGAGGAACTGTTTCCGCTGCCCGTGTGGAGACGCAGTTATCCGGCGGGGCCTCTGGCGTCTCATGTTGTGGGCTACGTCGGCGAGATCTCCCAGAATGAACTCCGCGCAGCCGAACCGGACGAGGAGAAAGGGTACATCGGCGGAGACGTGGTCGGCAAGGCGGGGATCGAAAGATATTACGAGAATACGCTGCGCGGCGCCGTCGGCGAACGTGCTGTCGAAGTCGACGCGCACGGGCGGCAGCGCCGCGTGCTGAACGAAAAGTTGCCGGGGATCGGCGAGGATCTGATGCTGACGCTCGACCTGAGCGCGCAGAGTTACGCTTTCAAGCTGCTCGGCGACAGGCGGGGCTCCATCGTGGCAATGGACGTGAACAACGGCGAAGTCATCGTGATGTGCTCCAATCCAACCTATGATCCGAATCCGCTTTCCTGGGGCGTCTCGGCCGCCGAGTGGCGGATACTCACCACCGACAAGGCTCGTCCGATGCTTAACCGCGCCGTCCGCGGACAGTATTCGCCCGGATCGATCTTCAAGGTGGTGACGGGGTACGCCGCGCTCGAATCAGGGTTCGTCAACAAGAACACGCCGGTTCTCTGTCAGGGGATTTTTCACCTGTCAAGCAATTCCTACCGCTGCTGGAATCGCTCTGGGCACGGGAGGGAGACGTTTGTCCGCGCGCTGCGCGACTCGTGCGACGTATATTTTTACGAGACAAGCCAGCGCGTGGGCGTGAAGAGGTACGACGACGCGGGGCGCAGGTTCGGCCTCGGGGCGCCGCTGGGGATCGACCTGCCCGGTGAGGCTTCAGGCGTGATGCCTTCGCCGGAGTGGAAGAGAAAAGCGCTTCATCAGGGCTGGTTCAAAGGCGACACGGTCAACATGTCCATAGGACAGGGCTATGTGCTGCTCACGCCTCTTCAGATGTGCAGCGTCTACGCGACAATCGCCAACGGAGGCACGTTTTACAGGCCTCATCTGCGCAGGGCGGAAAATCCCGAAGGCGTCAGTGCCGGACTTAACCGTGATGCGCTCTCCCTGATACAGCAGGGGTTGCGCGCCGTCGTCGCAAGGGGAGGAACGGGACACTCTGCGGTCGTTAGCGGCGTCGAGATGGCCGGCAAGACGGGAACTGTCCAGCATGCTCACGGCAAGGACCACGCCGTGTTCGCGGGCTACGCTCCGGCGTCTTCCCCGCGCTACGCCGTCGTCTGTTTCATAGAGGGCGGCGAAAGCGGCGGCAGAGTGGCTGGGCCTCTCGTCGGCAGGATGCTGGCGTATCTTCTCGGACTGAACGGCGGCGAGGTGAACAGATGAACCGTATTGATATACGGCCGTTTCACGCGGCGCGAACGCTGTCTTTCGGGGCTAACGTCCGTTGATTCTTTTTCACGCCGCAGCACGTTGTGGGAACGAAACGGCGTTTTCATCATAGAATTTTACGGGTTGAAAGGATTTGAGGCGAATGGAATTATCCTCGCAGAAAAGACAGCTCAGCTATAAAGGACGCGGCAGCGCCGTGCGCGTTTTCTTCGACGGGCAGACTGTTCCCGGTGTCGTTGACGTGATGGCTGAGCTGCGCGACGCCGGGCCGCTTATCACTTCGCATCCGCTCATCTTTGATTTTCGCGCGCTGCCCGTGACTCGAAACTGGCTTTCGGCTTTTTTGAGCGATGTGGTGTTCCCGATGGGGCTTTCGGTGGCGATGTGGGCGGCATCGGACCCTGACACGCTTGACGTCCTGGCTTCTCTCGGGTTTAAGCTTGACAGCGGCGACAGGCCGATCTTCTCGCCGAGTTCGCTCAAGATTGTCTCCACCCCGATGAGATCGGGGCAGAGCCTGTTTCACGAGGGCGACGTGCTCATGCTCGGTTCTCTGCACTCGGGGGCCGAGATCAACGCCACAGGCTCCATCATCGTACTCGGCTCGCTTTTGGGGCAGGTACACGCGGGCTGCACGGGCGACAGCAGTGCTTCGGTGGTCACGATGTGCTATAAGACCAATCAGATGCGCATCGGCACGATGATCAGCAACGCTATGGAACCTGGTGTGTCGCCGTGGTGGGGGCGTCCGGTGCGCATTCACGTTGAGGGCGGCGTCTTCGTGGCCGGCGAGATCGTGAAGGACAAGGACCGCTGAGGAGTCTCTGAGAACGGCGCCGTCTCCCGAGCGCGGGGATCTGCGGTATAATGTGGACAGTTCAGCGTTCCCTAAAAGGGAGGAGAGAACGATGGCAGCGAAAAGCAGAAAAAAGCGCCAGGCGTCGGCGCGGTTGAAGACGAAACTTGAAATCGCGCTGAAGAAACTGCCCGACCAGGGCGGAAGGGCGCGGGGAAATACAGAGAAAAGCGACGCAGCGCGTCAGAGGAGGGAACAACCCATGGCAGGACGGGCTATCGTAGTGACATCTGGGAAGGGCGGCGTCGGCAAGACGACGACTTCCGCCAACATATCCATGGCCTTGGCCAAACTGGGCAAAAAGGTCGTCGTCGTGGACGGCGACACAGGGTTGCGCAGTCTTGACCTGATCCTCGGCCTGGAAAACCGCGTTGTCTTTACTCTTGTCGACGTGGTCGAGGGAAAATGCGATCTGAAAAAGGCCCTGATCCGCGACAAGCGCGTTGATGGTCTCTATCTGCTGGCGACGGCTCAGACGCGCGAGAAAGAGGCTGTGAACGAAGCGCAGATGAAAAAACTCAGCGATGATTTGAAGAAAGACTTCGATTTCGTCATCTTTGACTGTCCCGCCGGCATCGAGGCAGGTTTCCGTAACGCTGCTGCCGGCGCGAGCGAGGCGATCGTGGTGACGACGCCGGACGTTTCGCCGGTGCGCGACGCCGATCGCATCATCGGGATGCTCGAGTCGCAGGGCAAGAAGAAAATAGGTCTGGTCATCAACCGTCTGCGTCCCAAGATGATGCGCAAGGGCGACATGATGGGCGTCGACGACGTGCTTGACATCCTGTCGGTCAATCTTCTGGGGCAGGTGCCCGAGGACGATGCCGTGGTCAAGTCCTCCAACATCGGCGAGCCTCTCACGCTCAAGCCCGAGTCGCCCGCGGCGACGGCGTTCACCAACATCGCTCGCCGCATCACAGGCGAAGAAGTGCCGTTCCTTGACATCGACAACATGGATCAGAGCTTCTTCGATAAACTGCGCAACCTGTTCAGCAGAAAGTAGGGCACGTCCATGGGCATCTTAAGTTCGCTCTTTGGCAGAAAAGATTCGAAGGACACGGCCAAGCAGCGTCTCAAGCTCGTGCTCATGCACGACAGGAGCGTCATCTCCCCCGAAGTTCTGGAGATGCTGCGCCGCGACATCGTCGCGGTGATATCGAAGTACCTTGAGGTGGACGCCGCGGGCATCGACTGCAAGCTGAGCAGCGAGGAAGACGTTTCGGCGCTGTCGGTCTCCGTTCCCGTAAACGGGATGAAGCGAGGCTCCGCCGTCATGGCTGAACTGGCGGGGCGCAATCAGAGTCGATGAAAGGGCAGTTCTCCCCGCGCGCGCTGCTGAGCGCGCTCGACTATCCGTTGCTGTTCGTCGTCGCGGCCGTTTATTCGATCGGCGTAGTGACGATTTACAGCGCCGCCGGAGGCTCGGGCGGCATGGGCGGGTTTTACGCGGGACGCCAGCTTGTGTGGGGTGCCGTCTCGATTCTCGTTTTCGCGGCGCTGCTGTGGATCGACACGGAATTCTATCTTGATAACGCCTACCTGATCTACGGGCTGTGCTGCCTGTCGCTGCTGTTGCTTTTCATGTTCGGTTCCCGTACAAAGGGCGCGCAGTCGTGGATCGATCTGGGTCTGCTGAGCGTGCAGCCGGCGGAGTTCGCGAAGCTGGGTCTGGCTTTTGTCATGGCGCGTCATCTCACGCAGTTTCCACCGGTGACGGTGAAATATTTTCTCGGCGCGATGGCGCTGGGGGGCGTTTCGGCGCTGCTCGTGCTCGTCCAGCCTGACCTGGGGAGCACGCTCGTTTTCGCGATGATGATCTTCACCGCGCTGATGGTCTCCGGCACGCCTAAGCGCTACCTGATTGCCCTGGCGGGTACGGGGCTAGCCTTCCTGCCCGCCGCATGGGCGCTGCTCAAGGATTATCAGAAAAAGCGCGTTCTCGTTTTCATCAATCCCGAACTTGACCCGCTGGGCGCCGGATATAACGTGATTCAGTCGCGCATTGCCGTGGGGGCTGGGCACTTCTGGGGAGCGGGGTTCATGCGGGGGACGCAGAGCAAGCTTCGTTTTCTTCCCGAGCCTCACACGGACTTCATCTTCAGCGTCTACGCCGAGGAGTTCGGGCTGGCTGGAGGTCTGCTGTTGCTGGCGCTGTTCTCGTTCATCATCTGGCGCATGATGCGCGTCGCGCTGCGGTCCCGCAGCGTCGCGACGAAGGTGCTGGTCGTCTCGTTGACGGTGTCGCTGTGGTTTCACAGTTTTGAGTCCGTCGGCATGAGTATGGGGCTTCTGCCGGTGACGGGGCTGCCGCTGCCGTTTATGAGCTACGGCGGCAGCTCGCTTCTTGCGTCGGTTTTGGCCGTCGGCATCGTCGCTCGGCTGGGCGCGGCGGAAGAGCTGAATTACCGCGAGATTTCCGTCCCTGAAAAGCGTTCTGCCATCTCCGTGCAGAAGGGGTAGCCGTGACTTTTTTCCGCGCTCGCCGCCGCGACACGCCCCTTCGCGGTCGTGTATCTTTGTAAGGATGGTCCATCTTGAGATTTGAAGAGTTTGACGATCCCCGCTGGCCCCTGATCGCGGGAGTGAAATGGCCTTCGCGGTACGCCGTCTCGGAATGGGGGGACACGAAGCCGAAGGAGCATGCTGACTTCCGACTGTGTTTTTGTTTTCCTGACGTGTACGAAGTCGGCATGAGCTATCTGGGATTTCAGCTTCTCTATCCGCAGACGAAAGCGCTTGACGGCATCGACGCGGAACGTGCCTACTGTCCGTGGACGGACATGGAGTCGGCTTTGCGCGCCGCCCGTCTGCCTCTCGGTTCCGTCGAGTCGGGGAGAGCGCTGAAGGACTTTGACGCCCTGGGTTTCACGCTTCAGCACGAGATGAGTTTCACCAACATTCTCACCATGCTCAACCTTGGCGGCGTCCCTCTGCTCGCCGAGGAAAGGTCAGATGAGGATCCACTGGTGCTCGCGGGAGGATCGTCGGCTCTCGTTCCCGAACCGCTGGCTGATTTTGTGGACATTTTCTGCCTCGGCGACGGGGAGGCCGTCAATCCGCCGCTGCTTGAGCTTTTGTCGCGCACGAAGGGCCGTTCCCGCATAGAACGGTTGCGCGCCGCGGCGGAGCTTGACGGAACGTACGTGCCTTCGCTGGTGTCCTGCGAGTACGACGAGTCGGGCGCGCATTTCTCCTCCGAGTTCTCTCTGCCGCGCCGCCGCCTGATCTGCGCCGATATGGACGCGATTGCGCCGCGGTCGATGATCGTGCCGTCCTCGAGCATCGTTCACGACCGCGTGGCTGTCGAACTGTTTCGCGGCTGTACGCGCGGCTGCCGCTTCTGCCAGGCGGGCATGATCTGCCGTCCCGTGCGCGAACGTTCGGCGGACGTCGTCGCGGGGAGCGTCCGCGGTCTGATCTCGCGGACGGGCTGGGAGGAGTGCAGCCTTGTGTCGCTGGCAAGCTGCGATTATACGCGTATCGGCGAACTTCTGGACGCGCTTTCTCCGCTGGGCGGCGAAGGGATCAGGGTCAGTCTGCCGAGCCTGCGCGCGGACAACTTTTCGGTGGGGTTGGCGGCGGGGCTTGAACCGATGAAAAAAGGCGGACTGACGCTTGCTCCCGAGGCGGGAAGTCAGAGGATGCGCGACGTGATCAACAAGGGAGTCACCGACGCCGATCTGGATTCCGCCCTTGAGGCTGCTTTTGAGCACGGTTGGCAGAAGGTGAAACTGTACTTCATGATGGGGCTCCCGGGCGAGACGGACGACGATCTGTCGGGCATCGTCGAACTGGCCGAGCGTGCCGCGTCGATCGGGCGCAGATACACTCGGCGGGCGCAGATCCACGTATCGGTGGCCGGATTTGTCCCCAAGGGACACACGCCGTTCCAGTGGGCGGCGCAGGACACTCGCGAAGAACTGGCGCGCAAGGGCGCGTTCATGAAAAGACAGATCCGCTCGCGGTCGATTGCTTTTAAGTATCACGATTCCGCGCAGTCCTTCGTCGAAGGCGTGCTCGCGCGCGGCGACCGCAGGGTCGGCAGGGCTGTTTTGACGGCCTGGAAGCTTGGCGAGCGCTTTGACAGCTGGAGCGAGACGTTCAGCCTCGAACGGTGGCGGAGGGCTTTTGCGGAAAACGGTCTCGATCCGGCGTGGTACGCGCAGCGTGTGCGGCCCGAACACGAAGCTTTTCCGTGGGACCATATCGACGCGGGAGTGTCTAAGGAGTTTCTGCTGCGCGAGTACCGCCGTTCGCGGCTCGGTCTGCTCACGCCCGACTGCCGCGACGGCGGCTGCAACGTTTGCGGCTGGGAGAATAAGGGCTGCGTCCTAAGCGGGGTGAAAAGATGAACCGGATCCGCTTCGTCTTTTCCAAGCGCGGCTTCGCCGCTTTCGTGCGCCATGTCGAGTTGCCGCAGCTGTTCGGACGCGTCGCGCGTCGCGCGGGACTTCGCGTGGAGATGACGCGGGGAATGTCGCCGCGGCCGCATATCGTGATGGGGCCGGCGCTGCCTGTCGGCGTCGTTTCACTCTGTGAGGCCGTCGAAATCCGGTTTGAGGCGCCTGTTACGCCGCAGGAGGCCGTCGAGACTCTGAACGCGCACATCCCTTCGGGATTCTGTTTGCTCAAAGGAACGAGCGTCTCCGCCGATGCCGCGTCCTTGAGCAAATGTTGCGACGCGGCGCGCTACTGGATGCGCACGCGCGACGAAAGCCGCTTGGGAGCGGCCCTCACGACGCTGTCGGAGGGGCTGGAGCGGACGGTGCTGCCGGTGTGCCGGCAGGGAGACGACGGGTTGGAACTGACTATGCTCAACCCGTCGCAGAACGGTCCGGGCGCGCTTGTGAAACTTCTTACCGCTTCCGGCGTGATCGGAGGCTGGCCGGACATCTGTATCGCCCGTCTGTGTCTTGGACGCTGGCGCGAGGAAAGTGGCGAGATCGTGCCGTTGCTCCAGCCCGACGGACAGTGACGGAAACGCGCGGGCCGTATATTCACAAGGACAACCATGAGTACATACGAGAATGAACTGAAAATAGAACGCAATGAGGACGAGGGAGAACGCCGCTCGCCCGATACGCTGATTCTGGCCAACACGATCGATCCGGAGGAGGCGCGCGTGGCCATCGTCGAGCGCGGGCGGCTGAGCGAGCTCTTTATCGAGAGAATGTGGGAGTGCCAGAAAAGCGGCGAGATATACAAGACGCGCGTGGAAAGCGTTCTGCAGGGCATGAACGCGGCGTTTGTCAGCCTCGGCGACGGGCGGAACGGTTTCCTTTATCTCAACGACGCCGGAAGCGCGAAGGTGCGGCCAGGCGGAGAACTCCTCGTGCAGGTCGTGAAGACGGCGCGCAAGAACAAGGGTCCCCGAGTCACGGCGCGCATATCGCTGCCGGGGCGCTATCTCGTGCTCGTCCCCGGCGGACACGACGTGGGGGTGTCAAAGCGCATCGTCCGCGAAGACGAACGATCGAGGCTCAAGGCGGCTGTGCGCGCGCTGGACACGTCAGGTTTCGGCGTGATCGTGCGCACGGCATCCGAGGGTGTTGACGCGGACGTCATCGCCGACGACCTTGAGCAGCTCAGGAAAATCTGGCGCGAGATCGAGACGAACGCATCGCGCCAGACCGCTCCTTGTCTGCTCTACAGGGATATCGGACTTGTCGGGCGGGTGCTGCGCGACGAACTGAGTTCCGACGTGTCGCAGATCGTCGTCGATAACCGTGAGGAATACGACCGCGCCGCCGAGTACCTTGAACGCTTTAAAAAGGCGGAAGACGCGCCGACGCTGACTTTCCACCACGCCGCCACCCCGCTCTTTGAGTACTATGGTGTCGAGAAGGAGATTGAGGCGCTGCTTGACACCAAGGTGTGGCTCGCCTCGGGCGCGTACCTTGTCATCGATCAGACAGAGGCACTGACCGTCATTGACGTGAACACCGGCAAATACACGGGTGGGCACACGCTGCGCGAGACCGTGCTGGCCACGAATCTTGAGGCGGCGGACGAGATCGCGCGCCAGCTCAAACTGAGGTCTATCGGAGGAATCATCGTCGTTGATTTCATCGACATGGAGCCGGAGGAGGATCGCGAAGCGCTGCTCGACAGGCTCGACGCGGTCTTTGCCGGTGACAGGTGCCGCGTGCACGTCTACGGCATCTCCCCGCTCGGTCTGGTGGAGATGACGCGCAAGAGGGCGCGAGCCGATCTCAGGTCGGTGCTCACGCGTCCGTGTCCCGAGTGCGGATCCGGCGGCCGTGTGCTCAAGGAGGACACATGCGCCCTGATGCTCAAGCGCTTTATCCGCTGCATCTTCATGTCGGGGCGCGCGCAGGCCGTGCTGGTCGATGCCAGCGAGTCCGTGGCCGCTTATGTCGCGCAGCTGTATCTGGCCGCGTGGGAAGACGAGTTCGGACGCCGCATCTTCCTTCGCGGACAGCGCGGCATGCCGCTTGACAAGTTCCGTCTTGACCTGCAGGGCCCGACAGCCAGCGTGGAGGCGCGCGCGGCGTATTTGCGCGGCAGAGGAGACACGAGCGTTGTTTATCGAACGACTGACCCTTAAAAATTTCAAGAGTTTCGGCGGTACGCATGAGCTGCCGTTCGGTCACGGATTTACGGCCATCGTCGGTCCGAACGGGAGCGGCAAGAGCAACATCCTCGACGGGCTGCGCTGGGCGCTTGGCGAAAGCGGCGCGGCCCGTCTCCGTATCACGCGGCAGAGCGACCTGATCTTTCAGGGTTCGGCCGGTCTGTCCGAGGCGACAGAAACGGACGTGACGCTTGACCTGAACGACGGCGGCGCTCACGCCGCGCTGCGGCGTCATCTTGACGCTTCCGGAGGCACGATTTACGTCAACGGCCTGCGCACGCGCGTGCAGGATCTGGCGCGGTTCAAACAGCAGTGGCGACTTGAAGGCGACAGGTCGGCCTTTATCGGTCAGGGCGAGGTCGGCGCCGCCGTCCTGCAGAAGCCTTTTCAGCGCAGGCTCCAGCTAGAGGAACTGTTCGGCATCGACATCTACCGCAAAAAGCGCGACGGCGCCAGGGAAGAGCTTGAACAGTCGGGCGAGGAACTGTTGCGGCTGAACACTTTGATGGGCGAGCTTCGCGCCAGACGCGGGGAGATCGCTCCCGACCTTGCCAACGCCCGCAAGGCAAAGGATTATCAGGCCAGGCTTGCCGAGCTCCGAAGGACTCTCTACCACACGCGCCGCTTCGGCGAAGAGGCGCGTCTTGACGATCTGACGAGGCGGCACGAAGAGGCGCAATCGCGTCTTACTTCCCGTCGGAACTGGGCCGTCCTGTGGAAGCGCGCCCTCGACGTGCTGCGTGAGCGGGGAAGCGAATACGCCCGCGAACGCGGCAGGCTGAACGACGCGCTGGAAGAACTTCAGCCGCGCCTTGACGACGTTCTGCGCCGCATCATGTCGCTGAACGCCGAAAAGAGCGAGTGCGAGTTCGCTCTGCGTCGCGCCGGTGAGGAACACGAACGTCTCGAGTCGCAGCTGGAGGAGGAAGAAAAACTCCGCGGCGAGCTGGCGGCGCAGACAGGAAGGTTGACGCGGGAAGATCGCTCGCTCGCCGTGCGCGTCGCCGACCTTGAGAACAGGCTCAGAGAGCGAAGCGAGCGCCTTGAACAGGTTCGGCGCACGCGAGGGGAACTTCTTGACCGCGAAGCCTCGCTGCTGGAGGAAGCGCGGCAAATGAGCGCCCGAGCCGACGCTCTCGGCGCTCAAAGCCTGGAGAGGGACAAGGCTCTCGGAATCCTTCGCGAACAGCGCGACGAACTCGTCACGCGCCTGACCGCCGAGGATGAAAAGCTGGAAGCCATTGAAGACGAGCTTGATTCCCTTGAACAGGAACGCGGCGAGGCCGCCACGGCGAGCCAGGAACTGGCAGTGCGCGCGCAGGGGCTGCGACGTGCCATCGCGAGGGCCGAAGCAGAGCTTGACGGCATGATCCAGCGCGCGGAGGAGGGACTCTATCCCAAGCCGGTGCAGATGGTTCTCTCTGCCGTCAAGCTTGGGAGGCTGAAGATCGAGACCATTCCCGCCGTTGAGTCGTTTGACTGCGATGTCAAGCTGGCCGCCAGCCTCGAAGCGTATCTGGGCGGGCGTCAGTACTGGTTGCTCGTCGACACCATGGCGCAGGCGAAGCTTGGCATCGAACTGCTCAAGGAGCGCAGCGGGGGACGCGCCACGTTTTTGCCCCTTGAGCGCTGTCGCCCTGCCCGCGGAACGAAGGTGCCGTCAGGAGACGGCGTGCTCGGCTGGGCCATCGACCTTGTAACGCCTCTGCCCCGCTGGCTGCCGGCGGCGAGGCACCTTCTCGGCGACCTGCTCGTGGTCGCCGGTTACGACACGGGCGCGCGTCTTGCCGTGAACGCGCGCTATCCTGTCGTCACGCTCGACGGCGAAGTGTTCTCCCCCTCGGGCACCGTCAGCGGCGGCAAGACGGCGAAGGCGATCGGCGCGATCACTCTGCGCACCATGATCGAGAAGACAGAACGACAGGTTGCCGCCGACAGAGAAGCGCAACGGGCCGTCGCCCAAAAGCTCGAAGCCGCCGAAAGGAGCGAAAACGCCGCGCGGGAAGCGCTGGAGAAACGCCGCCGCGAGGCCGAGGCTCAGAAGTCGCGGACGGATGGGCTGCGACGCGCCGTGCGCGAACGGACCGAAGAACTGAACGCTCTGCTCGCCGAAGGGACGAACTCTGAAAAACGCGTCGCAGAACTGCGCGGAGGCGCCGAAAAGGCGGCGGCGGCCGCCGCCGAAGCGCGGAAACGCATTGAAGCGCTGGCGCCGACCGACGGCGACGACGAAGAAAGCCGCGAACTGGCCGAATTGCGCACGCAGGCCCTGCTGGCCGCGGAGAGACTTTCCGCGAAAAAAAGCGAGCTTGAGCGCTCCGTGCGCCTCGTGTCCGATCTGCGGCGCGCGCTGAACGCCGCCGATTCCGCAAGCCGAGCCGCCGTGACGCGGCTTGCGGAAATGTCGGGGCGCGAAGCCGCCCTGAACGATGAACGCAAGGCGCGCGAGAGCGAGAAAAAGGACGTTGAAACGCGCATCGGCGAACTCGACGGCCGCAACACCCGTGCCGCCGCCCGCATGGAACGTCAGCTTTTGCGCAGTCAGCGCGCGCAAGCCGCTTTCGACGCCGTGACGCGCGAGGAACTGATGGCCCGCGTTGAAATCGAGAAGACGCGCGAGAGCCTGGCCGCCCTCATCGCCGGCAACGAGGAAAACTTCCCGTATCCGCCCGCTTTCACGCCGGGGAGCGAGAGCGCCGACAAGATCGAGGGCAGCTGCCGCTACGTCGAACGGCAGCTTCGCGAACTCGGGGATGTGAATCTGGGCGCGCTGTCGGAGGACGCATCCCTTGCCGAGCGCCTCGACTACCTCGGCTCACAGACGGCCGACGTGCAAAAGGGCATGGACGGCCTGAAAGAACTCATCCAGAACACCGACAAACAGGCCGGAACCCTGTTTAAGGACGCCCTTGTCAAGATCGACCGCCGTTTCGACGAACTTTTCCGGCGACTTTTCGGCGGCGGC